>NZ_JBNPNH010000005.1:0-133340 GCF_050314555.1 Candidatus Spyradosoma sp. SGI.093 | reverse complement strand
GTAATCGGAGGGACGGCGAAAGGCGGAGGACGGAAGAAAGCTTAAAGGTTAAGGGTTAAAGGGAAGTTTCCGTGGGGAGATTTTCGAGGGCAAGCGGGACGATCGCCCTTCGGTGAAATTCGCGCTCATTCGCGGAAATTCGCGGTTCCGAAAGATCTCCGTGCCTCAGGAAGTTGCGCCTTTCAGGCGCGTGTTCGCTTCGTGCCCAGCCCCAAGCGGCGTCGCCGCATGGGGTTATTTTTGTTCCGCATTTCATGCGAAGCGAAAAGCCTTCGAGAAACCCCGCTCCCAAAAAAGAAATCCCCGAAATCCCTGTTGAAAAAGAGGGCAAGCGCGCCCCCGTGAAATTCGCGCTCATTCGCGGAAATTCGCGGTTCCGTCTTCCCCGCGAAAAGCGCTTAGGGGTTCGAGTCCTCTCTGAGTCCGGACGCGAAAAAGCCCGCGAGCGTTGCGGCTTCGCGGGCTTTTTGAAATGGTGCTCAAGAGGGGACTCGAACCCCTAAGCCTCTCGGCATATGCACCTCAAGCATACGTGTCTACCAATTTCACCACCTGAGCAATGGAAAAAATGTAGAAGCGAATAAAATGTTTTTTCGGGAGAGGCGCAAGTCTTTTTTTGGAGATTCCGCAAAAAAACGTTCCCGCGGAGGGAAAACCGCGGGAACGTTCTTCGGGGAGCGCCGACTCAGAGCGGCATATTGCCGTGCTTCTTCGGCGGGCGCGTGCCGCGCTTGTTGAGCGTGTTGCGCAGCGCCATGGAGATGACGGCGCGCGACTTCGCGGGATCGATGACGTCGTCCACGATGCCCTGCGCGGCGGCGCGGTACGGCGCGGCGAACTGCGCGGCGTATTCGTCGGCGTGCGCCTTCTTCGCGGCGGCGGCGGCGGCTTTGCCCGCGGCTTCCGCCTCGGCTTCGGACTTTCCGGCGGCGAGCGCTTCGGCCTTCGCCTTTTCGCCCGCGGCGGCGATGTCCTTCTTGAAGATGATGTTGGCGGCGCCGTCCGGACCCATCACGGCGATTTCCGCGGTCGGCCACGCATAGACGGCGTCGGCGCCGAGGTGCTTCGAGCACATGGCGATGTAGGCGCCGCCGTAGGCCTTGCGGAGAATGAGCGTGATCTTCGGCACGGTCGAGGCGGAGTACGCGTGGAGCATCTTCGCGCCGTGGCGGATGATGCCGCCGCGTTCCTGGTGCTTGCCGGGCAGGAAGCCGGGAACGTCCACGAGCGTGACGAGCGGAATGTTGAACGCGTTGCAGAAGCGGATGAAGCGCGCGCACTTGTCGGACGCGTCGATGTCGAGCACGCCCGCCTTCTGCGTCGGCTGGTTGGCGACGATGCCGCAGACGACGCCCTGCATGCGCGCGAAGCCGATGACGGCGTTCTTCGCGAAATCCTGCATGACTTCGAAGAACGTGTCCTCGTCGAAGAGGCGTTCGATGACCTTCTTCATGTCGATCGGGTTCTTCGGGTCTTCGGGCACGAGCTTTTCCATGTAGGGATCCTCCTGCGTGCTGACGACGGGCGTCGGGTCGTGCGGCGGATCCTTCATGTTGTTGGACGGGAGATAGCTGAGCAGGCGGCGCGCGATCTGGAGCGCGTGCGCGTCGTCCTCGGCGACGAAGTGGACGTTGCCGCTGATGGAGGCGTGCGCGGCGGCGGAGCCGATTTCGTCCATCGTGCAGGCTTCGCCGGTGACGGCCTTGATGACTTCCGGTCCCGTGATGAACATCTGCGCGTTCGTCTTCTTCATGATGATGAAGTCCGTCAGCGCCGGCGAATAAGCCGCGCCGCCCGCGCACGGGCCCGCGATGATCGAAATCTGAGGCACGACGCCGGACGACTGCACGTTGCGGTAGAAGATGTCGCCGAAGCCCTTGAGCGCCATTTCGCCTTCGGGAATGCGGGCGCCTCCGGAGTCGTTGATGCCGATGATCGGCATGCCGTTCGTGAGCGCGTATTCCTGCGTGCGCGCGATTTTCTGCGCGTGCGCGTGACCGAGCGAGCCGCCCTGAACCGTGAAGTCCTGCGCGAAGATGGCGACGGGACGCCCGTCCACCAGACCGACGCCGGTGACGACGCCGTCGCAGGGCAGATCCTTGCCTTTCATGCCGAAATCCTGGCACTGATGCTTCACATGCATGCCGAATTCCATGAAAGAGCCGGGAGCGACCAGCCCTGCGATGCGGTCGCGCGCGGTCATGAGACCCTTGGCGCGACGAGCTTTCAGTTTGTCTTCGCCGCCGCCGTTGAGCGCCGTCTGGCGAAGCCGATTGAGATTTTCGATGAGCTCTTTCTTCATAGCAAAGTAATCGGTTCTTTTGATGGGATGGCATGCAGGGTAGCGCAGACGCAGGAAATAATCAAGCGTTCCCGCGCGCTCACGCCGCCTTCCCGCGGAAGACGAAATACACCGCGCCGACGAGGCAGCAGAACGCCCAGAGATAGTCCCAGCGCCATTTTTCGCCCATGAAGAGCAGCGCGAACGGCACGAAGACCGACAGCGTGATGACCTCCTGCATGATCTTGAGCTGCCCGAGCTCGAGCCCGCCCGCGTAGCCGATGCGGTTTGCGGGCACCATGATCAGATATTCGAAGAACGCCACGCCCCAGCTCGTCAGCACCGCGATCATCCACGGCGCGTTCCGCAGCCCCTTGAGGTGCCCGTACCACGCGAACGTCATGAAGCAGTTGGAAAGCGCCAGCAGCGCCGCCGTCTTCAAAATCACCGGATTCATATGCGCGCAAAGCTCTACGCGCTTCGCCGAAAAAACGCAAGCGCGCGTCCGTCGCGTTCCCGCGGGATCACTTGTCCAGGCCCCAGCGTTCCCGCAGCCAGTTTTCCACCGGCGCGAAGCAGAGGCGGTCCATCACGAGACCGACGAGGATGATGACGAGCATCACGCCGTACACCTTTTCGACGTTCATCTCCTCGCGCCCGGCGTTGAGCATCCAGCCCAGCCCGACGCCGCTGAAGATGTACACGTAGATTTCCGCGGACATCAGCGAGCGCCACGCGAACGCCCAGCCCTGCTTCATGCCCGAAAAGATCAGCGGGAGCGCCGCCGGGAACATCACGCGCGTCCACAGGTGAAGATTCTTCGAGCCCATCGTGCGCGCCGCGCGGACGTAGAGCGGCGGCACGCTGCGGATGCCGCTTTCCGTCGCGAGCATCAGCGACCACACCGAGCCCATCACGACGACGGTCAGAATCGCCCATTCGTCCTGACCGAAGATCACCAGCGAAATCGGCACCCAGCACACGCTCGGCAGCCCCTGGAATCCGAGCGCGAGCACGCCCAGCGTGTCGCGCACGAGCTTGCTCTGCGACAGCAGCAGCCCGAGCGGGAGCGCGATCGCGAACCCGATCGCGTAGCCCAGCAGCAGCCGCCGCATCGTGACGAAGAGCGCGCTCAGGATCGAGCCGTCGCAGACGCCCCGCCACAGAAAACACGCGATCTCCGACGGCAGCGGGAAGATTCCCGCGCGCATCTTCGCCGAAATCTCCGTCGTCTGCACGAGCTTTTCGACCTCGACCTTTTCCGGAATCATGCCCGTCGCGTAGCCGTCGTTGATGTATTCGGCGAGCGAGCGCCGGTTCACCTCCGAGACGAAGCGGATGCGCGGGAACGCGTTGTTGACGATGCGCCGCGGGAACTCCGCGTGCGTCTCGCGCGTGAGCGCGCGCTGCAGCAGCGTCTTCGCCTCTTCCGGGTGCGCGTTGATCCACGCCGTGAGCTCGCCGTGCGCGACCGCGAACGCGTTGAGCAGCTTCCTGCGGTGCGCGAGCGTCTCCGTCGAGCTCGCCAGCACGGTCGTCACGGATTCGAAGTCTTCGAGAAAAATCTTGCCGCCCGCGTCCAGTTCGAGCCGCGAGACCCAGGGCTCGACCGTCCACGCCGCCTCCAGCGTTCCCGCGCGGAAAAGCGCGAGCTGGTCGGGATTCTTCGTCGGCGCGATCTGCACGTCGCCGCCGCCCGCGGCGGGAACGGCGATTTTGTTCTTCACGAGCCAGGCGCGGCAGGCGACGTCCTGCGTGTTGCCGAGCTGCGGCGTGGCGATTTTTCTGCCGACGAAATCGCGCGCCTCCGTTCCCGTGAAGTCCGCGCGCACGACGAGCGCGGCGCCGCCTTCGGCGCTCCCGCAGACGATGCGCACCGCGCCCTCGCGCCGGATGTAGGCGTTGATCGCGGGCGACGGGCCGACGTAGGAGAGGTCGATCGAGCCGATCGTCAGCCCCTCCATCGCGGCGGGACCAGCGTTGTAGGGCTGCCAGGCGAGCTTCGTTCCCGCGGGCAGGCGCGGCTCGAACCACGGCTTGCCCTCGAACGCCATCTGCTGCGCGATGAGCGCCTGCGCGTGCGTGATGTTCGGGAAGTAGCCGACGCGCAGCGTCGAATCGTCCGCGGTGTTTTTCTTCAGCGAAAAATCGGCGAGCCAGTCGCTGCGGCCGACGATTTCGAGCCCGGCGAGCAGAACCGCCGCGAAGAGAACGTAAAAAACGACGCGTTTCATGAAGAATTTTCCTTTCCGTGTTCGGGGTGAGATTTCGGGGTCGCGCGGGAACGCCTCACGCGTCCGAGACGGCGCCGCCCGCCGCCTTGCCGAGATGCCGCTTCAGCGCGGCGGTGATCGGAATCGACGTCTTCGAAAGCTCGGGATCGTTGATGTCGCGCGGACGCGGGAGCGAGACGCGGAAATCCTGCCCGACGCGCCCGGGATTCGGCGAAAGCAGAATGATGCGGTCGCCCAGGCAGACGGCCTCGCGGATGTTGTGCGTGACGAAGATGATCGTCTTGCGCCGCTGCACGAAAATGCGCTGCAGGTCGCCGTAGAGCTGCTCGCGCGTCATCGCGTCGAGCGCGGAAAACGGCTCGTCCATCAGCAGAATGCGCGGATTCGGCGCGAGCGAACGCGCCAGCGCGACGCGCTGCTTCATGCCGCCGGAAAGCTGGTGGACGTTCGCCTTGTAGAACTTCTCCAGCCCGACGAGCGAAAGGTAGTACATCGCGACCTCGGCGCGCTCCGAGTTCGTCAGATTCGGCTTGAGCCGCAGCCCGAACATCACGTTCTGCAGCACGTCCAGCCACGGGAACAGCGCCGACTCCTGAAACATCACCATGCGTTCCCGCCCGGGACCGACGATGGGCTCGCCGTCCATCAGCACTTCGCCTTCCGTCGCGGTCTCGAGCCCGGCAATCAGGTTCAGAATCGTCGATTTGCCGCAGCCGCTCGGACCGACGAGGCAGACGAACTCGCCCTCGCCGATGTCGAGCGAAACGTCGTCGAGCGCGAGCACCGAACCCTGGCGGGAACGGAACGTCTTGCTCACGTGGCGCAGACGGATTTTCGCGGCGGTGACGCACTCTCCGGCGATGCTCACCGGCGGCGGGGAAATGGGAGCGGCGTTCGTCATGGCAAAGAATAACGGGGGTGACTGTTTGAAAAACCGCCGAAACAATGCCCGCGCCGCCGCGCGAACGCGAGATTTTTTTGCGCGCCGCCGCGCGTTCCCGCGGGCGGAGGCGCCTCAGCCTTCGAAGGGGAAGAAGAGCGGGATGAAGGCGACGCCGATCAGCAGGACGATGATCGAGAACGGGACGCCGACCTTCACGAAGTCGAAGAACTTGTAGCGCCCGGGCTCGAGAACGAGCGTGTTCACCGGCGAGGAGATCGGCGTCATGAACGCCGTCGACGCCGCGATCGCGATGCCGACCGCGAACGGGTAAGGCGAAAGATCCAGCGACTTCGCGACGCTGACGGCGAGCGGCGCGAGCAGCACCGCCGTGACCGTGTTCGACATGAACAGCCCGACGATCATCGTCGTCGCCATCATCGCGCCGAGGATGACGCGCGGCGAGGAGTCGCCGAACGTCGCCATCACGGCGGAGGCGGCGTGCGCGACGCCGCCGGTCTTCTCCAGCGCGGTCGCGAAAGGAATCATACCGACGATGAGGATGATGCTCGACCAGTTGACGCAGCGGTAGGCGCGGTCGATGTCCACGCATTTCGAGAAGATCAGAATCATGCACGCGATCAGCGCGGCGAGCACGCTCGGGACGTCCGTGAAGATCATCAGCCCGACCATGACGGCGACGCTCGCCAGCGCGAACGGGGCGCCGCCGGGCACGGCGACCGCGCGCGAATACTCTTCGGGCAGCGCGAGCACGATGAAGTGCTTGTTCCACGTCTGCAGCGAGGAGAGCTCCTTCCACGGCCCGCCGACGAGCAGCGTGTCGCCGACCTTGAAGCGTTCCCGCGCGAGGCGTTCGCCGGAGATCGCGGCGTTGTTGCGGCGCAGCGCGTACACGCTCATGCGGTATTTTTCGCGGAAACGCGATTCCGCGAGCGTCTTGCCCTCGAGATCGGAATCAGGCATGACGGAAATCTCGAGCAGCCCGAACTCTCGCTCCGCCTTCGCGAAGCGGCGGCCGCCTTCGAGCGGCTCCTGGCGCAGGCGGAGCTTTTCGGCGACGGCGGCGATCGCGGCGGGCGGCGTCTCGTTGAGAAAGTCGATCAGCAGCGCGTCGTCCTCGCGCAGCTCGGTGTCGCCGACCGGGTTGATCAGCGAGCGTTTGCCGAGGCGCTGTTCCCGCCGGTCGATGCACACGATGTTCGCGGCGTATTCCGAGCGCAGCGGGCATTCGCGGATTTTCCTGCCGCACAGCGGCGAGTCCGCCGTGACGACGAAGACCGCGTCGCGCCACGTCACGCGGTAGCGCTCGGCGAGCTCGACGAAGTTCATCTCGCGCTTGCCGCGGGAACGCGTCTGCGCTTCCGCGTCGTCGTTCCCGCCGAGAAATTTCCGCACATAGAGCATGTAGCCGACGCCGGCGGCGAGCACGAGCACGCCGATCGGCGTGAACGCGAAGAAGCCGAGGCTCGGATAATTTTCGCGCGTGAGGACGGAGTTCACCACCATGTTCGGCGGCGTCGCCACGAGCGACATCATGCCGCTGATCAGCCCGGCGAAGCTCAGCGGCATCATCAGTTTCGCGGGAGAAATCTTCTGGCTGCGGCAGATGCCGAGCACGATCGGGATGAAGAGCGCCACGATGCCCGTCGAGCTCATCACCGAGCCGATCACGGCGACGGCGACCATCAGAAAAACGATGAGCTTCGTCGGATTGTTGCGCGACTTCTTCAGAATCCACAGCCCGACGTCGGTCGAAATGCCCGTGCGGATCAGCCCTTCGCCGACGACGAACATCAGCGCGATCAGGATCACGCTCGGGTCGCTGAAGCCGCTCAGCGCCTCCTTCATGTCGATGATGCCCAGCAGCGGCAGCAGCATCAGCGCGAGCAGCGAGACGACGTCCATGCGCGGCTTGTTGATGACGAAGAAGAAGACGCATACGCCCAGCAGCGTCAGCGAAAGAATCAGATTTTCGTTCATGGCGTGAAGATTTCCGGCGCGGGAACGCGGTTCAGAGCGGGCAGGCGGTCTCGATGAACTCCCACGGGAGCGCGAACTCTTCGGCGGCCTCGGCGGCGAGCGCGCGCACGCCGAAGCGTTCCGTCGCGTAATGCCCGCACGGATACAGATTGAGGCGGAGCTCCTGCGCGGCGGTGAAGTGCTCCTGCTTCAGCTCGCCGCAGACGAGCGTGTCGCAGCCCAGCGCGCGCAGCTCGGAGACGGCGGTGTTGCCCGAGCCGCAGAGCAGGGCGACGCGCCGCGGCTCCGCGCTCCCGAACTCGATCGCGCGGAACGTGTCCGGGAAAAGCGCGCGCAGCTTCGCGACGAGGCGTTCCCGCGGCATGCCCGCGCAGACCGCGGCGAAGGTGTTGCCTTCGTATTCGAGTCCCCACTCGAGGATTTCCGCGCCGAGCTCGCGCGCGAGAATCGCGTTGTTGCCGATTTCGCGGTGCGCGTCCAGCGGCAGGTGCGCGGAATAGACGGCGAGGTCCGCGTCGAGCAGCGCGCGGAATTTTTCGTAAGTCGGTCCGACGACGGGATGTTGCGCGCGCCAGAACATGCCGTGATGCACGAGCAGCAGATCAACGCCGCGCCGCGCCGCTTCGCGGAAGACGGGCGTGGACGCGTCCACGGCGGCGCCGATCTTGCGGACTTCGCCGCGGTTCTCAAACTGCAGCCCGTTGTTCGCTCCGGGAAAATCCCGGAAGCCGACCCGGCCGACGCGCGCGTCGCACCAGGCGACGATTTCTGAAAGTTTTGCCATGACGTTTTTTCTGCTTCGAGACTATCCGCAGAAACGCGTTTCGTCGAGCGGGCATTTGCTCCGGCGGGTTTTTCCCGCGCCGCCGCCTCGAAAATCGACGGAAACGTCGGGCGGCGACGCTTTCCTCCTCTTATGAAGCGAAACATCCGGAAAATTCTGATCGCGGGCGCGATCGCCGTTCCCGCGGCGGCGCTCTGCCTGTTCGCGTGGGCGTATTGGGTCGAGCCGAACATGCTTACGGAGACGCGCTTCAAATACCCGATTCCGGAATGGAACGGCACGAGCAACCGCGTCCGCGTCGCCGTCGCCGGAGATTTTCACGCGCGCCCGGGCGACGCTCCGCGCCTCCGCCGCGTCGTGAACGCGATTCGGGAACGCTCGCCCGACCTCGTCGTTCTCGTCGGCGACTACGCGTTCGCGTCCAGGGATCCCGCGGAAAACACGCTGAACCTGCCGCTCATGTCCGAGATTCTGAGCGAGCTGCGCGACGGCGGGAAGACGCCCGTCTTCGCCTGTCTCGGCAATCACGACTACGCGTACGGCGCGGACAAAATCCGGAAAATGCTCGAAGACGCCGGCATCCGCATTCTCGAGCCGGGCACGGCGCGGCTGCGCTTCGGCGACGAGTGCGAGGTCTTTCTCGGCGGCGTGCGCAACCATCTCATTTCGCGCATCGCGCCGGAGGACGCGGTGCCGTTCCCGCCGGAAGACTTTTACGGCGCGGCGCTGTTCGTCGTGCACTCGCCGGACCTCGTGCTCGACCTGCCGCGCGAGGCGGGCTACGCGCTCACGCTCGCGGGGCACACGCACGGCGGCCAGGTCTGCCTGCCGGGGCATATTCCGCTCGTGCCGCACGCGAGCCGCATCGGCGACCAATACGCGCACGGCATGTTCGAGGAAGGCGGCAAGGACGTCTTCGTCACGCGCGGCGTCGGCGAAAGCCGCCTGCGCCTGCGGCTTTTCTGCCCGCCGGAAATCGTCTTCATCGACCTGGTGCCGACGGAGGCGCTCCCGCCCTCTCAATGGCGTTCCCGCGCGGTGAACCCGCGCAAGATCGTTCTCCCGCCGGAAGAAAAGGCGGGGAAATGACGCCGCGTCTCAGCGGGCGAAGGTGTAGTCCACTTCGGCGCGGGAAGGCACGGCGCGCGCGCCCTCGCGGGCGGGCAGGTATTCCGAGGCGCGGGCGGCGCGGATCGCCGCGGCGTCCAGCGACGGCGAGCCCGAAGAGCGCTTCACGCGCACGCCCGTGAGCGCGCCGCGTTCGTCGATGTCGAGCAGCAGCACGACCGTTCCCGTCCTGCCGGCGAGAGCGTCCGCGCGCGGATATTTCGGCGCGACGCGTCGGCGGTAGCGCACGGTCGCGGTCGCGTCGGCGCCGTTCCCGCCGCTGCCGAAATCGCCTTCGCGCGCGGAGCTCGGGTCGCCGCGTTTCCCGATTCTTTCGCCGCCGCGTTCGCGCACTTCCTCGGGCGCGGAAGCCGGCGCCGGCGCGCCTTCCGTCGCGGGAACGGCGGGCGCCTTCGGCTCGGCGGGCTCCTCGGGCGCGGGAACGCCGAGCGTCTCGTCGGCGTCGAGCCCGTCTCCGCGCGCGTTCCCGTCTTCGCCGGGCGCGGCGTCGTGCGCGGCTTCGGTGAGGGTTTCCCGCGTCGGCTCCGGCGCGGGATCGGGCGGCGGCGGGGGAAGCGCCGCCTCGGTCTCCGCCGCTTGGAGCGGCGCCGCGTCTTCGGGACTTTCGGCGGGAAGCGCGTCCGCGGCGACGGCGGGCGCTCCCGCGGCGGCTTCGGCGTCTTTTTCCTCCGTCTCCGCTTCGGGTTCGGGCGGCGTTTCCGTGCGTTCGACGGGCGTTTCCGCGAAAAATTCGAGAATGAGCGGCGCGGATTCGGCGGAGGCGTCGGCCGCGGATTCGTCGAGGGCGGCGAGCGCGAAAAGCGCCGCGGCGTGCGCGAGCGTCGCGACGCCGAAAGCGAGGATTTCGGTCCGGAGAGGCCTCACGGGAACGCTCCGCGCGGGCGATTATTTTCCGTCGATCGCGGCGCGCACGGCGGCGAGGTTGCGCCCGTCGGCGACGAGAAGTTCGCCGTTTTTCTTGAAGACGCGGAAGTCCGGAATGCCCTTGATGTCGTGGCGGATCGAGAAGCGCTGAATCACGCCGGAACCGCGCTTGGCGGCGAGCCAGGTCATGCCGTGGTCCTTCATGTATTTGAAGACGGCCTCCTGGTCGCGGTCGGCGCCGAGCAGCACGATTTCGATTTTGCCCTTGTTCTTCTTGTAGAACGCGATGAGCTCGGGCGTAAACGCCTTGCACGGGCCGCACCACGACGCGGAGGAATACACGCCGATGAACTTCTTGGAGGTCAGCGCGGAAAGCGGAACCGGCTTGCCGTCAGCGGAAAAGAGGCCGTCGGCGAAGAGTTCCTGCCAGTTTTCTTTCGTCGCGGCGGGCGCCTTTTTGGCGGCGCGGACCGGCGCGGCTTCGAGCGCGGGAACGGCGGCGGGGAAAAACGCGCACACGGCGCAGATGAAAAGGGCGAAGGGCTTGAGGATTTTCATGCGTACATTTTCGCGGGAACGCGCCGCGGGCGCGAGTAAATTTTCTTCCGCGCGCGCTTCCGCCGCCGCCCCGTTTTCCGTTTTCCATTTTCCGTTTTCCGTTCTAAGCTTTTCCGCATGGAAGCCCAGAATCCGAACGAGATTTTCGACGTCGTCGACGCGCGAGACCGCGCGATCGGGCGGGCGACGCGCGCCGAAGTGCACGCGCGGAAGCTCCTGCACCGCGCCGTGCACGTCTTCGTCTTCACGCCCGGCGGATCGCTGATTCTGCAGAAGCGCTCGCTCGCGAAAGACACGTGCCCGGGGCTGCTTTCGTCGTCGTGCGCGGGGCACGTGGACGCGGGCGAATCCTACGACGAGGCGGTCTCCCGCGAGCTGGCGGAGGAGCTCGGCGTCCGCGTTCCCGCGGCGCGTCTCGCCTTCGTCGGCGTGCAGAGGCCGAGCGAGGAAAACGGCTTCGAGTTCGTCCGCGTGTACGCGCTGCGCGGCTTCACGGGAACGCTGCGACCGAATCCCGCCGAAATCGACGCGCTCGAAATTTTCACGCGCGCGCGCCTCGCCGCCGCGGTCGCCGCCGAGCCGGGGCGCTTCGCGCCGTCGTTCCTCGCGGTGCTGAAGGACTTTTTCGGGAACGACGATGGACGCTGAAGACGGCTTCGATCTGCGCCTCCCGGCGAGCACGCGCGTCGTCCGCGTCCGGATCGTGCGTTCCGCGCGCGCGCGCCGCATGACGCTGCGCGTGCGCCCCGACGGCGCCGTCTCCGTCACGCTGCCCGCGGGAACGCGCGGCGACGCGCTCGAAAAGGCGCGCCTCTTCGCGCTGACGAATCTCGACTGGATCGACCGCCGCCTCGAACGCTTCGCGGAAGACGCCCGCGCCGAGAATTTCCCCCGGACGCTTTCCGAATACCTGCGGGAACGCCCGACGATCTTCGCGGACGCGAAGCCGCTGGCGCTCGAAATCGCCTTCACGACGGCGCGCCCGTTCTTCGTGCTGCGTCCGTGGGAGGACGTCGTTCCCGTTTACGTACGCGAAGCGAGCGCGGACGCGGATCTGCGCGCGGCGCTCACCGGCATGGCGAAGGCGCTGCTGCCGCCGCGCGTGCGCGCGCTCGCGGAGAGCCGCGGCGTCTCCGTCGGCGCGGTTTCCGTGCGCGACCAGCGTTCCCGCTGGGGCTCGTGCACGGCGCGCGGCGATCTGTCGCTGAACTGGCGCGTCGCCCTGCTCCCGCCGGAAATCCGCGACCACGTGCTGCTCCACGAGCTGGCGCATCGGCGGCACATGGACCATTCCGACGATTTTTGGGACCTGCTCCACGCCTGGGATCCGGTCACGCCGGCGCACGACAAGGCGCTCCGCGACGAATGGTCGCGCCTCTTCCGCCTGTGAACACGGCGCGTTCCCGCGCGGTCATTTGAGGCAGGCGGAGAGCTTCAGCGTTTCGCCGGAGGCGAGGGAGACTTCGCGGAAGACGACGAAGTTCTCCGTCAGAATCGCGGGCGCGGGAACGCCCGCCGTGCCGGAAATCTTCAGCGTCTCCGGGCGGACGCGGCGCGGGAACCACAGGCAGAGCTCGCCCTTGCGCGCCTCGCCGTCGGAGGATTTCACGTCGAGAAAAAGCTCGTCGCCCGTCGCCGACGCGACGAAATCCCAGCCCGCCGGCGGCTTCGGCGCGCGCGGGTCGAACTCGGCGGCGAAGAGCGGGTCGCCGTAAAAGGCGACGACGTCGCGGTCGTGAAAGCGCCCGAGCGTCTCGCGCGAGACTTCGGCGCCGGTCGCCGCGAGCGCCTCGCCGATTTCGCGGATGTCCGCGCCGCGCAGGCCGCCCGCCGTGAGCGGCACGGGAACGCGCGCGGCGGCTTCGGGCAGCGCGGCGAGCAAAACCTGATTTGTGAAGAACCACGCCTGCGCGACGCTGGCGATTTTCCCCGCGCCGATGTCCGCGCGGCAGCCGTCGAAGAAGCGCCCGTGCGTGCCCCAGCCCATTTCGCCGAACCAGCTCGGCACCGTGTAGCCGACGAGCTGCTTCACGCCCGCGGCGGAAATCGCCGTGCACGCCATCGTGTACGGCGAGCCGAGGACGTCGCCCGCGAGGCAGTTCCCGGCGGCGATCCAGATCTTGTCGCCGGGCGCGGCGGGCAGCTTCTTCAGCCGGTGCGCGCGCTCGAAGGCGAGCGTCGCGGGCTCGTTCCCGAGCGTCGCCGCGAACGCGGGAAGCAGCGCCTTCGGCACGCGGAAGAAATGCGTTCCCGCGGACGCGATCAGCCCTTCGCCGAAGGGCATTTCGAGATTGTATTCCGTCGCGTGCGAGGCGGAGACGAAGTACTGCGGGCGCAGCTTCTTCCACTGCTCGGCGAAAAGGTCGGTCATCTCGACGCCGGGCGCAGCGGAGCGTTTTTCGCCGGGAACGTAGTCCCCGCCCTCGACGAATTCGCGCGCGCCCCAGTCGGTGATGAAAAAGCTCTCGCGGAAGCGCGCGCGGTCGAAATTCGTCGTGCCCATGGCGCGTTCGAGGCGCAGCGGGCGCGTTCCCGCGAGCTGCGCGGCGGCGGTCGCGCCGTCCCTGCCCGTGACGACGCCCCAGAGAAAATCGCCCCAGCGGTCGTCGTTCATCGCGCGCGAAATCCGGTGGAGCTTCGCGACGAAGACGCGGTCGATTTCGCGCGGCTCGGCGACGACGGCGACGTAGCGCGGATTCGCCGCCCGGAGCGCGTCGCACGCGGTCTCGACGTCGTCGCCGCTCCACGTGACGAGCGTTCCCGCGTAGCGCGCGCGGAATTTTTCGGCGGCGGCGCGCCAGGCCTTTTTCGCGAAAGTCTTTTCGGAGACGAGCACGACGTATTCGCCCGGCGCGGGCAGAAAATCCTCCGCGGCGAAAACGCGCGGCGCTTCGGGAGCGTTCGGGACGTCGAGCGCCTCCGCGGCGGGAACGGCGGCGGCGAGCGCGGCGGAAATCAGAAAAAGAAAACGCATGAAGAAAGTGAAAAGCGGAAACGCGAAGCCGAAGGAAGTTAAAGAAAATTGTCTAGGAGGGGGAGTGCTCGAGGAGGGATTCGAACCCTCACGCCTCGCGGCATCGGAACCTAAATCCGACGTGTCTGCCGTTTCACCACTCGAGCGCGCGAAAAAATCAGTAGCGGTAGTTTTCCGCCTTGTAGGGGCCTTCGACGGGAACGCCGAGGTACGCCGCCTGTTTCGGCGTGAGCGTCGTCAGCTTCGCGCCGATGCGGTCGAGGTGCAGCCGCGCGACTTCCTCGTCGAGCACCTTCGGCAGAATGTACACGCCGGGCTTGTACGCGTCGCGGTTCTTCCAGAGATCCATCTGCGCGAGCGCCTGGTTCGTGAAGCTGTTGGACATGACGAAGCTCGGGTGCCCCGTCGCGCAGCCGAGATTGACGAGGCGGCCTTCCGCGAGCAGGAAGATCGAATGCCCGTCCGCGAAGTCGTAGCGGTCCACCTGCGGCTTGATGTTCACTTTCTTCGCGTCCGCGAGCGCGTTCAGCCGCGCGACTTGGATTTCGTTGTCGAAGTGGCCGATGTTGCAGACGATCGCCTGGTCGCGCATCCCGAGCATGTGCTCGAGCGTGATGATGTCGCAGTTGCCCGTGGTCGTGACGTAGATGTCCGCGAGCCCGAGCGTGTCCTCGACGGTGACGACGCGGTAGCCCTCCATCGCCGCCTGCAGCGCGCAGATCGGATCGACTTCCGTCACCCACACGGTCGCGCCGAGCCCGCGCAGCGACTGCGCGCAGCCCTTGCCGACGTCGCCGTAGCCGCACACGACGGCGATTTTCCCGGCGATCATCACGTCCGTCGCGCGCTTGATGCCGTCCACGAGCGATTCGCGGCAGCCGTAAAGATTGTCGAACTTCGATTTCGTGACGGAATCGTTCACGTTGATCGCGGGAACGAGCAGCTTGCCCGCCGCGGCGCGCTGGTAGAGGCGGTGGACGCCCGTCGTCGTCTCCTCGGAAACGCCGCGCCACTTCGCGACGACGCGATGCCAGTGGTCGGGATCCTCGGCGCGGACGCGCTTGAGCAGCGCCTTGATCACGGCCTCCTCCTCGGACTCGCTCGGCGAATCCGCCCACGCGTCGCCGTTTTCGAGCTCGTAGCCCTTGTGGATGAGGAGCGTCGCGTCGCCGCCGTCGTCCACGATCAGGTCGGGGCCGTTCCCGTCCGGCCACGTCATCGCGCGGTAGGTGCAGTCCCAGTATTCTTCGAGCGTCTCGCCTTTCCAGGCGAAGACGGGCGTTCCCGCGGCGACGATGGCGGCGGCGGCGTGGTCCTGCGTCGAGAAGATGTTGCACGAGGCCCAGCGGACGTCCGCGCCGAGATCGACGAGCGTCTCGATGAGCGCGGCGGTCTGGATCGTCATGTGCAGCGAGCCCATGATCCGCGTTCCCGCGAGCGGCTTCGCGGGCGCGTATTTTTTGCGGACGGCCTGCAGGCCGGGCATTTCAAAGGCGGCGACGTCGAGCTCCTTGCGTCCCCAGTCGGCGAGGGCGAGGTCGGCAATCTTATATTCGGAAGCGATCGGCATGATGTGAATTATGACTGTTTTTGACTTTTAAAAGAAACGCCCGCGAAGCTTTCGTTTTGCAGCTTCGCGGGCGAGGAAATGGGTGCAGGGTTAGGATTTGAACCTAAGACCTTCAGGTTATGAGCCTGACGAGCTACCGAGCTGCTCCACCCTGCAATAAATGGAAAGGAACGCCATTAGACCTTTCCCGCGGAAAGATTGCAAGCTCTTTTTTCGAAAAATTTCGCGCACGGGCGCGGCGCGCACGGACGGCGGCGTTCCCGCGTTTTCCGTTTTTTCACGGAAAAATTTTCCGTGCGTCGCGGGCGCGGCGCGGGTAGAATCGCGCGCATGAAAGTCCCCTACCCGTTCGCAGTCGCGGCGCTCGCGCTCGCCGCATTCGTTCCCGCGCGCGCCGACGTGCCCGTCATTCCCAAACCCGCGAAGGAAAGCGCCTCGGGCGACTACGCCGCCGCGATCGCGGGAACGCGCGTCTTCACCGCGTCCGTCAACTGCCGCATCGAGGCGCCGAAGGAGCTCGCCGGCGAAGAGAAGCATCTCCGCACGGCGCTCGCGCGCATGACGAAGAAGGCGCCCAAGAGCGCGCGCGGCGCGATCGCGCTTTCGCTCGACAAAAAGCTCCCGCCCGAGGGCTACAAGCTCAAGATTGAGACGGGGCACATCTCCGTCGAAGGCGGGAGCGCGGCGGGCGTGTTCTACGGCGTGCAGACGCTGAACCAGATGCTTTTCGCTTCGCGCCTCGCGGGAAAGCCCGGCGTGCTTCCGTGCGTCGCGATCGAGGACGCGCCGCTGTGTTCGTGGCGCGGCGTGCACGTCGATTCCGCGCGGCATTTTCAGCCCAAGGAGTGGATCATGAAGTTCATCGACGTGCTTTCGCTCTACAAGATCAACCGCCTGCACTGGCACCTCGTCGATTCCGAAGGCTGGCGTCTCGAAATCAAGAAATATCCCAAGCTCGCCAAGCTCTGCGACGAATATCCCGCGTATTACGAATGCGAGGACCCGACGAACAAGGCCGCGCGCGCGACGTTCAAATACGGTTATTTCCACGGCGGCGGCCACTACACGCAGGAGGACGTGAAAGAGATCGTCGCCTACGCGAAGGCGCGCCACGTCGAAATCATGCCCGAAATCGAATTTCCCGCGCACGCGATGGCGGCGCTCACGGCTTATCCGGAATTCAACACCTCGGGCAAGGTGCCGAGCGTGCGCTCCAACCACTCGCCCGACCTCATTCTGCCCAACGACAAGGGACTCGGCTTTCTCAAGGACATTCTGAACGAGACGATGGACCTGTTCCCGTTCGGCTTCATTCATTTCGGCGGCGACGAGGCGCCCAAGGGCCATTGGAAGGAAAGCCCGATCGCGCAGGCGAAAATCCGCGAGCTCGGGCTCGACAAGCACGGCGACAAGGCGGAAAACGCGCTGCAGGCGTGGATGTTCAACGAAATGGCGGCGCACGTCGCCAAGCGCGGAAAGCGCCCCGTCGGCTGGGAGGAAATCATGCACGACGACAACATGGAGCACCTGACGAAAAAGGCGGTCATCATGCCGTGGCTTTCGCTCGGGAACGCCGTCAAGAGCGCGAACGCCGGCCACGGCGTGATTCACGTCTCGACGGCGCCGTTCTACCTTGACTCGCAGCAGTCCGACTCGCCCGCGGACAACTGGCCGCTCTACGACGGCACGGCGTTCCGCCTGCCCAACCTCTACAATTTCAACCTGTTCCCGGGCAGCCTCACCGCCGAAGGGCGGAAAAACATTCTCGGCGCGCAGTGCCAGCTGTGGGCGGAGCTGCTGCCCAAGCCCGAACACGTCGAATTTCAGGCGTTCCCGCGCGTGCTCGCGCTCGCCGAGCTCACGTGGACGCCGCAGGAGCGCAAGAACTACGACGACTTTTACCGCCGCCTCATTCCGCAGGCGAAACTGCTCGACGCGCACAAGATTAACTATCGCCACATCGACCCGCTCCCGTCGGGAACGTGGAGCGCGGAGGCGCTTTCCTCGAAGACCTTCGAAATCCCCGTCGAGCCCGCGCGGCTCAAGGCGGCGGACGAAACCGGGCTCGTCGCCGCGTTCCGCCACACGAAGGGCGCGCCGCTCAAGCTCCGCAAAGTCGAGCTGCTGCGCGGCGGGAAAGTCGTCGCCGCGGACGAGCACGACGACGTCGCGGACGAAAAGACGCCCGGCGGCGTCGCCTTCCGCCTGCCGCTCGAAACGCCCGTTCCCGCGGGCAAATACGCGCTGCGCGTCACGCACGCGAACGCTTCGGGCGAGCGCGACAGCGCCGGCGAAGTCCGCGTGTTTTCCGGCAGGCGCGGCACCGCGCTCTTCGACCCGCGCAACTTCCGCGGCGGCGATTACCCGTCCGCCCTCTGGAACAAGACGCAGACCAAGGGCGGCAAGGCGGACGTGCGCTTTTCGACCGAAGGGCTGCTGACCGCGCCCGGCGACTACGAGCTCGTCTTCACCGCGAAAAATCCCGAGGAGGAAATCCTCGTGAGCCGCCTCCGCGTCGCGGGCGCGAAGAACGAGACGCCCGTCTCGAAAGCCGTCGCGAAGATTTCCGCGCAGAACCCGACCGGCATCGTTCCCGTGAAGATCGACGCGAAGGCGCTCCGCGGCGGGAACGCGCTCGTCGCGACCGTCGAATCGAAAAAGCCCTCGCAGGGCGAAATCCGCGTCCGCCGCGCCGAAGCGTTTCCGAAAAAAGGCGGGAAGTTCGCGTGGAACGCAGACGTGCTCTCGAAAGGCGCCGTGCTCTACGCGCGCGACGTCGCCGTGAAGAGCGCTGGGCGCTTGCGCGCGACGTTCCGCTACACGGGCGGCGGGAACGGCGCGGACATCCTTTCCGTGCAGGCGCTCTCGGCGGGCGCCGTCGTCGCCGAAGATTCGCACAAGGGCTTCGCCGGCGGCAACCCGAAGGACAACGTCTTCACGCTGGAATCGTCCGCGCTCAAGCCCGGCTCGAAAGTCGATCTGCGCGTCACGATGGCGGGCGCCGGCGGCACGAACTCCGAAGGCGAAATCACTGTGGAATGAAAAAGCCGGGGACTTGAAAAGGGCGAGGACTCGAGGAGTGATTTCCTTTCGTCTTCGCGCTTTTCGGCTCCGCCGACCTTCACTCCGTCTCCTCGTAGAGCCCGAGCTTGTAGGCGTAGGAGCCGTAGAGGACGGCGGCGAGCGCGTTCTTCGCCTCTTCTTCGGTCACGTCCGCGGGAACGAGCTCCTTCTTCGCGAAGTCGTAGATGAAGCCCTGCGCGGGCTTGGACGGGAGCAGGATCGTGACGCGGTCGCCCCGCATCATCGCGAAGTTCTTGTCGTAGATCATCATCGCGCGGTCGGGCGACTCGCGCGTGAGGTCGAATCCGAGCATCGGGTAGGTCGCGTCGATTCCCGCGAGCGAAAGCACCGTCGGCGCGAGGTCGATCTGCGAGATCAGCCGCGGATCGCGCACGACGGGAACGCCCTCGCCGAGAACGAGCGCGGGAATGTGGAAGTTGCGGATCGGCACGAGTGCCGCTCCCGACGCGCGCGAATCGTGGTCGGCGACGACGAGGAAGACCGTGTCCTTCCAGTAGTCGGATTTTTTCGCCGCCTCGAAGAATTTCCCCAACGCGTAGTCGGCGTATTTCGCGGCGTTGTTGCGCGTCTGCTTTTCGGCGTCGTAAAGCTCGATGCGCCCGTCGGGGAACTCGAACGGGTCGTGGTGGCTGGACGTGAACACGAGCGAGTAGAACGGCGTTCCCGCCGCGCTCCACTCGCGGAATTTCCTGTCCGCCATCGCGAAAAGGTCTTCGTCGGACGCGCCCCAGGAGCCCTTGAACACGGGATTTTCGTAATCCTTTTCATCGATGATTTCCTTGAAGCCGTTCCCGTAGAAGAACGACGCCATGTTGTCGAAATGCTTTTCGCCTCCGTAGATGAACGCCGTGTGGTAGCCGCGGTCCGCGAGCAGGTCGGCGACGGTGAAGAAGCCCTGCTGGCTTTTGCCGAGCTTCACGACGGAGCGCGCCGGCGTGGGCGTGAAGCCAGTGACGACGGCCTCGATTCCGCGCACGGAGCGCGTTCCCGTGGCGAAGCAGCGTTCGAAGAGCCAGCCCTCGCGCGCGAGCGCGTCGAACTGCGGCGAAAGCGGCAGCCCGCCCAGCGCGCCGATGAACTGCGCGCCCTGCGATTCCATGAGGATGACGACGACGTTCTTCGGGCGTTCCCGCCGCACGCTCGCCGTGTTGCTCGTGAGCGTCGGCTGCTCCTCGGAGACGTAATCGGAATCCGGCCGTCCGCGCATCGTTTTGACGCGCTCGATCACTTCCGCGAGCGGCATTTTCCCGTAGATCTCGCCCGCCTTCTCCTCGTCGCCCATCTGCTTGGCGGCGAAAATCACGGAATAGCCGGAGTTGATCGCGAGCGAGTTCACCATCGCGTCGGAGGAAAACGCGACCATCGACGGGTTCAGCGGGCGATGCCCGAACGTCGAGCGCGCGCCGATGAACAGCGCCGCGACCGCGCACACGGCGTAGAGCGGACGCAGTTGCCAGCGCGGGAACACGAGCCCGCGCGAGACGCGCCCGGAAAATTTCCAGAAGAGCACGGCGCCCGCCGCCGTCAGCGCGAGCGCGACGAAGAGCTCGAGCAGATGCCCGTTCACGAGCATCGTGAAGACTTCGCGCGGACTCGTCAGATACTCGAAGAACAGGCGGTTCGGGCGGAAGTCGTAGGTCGCGAGAAACGCCGGCGTCGAAAGCTCCATGAAGAAAAAGAACAGCGTTCCCGCTGTGAGCCACACGCGCTGAACGGCGCTCCACGCGCGCCCGAGCCGGTTGCCCGCGAGAATCAGCGCGCTCAGGACCGCGGGAACGAGCATCAGCCAGCCCATGCTCGCGAAATCGACGCGCGCGCCCTGCAGCAGCAGTTCGCCCCAGCCGCCGACGGCGCTCACGCGCTCGTGCTGCCAGACGGCGAACCCGAGCCGGAACGCGGAAAGCAGCGCCATGTTCAGGCAGACGACGGCGAAAACCGGGAAGAGCGGCCCGAAGAAAATTTTTGCTCGGCGATAAGATCTTTTCATCATTTTTTGCGGGAAAAAAGTTGCTCTGATTTTCCTCCGCCTGTCAACGCGGGAATTGTTAGGATTGTGTTAGGAAAACCGCTGCAGTCCGCGCGCAAAAAACCGCGCGCGGGCGTCTGCCCGTGCGCGGGATCGTCGGGTTCGCCCCGCAGAAACGCGCGGGGAACTCAGGCGTCTTTCCAGCGACCGTGCTCCTTGATGAGCGCGACGAGGCGATCGACCGCCTCGCTCTGCGGGATGCCCGTCGCGACGCATTCGCGGCGGACGTAAAGATTGATTTTCCCGGGAGCGCCGCCGACGTAGCCGAAATCCGCGTCCGCCATTTCGCCGGGGCCGTTCACGATGCAGCCCATGACGCCGATCGTCACGCCGTCGAGGTGCGCGGTGCGCGCCTTGATTTCGCGGACGGTCGCCTGAATGTCGTACAGCGTGCGCCCGCAGCTCGGGCAGGCGACGTATTCCGTGCGCGTCTGCCGCGCGCGCGCGCCCTGAAGGACGGCGTAGGCGAGCTCGAGATTCTTGCGGAGCGTTCCCGCGGTCTCGACGGAGACGACGTCGCCGATGCCGTCGCAGAGCAGCGGACCGGCGAGCAGCGCCGCCTCGAGCGCGGGCGCTTCGTCGGGCGTCGCCGTGGGAATTTTCGAAAACGGGAGCACGGTGTTCTTCGCGCTCGCGCGGATCCAGATCGGCGCGCGGATGTCCGCGTTCGCGAGCGCCTGGGCGAGCTGGCGGTACGCGCCGACGGGATGCACGCCGGGCGCCTTGCGGCTCGTCGTGAAGATGAGCTTTTCCTGCGGGAAATTCTTCAGATGCGGCAGCACCGCGGCGCGCGCGGCGGCGGTGGAATCGACGACGAGCCCGACGCCCTTGTCGCGGCAGAGCGCCGCCCACGCGGGAACGATTTCCGCGTTCGCGGGATTGAAGCGGCGCTGAACGTAGGTCGCGGACCTGCGCGACGGCGAAAAACGCGCGAAAAGCTCGGGAACGCTGTCCTTCACGGGATCGAAGACGAAGGCGGGAATCTCGTCCTCGAGCGCGCACTGCAGCTCGCAGGCGGCGGCGAGGTCGGACTCCGTCGCGACGGGAAGCACGAGCCCCTCGACGGGCGCGGACTTCGCGTTCGCGGCGCGGACTTCGCGGATGATCTCCTCGAGCGGCTTTTCGACGTCGGCGAAGGCGAACACGCGCGGCGGCGTTCCCGCGTCGATTCCGCATTTGTCGTTGAATTTCACCGACACGACGGGGCGGCGGTGAAATTCGAGCGGATCGACGTCGCGGTCGCTGACGGGCGCGTTCGCGGGAACGCTGCCGGCGATGAGCGTCTTTTCCGGAATGATGCGCGAAAGGATCTCGCGGCACACGGGCAGCTCGCGCCACGGGTCTTCGGTGAGCGAGACGCGGATCGTGTCGCCGATGCCGTCCACGAGCAGCGAGCCGATGCCGATCGCGGACTTGATGCGCGCGTCCTCGCCCTCGCCCGCCTCGGTGACGCCGAGATGCATCGGGTAGTCCATACCCTCTTCCGCCATGCGCACGGCGGCGAGACGGTACGCCTCGATCATCACTTTCGGGTTGGACGACTTCATCGAAAGCACGAGGTCGCGGAAGTTCTCCGCCTCGCAGATGCGCACGAACTCGAGCGCTGCCTCGACCATGCCCGCGGGCGTGTCGCCGAAGCGCCGCAGCGTGCGCTCCGCGAGCGAGCCGTGATTCGTGCCGATGCGCAGCGCGCGCCCGAGCTCCTTCGCGCGGCGGATCAGCGGCGCGACGGCGTCGTGCACGCGCTCGAGCTCCTCGGCGTACTCGGCGTCCGTGTAGTCGCGCGGCGCGCCCGTCGGGGATTTCTTGTCGGCGTAGTTGCCCGGGTTGATGCGGACTTTCTCGACGTGCTCGATCGCCTCCATCGCCGCGGCGGGCAGAAAATGAATGTCCGCGACGAGCGGCTGGGAAAAGCCGGCGGCGCGGAACTTCGCGTGAATGTCCTTGAGCGCGCGCGCCGCGGGAACGCTCGGCGCCGTGACGCGGATGAGCTCGCTGCCCGCCTCCGCGAGGCGGATGCACTGCGCGACCGTCGCGTCCACGTCGAGCGTGTTCGACGTGGTCATCGACTGGATGCGGATCGGGTTGTTTCCGCCGATGCCGACGTTCCCGCCGACGAGGACTTCGCGCGTCTTGCGCCGGACGGTGTTGAAACGGGAAATTGCGTAATTCATGGTTTTCTGTGAGGTAAAAAGGTTCGGAGAAAATCGCCGCGCGCGTCACTTCCAGACGCCCGCGCGGAGCAGCGCCGCCGTCGCGTTTTCCGCCCAGCCTTTGTTCGCGAGCGGCGACGCGGGCGAGGGGTGAATGACGGAGGAGAACTTCACGGGCATTCCCGCGCAGGCGCGCATCGCCGCCTTCTGCGCGAACGCGCCGACGCCGACGATCCATTCCGGCTCGAGCAGTTCCGCCAGGCGGCGCAGAAACGCGTCGCAGGGCGCGAGCACGGCGTCGCGCTCCGCGGGAACGAGATCTTCGGGCGTGAGATTTTTCCCGCGCGGATTGTCCGCCGTGAAGAGCAGCGGACAGAAATTCGTCACGAAATGCTCCGCGAAAAAATTCTCGGGCGCGCCGAAGCGTTCCCGGAAAAGCCCCCAGAGGCGCCGCCCGCTGACTTCGGAGCGACGGCACGCGAAGCCGTCCACGGGCTTGGCGGGGTGTTCCCGCGGCGGCTTCCCGACGAAGCCGAAGATGCCGAGCCAGTTCTGCACCGCGTCGATTTCGCCGAAGGGCACGCCGGTCTGCGCCATGCCGAACGGACCCGGATTCATGCCGACGAAAATCACGCGCTTGCGCGTCGCGGCGAAGCGGCGCAGGTAGGTTTCGTGCGTTTCCCGCGCGTAGTCGAGCGGGTTGTACACGTAGGCGACGGGCGCGGAAAAACGCAGCGCGTCCGCGGCGGCGGAGAGTTCCCGCGTCGCCTCGACGACGGCTTCCGGAAGATTGCGGTCCATGAGGGGAAAACGAAAGTTCAGCGGCGCGCGTCCTCGCGGAGATCCCACGGCAGCCGCGCGTAGAGGCAGTTCGGATCGTTGAGCGCGCGGAGGCGCTTCCACGCGGCGGCGAATTCGCGCGAGAGCGTTCCCGCGGGCGACGCGTCGTTCCCGCGCGCGGCGAACGCGGCGAGCGCGGACGCGAACGGAGCGCCGCCGTCGTCCTCGGCGGAATTCAGCAGATCCGCCAGTTCCTGCAGCGGGTTCACGTTGCCGGGATATTGCCGGACTTCGAGCTCCGCGTCGCCGGCGAGCGCCTTGGCGGCGGCGATCGCGTCCGCGATCCCGCCGATCGCGTCCGCGAGCTTGAGCCCGTGCGCCGTCACGCCGTCCCAGACGCGCCCTTCGGCGATCTCCTTCACGCGCTCCCGCGGCAGCCCGCGGCTCGCGGCGACGAGAGAGACGAAGCGCTCGTAGGTCTTGTCCACCGAATTCTGAAACACGGCGAGCTCCTGCGGCGTGTGCGGCCGGCGCGCGGTGCCGAGCTCGGCGAGCTTCGACGTGACGACGCTTTCCGTCGAGACGCCGATTTTTTTGCCGAGGTTCTCGAAATTCGGAATCACGCCGAAGACGCCGATGGAGCCCGTGACCGTCGTCGGACCGGCGAAGATTTTTTTCGCGGGCGAGGAAATCCAGTAGCCGCCGCTCGCGGCGACGTCGCCCATCGAGACGACGAGCGGCACTTCGCGCGCGAGCAGTT
This sequence comes from Candidatus Spyradosoma sp. SGI.093, assembly GCF_050314555.1. Taxonomy (NCBI): domain Bacteria; kingdom Pseudomonadati; phylum Verrucomicrobiota; class Opitutia; genus Candidatus Spyradosoma; species Candidatus Spyradosoma sp. SGI.093. Next base: position 109,263 of record NZ_JBNPNH010000005.1, on the reverse strand, counting down.
CGAGCTCGCGGCGGATCTGTTCGCTCGCGAAGACGGACCCGCCCGGGCTGTTCACGCGCAGCACGGCGGCGCGCACGGAAGCGTTCCCGCGGATTTCGCGGACGAGCGCCGCGAGGCGTTCCCCGCCGACTTCGTCCGGCGCGCCGTAGCCGTCGACGATCTCGCCTTCGGCGTAGATCACGGCGACGTGGTCGCGCGCGTCATCGTTCGCGGACGCGTTCACTTCGGGAACGACGGAAACGCCGCTGCGGCGCATGTAGTCGTAAAGATCGATCTGGCGGAAGGAATTGAGCTCGTCGTCCGCCGCGCCTTTTTCGCGCAGCGCGGCGATGACCTCGTCCGCGTATTTCGCGTCGTCCGAAAGCCCGAGCGCGCGCGCCGCGGGAACGTCGTAGAGCCCGACGGATTCCGCGCCGGCGGCGAGCTTTTCGGCGGGCACCTTGCGGAACATCTGAATCGCCGCCGTCATCGCGCTCCAGCGGTTTTCGACGAGCCGCGCGCGCTGCTCGCGGTCGGCGGCGCTCATCGAATCGGCGATCAGCGGCTCGACGGCGGACTTGAACGTGCCGACCTTGACGATCTGCACGCCGACGCCGAGTTTTTCGAGCGCGCGTCTGAAATAGACGCCGCCCGAGGCGAGCCCGTTCAGCGGAATTTCCGCGAGCGGATGCGTCCAGATTTCGTCCGCGGCGACGGCGAGGAAATAATCGTTCGTCGTCGGCGAAGGCTGGTAGGCGTAAACGGGCTTCCCGCTTCGGCGGAACATGATGAGCGCGCGCTGCAGCTCGAACAGCGTCGCCGTTCCCGCCGCGCAGTCCGAGCCCGTGAGCAGCACGCCGCAGATGCGCGGATCTTCCGCCGCGCGCTCGAGCGCCGTGAGCGAATCGAGCAGCCCGTAGGCGCCGCCTTCGCGCGGGAGCAGCGCGCCGTCGCGATTGTACGCGCTGAACGTCGGATGGTCCGTAAAGCCGCGGGAAACGTCCACGACGAGAAACGTTTCCGGAAGCAGCGGCTTGCGGTCTTCGTCGCCGCCGAATTTCCACGAGCCCGCGCCCGAAGCGAGGCTCGCCGCGAGCGCGGCCAGAATCAGAAGCGGAAGCGACGCGACCGCAAGCACGCCGAAGCAGGAGCCGAACCAGCTCGCCAAAAAAGTTTTCAGAAAAGATTTCATGTCGAAAAGAGTATTTCCCAAAAGGCTACGCCGTCGCGCGGATTCCGCGAAGCAAAAAATGCGGCGCCGGGAAACAAAAACGCCCTCGCGGTTGACGAGGGCGTTTTCGGCGCGGCGCGCGGATCAGTAAGTCTTCGAGACTTCCTCCGAGAGTTCCGCGATGCGTTTGTTGAATTCCTCTTCGGAAATCAGGTTGAGCTTGCGCTGACGCTTCAGCTCGGAAAGATCCGCCTTCAGTTCCTTCAGCGTGCGTTCGCGCGCGGCGGGAGCGGGTTCCGCAGGAGCGACGGGCTCGGCGGGAACGACCTCGGGAGCGGGTTCGTCCGCCTTCGGCTCGTCGGCGGCGGGCTCCGGTTCTTCATCCGAAGCGGGCTCGTCCGAAGCGGCGGGTTCTTCCGAAGTCGCTTCGTCGGCGGCGGGAGCGGGCTCGTCCGAGACAGGTTCTTCATTCGCCGTGACGGGTTCTTCCGGAACGGGCGCCGGTTCAGGTTCGGGCGAGACCTCGGGTTCGTCCACGACAGGCTCCGGCTCGTTGATCGGATCATCGACGGGCTCGGTCTCCGCAACCGGTTCCGGCTCGGGCTCTTCGTCCTCGGAAGCGACCGCGGGAACGGGCGCGACGACCGGAGCGGGTTCCACGTCGACGACGTCGACGTCGGGTTCCGGCACAGGCTCGGTTTCCGCGGGTTCCGAAGTCGCTTCGTCGGCGGCGGGAGCGGGCTCGTCCGAGACAGGTTCTTCCGGAACGGGCGCCGGCTCAGGTTCAGGCGAGACGGCGGGTTCGTCTGCGCCGGGGACGGGTTCCGGTTCAACGGATTCCGGCTGCGCGGGCGCTTCCGGCGCGACGACGTCTTCCGGATCGAGCTCGGGCACGTAAACGGAATCGAGGAAGCCGACCACGCCCGTGTCCGGATCTTCGAACGGGACCAGCGAATACTTCACCGACTTGTAGCCGGGCTTGGAGAAAAGCACGTCGTGATTGCCCGAACGCGAGATGACCGCGCGGCAGTCCGTCGTGCCGACGAGCTCGCCGTCCACGGTGACCGTGACGGAGGGCGTGTCTTCGGAAATGAATTTCACCTTCTGGTGCGTTTCCGTGTTGTAGCTCGCGCAGCCGGCGAGCGACGCGCAGAACACGGACAATGACAGGTATTTGATGAGGCTCATAAGTTCGTTCGGATTAATAAGCGTTGAATTGGTAAGGTTTCAAGAATCCTACGACCTCAGGATTTTTTTTCAACGCTAAATTGCGCCTCGGCGGCGTTTTTCAAAAAATCGCGGAAAGCCGAAAATTTGTGTTGACGGGAACGCGTTTTTCTGAGACTCTCGGCGTCCTATTTCGCTTCAACGGCGAAATGGGGATCACCGGAGGCCGGAATAGCACAGCGGTAGTGCAATCGCCTTGTAAGCGATAGGTCGTCAGTTCGATCCTGACTTCCGGCTCCAGTTCTTTTTTGCCCGATAGTGTAACGGTCAGCACTAATGACTCTGACTCATTCAGTCCAGGTTCGAATCCTGGTCGGGCAACCACTTTCCGAAAAGATTCCGTTCCCGCGGAATCTTTTTTTGTCGACACCGCGGCACGCAATTCAATTGCGCCCGACGCGCGGGAACGTTATGCTGACGCCTTAAAAAATTTTGTTCCGTATGACCACTTCCGAAATCAACGCATTGAAGCGCGCGGCCGACGAGGCCCGCGGCTTGGCAATCGACGCAATCGCCGGATGCAAGTCCGGTCACATGGGTCTGCCGCTCGGCGCGGCGGAAATCGGCGCGGCGCTTTTCGGCCGCTGCCTCAACGTCGCTCCCGCGCATCCGAAGTGGATCAACCGCGACCGCTTCGTCCTTTCCGCCGGGCACGGCAGCATGTTCAGCTACGCGTGGCTGCATCTCGCCGGCTTCGGCATTTCGATGGACGACGTCAAGGCGTTCCGCAAGCGCGGCAGTCTCACGCCCGGGCATCCGGAATTCGGCGACACGCCGGGCGTCGAAGCCACGACGGGACCGCTCGGCCAGGGCATCGGCAACATCGTCGGCATGGCGCTCGCCGAAAAGATGGCGGCGGCGCGCTTCAACACCGACGAGCACAAGATCTTCGACCACGTCGTCGTCGGGCTCTGCGGCGACGGCTGTCTGCAGGAAGGCATCTCCTACGAGGCGGCGGCGTTCGCCGGGCGCTTCGGGCTGGACAACCTCATCCTCTTTTTCGACTCCAACGACGTCACGCTCGACGCCCCTGCCGCGAAGACGCAGAGCGAGGACGTCATGCTCCGCTTCGAAGCGGCGGGCTGGGACGCGTGGCTGCTCGAAGACGGGCACGACGTCGCCGAGCTCGTCCGCATGTTCGAAGCCGCGAAGACGCACCGCAACGGCCGCCCGAAGATCATCGTCTGCAAGACGCTGATCGGCAAAGGCGTGCCCGAAGTCGCGGGAACGACCAAGGCGCACGGCGAAGGCGGCGCGAAATTCGCCGCCGAGGCGCGCAGAAATCTCGGTCTGCCCGAAGAGCGCTTCTTCGTTTCCGCGGAAACGCGCGCGTATTTCTCCGAGCTCGCCGCGAAGCGCGAAGCCGCCTATGCCGAATGGGAAAAGACCTGCGCGGCGTGGAAGTCCGCGAATCCCGAGCTCGCCGCGCTCCTCGAAAAGGGCGTCGCCGGCGACTTCGGCTCCGCGGAGGAACTGCTCGCGCAGATTCCGGAATTCGGCGCCAACGAGAACGCCACGCGCGTCTCCGGCGAAGCCTCGCTGAACGCGCTCGCGAAGAACAACCCGCTCATGATCGCGGGCGCGGCGGACCTCTTTTCCTCCGTCAAGACCTACATCAAGGAAGGCGGCGACTTCGACGTCGCGACGCCCGCGGGGCGCAACGTCTTCTACGGCATCCGCGAACACGCGATGGCGGCGATCACGAACGGCATCGGCTATTACGGCATCTTCAAGCCGATGGCCTCGACGTTCCTCACGTTCATCGACTACGCGCGCGGCGCCGTCCGCGTGTCCGCGCTCGCGAAGCTGCCCGTGTACTACGTGCTCACGCACGATTCCGTCGCCGTCGGCGAAGACGGTCCGACGCACCAGCCGGTGGAGCTCGTCTCCGCGCTGCGCTGCATCCCGAATCTCGACGTGATCCGCCCGGGCGACTCCGAAGAGACCGCCGCCGCCTACGCCTACGCGGTCGCGCGCAGGGACGGTCCCGTCGCGCTCTGCCTTTCCCGCCAGAACGTGCCGTCGCTGGAGACGATTCCCGCCTCCGTGCGCCGCGCGGGAACGCTCCGCGGCGCTTACGTCGCCGTGAAGGAGACGGCTCCGCTGGAACGCATCATCATCGCCACGGGCAGCGAGCTCCGTCTCGCCGTCGCCGCGGCGGAAAAGCTCGGCGCGGGAACGCGCGTCGTCTCCATGCCGTCGATGGAGATCTTCGACCGCCAGCCCGCCGCCTACCGCGAGGAAGTGCTGCCCGCGTCGTGCGCGAACCGCGTCGCGATCGAGGCCGGCGTCACCGCGATGTGGTGGAAATACGTCGGGCTCTCCGGCAAGGTGATCGGCACGGACACGTTCGGTTTTTCCGCGCCCGGTCCCGTCGTGCTCGAAGCGATGGGCATCTCGACGGACAACCTCGTCGCGCAGTGCCGCTGATCCCGCGTTCCCGTCCGCGACGAAAAAAGACGAAGCCGCCTCCGCGAGCTTCGTCTTTTTTTTTGCGTCCCGGAAACCGGGGAACGGACTTATTTGGCGCCCTTCTTCCGATCGATGTAGGCGAGCAGTTCGGTTCCCTTGCGGTTCTTCAGGAACGTCCGATAAGTCATCGTCCCGGAAACGCGCACGGTGAAGTTCGTGTCCGCGCCGGCGTCCACGAGGAGCTTCGCGCACGCGATGTTCCCGCGATAAGGGCAGTAGAACAGAATCGGCATCTCGCCGTGCCTGGCGTTCGCGTTCCCGCCGTGGGCGAGCAGAGCCGCGAGCACGTCCGCGTTGTTTTTGCGCACGGCGGCGTACATGACGTCGTCGCTCGGCTTCACGCCCGCGGCGAGAATCCGCTTCGTCTCCGCGACGTTCGCCGACGCGACCGACGCCGCGAGAGCTTCGGGCGTGGCGGGAGCGCCCGCGGCGGGCTTCGCGTTTCCGCGGGAAGGCGCGGGTCGCTTCGCGGCGGGCTGCGGCGCGGCGGCCTGCGGACGCGATTTCCGCGCGGGAGCAGGCGTCGCCGCCGCGGGCGTCTTCGGTTCCGGAGGCAGAATCGCCTTCAGCGTTTCGTCGTCGCGCACGAGCGTGCGCACAGACGCCTTTCGTCCCTTGTACTCGTATTCCGCCTTCGCGCCCGCAGCGACAAGCACGCGCGCGGTTTCGTAGCGTTTGTGGCGTGCCGCATAGCTCAGCGCCGTCTGTCCTTTCTCGGAAACAGCGTTCACGTCCGCGCCCGCGGCAAGGAGCGCCTTTAGGAGCGCGAGCGCCGCGGGATTGTCCGTCGCGCGTGCTTCCCGACGGGTCGCGAAAACGAGCGTCGTCTGCACGTCGAAACGATCCTGAATCGTCGCCTTCGCGAGCGTTGGCGTCGCTTCGAGGAGCGCCGCGGCGACGTCGAACTGCAGAAGCCGCACCGCGCGGGCGAACGCAAGCAGCTCGCGCGAATCGCCTTCGCGCCAGACGAGCCGCTCGTCCGCGTAAGCCCGTTTGAGCGCCTTCGCGTCCGTCGGAACGTCGGCAAGCGCGCGCTCGACGGGCGTCAAGTCCGTCTTCACGGGAACAGCCTTATTCGAGTCCTTCTTCTCGGGAACGGTCTTCGCGGGTTCTTCGCTCTTCGGCGTTTCCGCCGCGGGGGCCGCCTTCTTCGCGTCGTCGGCGGCGGGCGTCGCGTCCGCCTTCTCGACCTGCTCCGTCTTCGCCTTTTCAGACGCGGGCGCGTCGGAAGAAGATCTCATCATCAGATCGACGAGACTCGACGTCATCACGAGCAAACCCACGGCGCCGCCGCAGACGAGCGAAGCCCAGATCGGGAACTTGGGTCGTCGCCATATCGGCGCGGTCGGTCCCGGGTCGTCTTCGCAGTCGATGAAATGCTTTTTGAAGAGCCACATCATGAGAATCGGCTGAACGACGAAGAAAAGAAATCCGCCGCACATGAAGCCGAGCATCAGCGCGACGCACATCAAGCACATCCCCGCTCCGAAATTGGAGCTCTCGCTCTTCCAAGTTCTGCCCTCGCTGTCTCTGTAAACGGTCACGTCGGACGTGGCGCTGTAGGCGAGCCCCGCCGCGGCTCCGGAAGCGGTCGAAGCCGTGAGCCAGATCCACGCCTTGTCGTAAAACCTGACGGGCCAGGAAGCGCGATACTGCTCGTAGCTGCAGAACGGAATCTGATATGCGATGCGCGTCGCCAGAAAGAACTGCCACAAGCAGTACGCGTTGATCGGAACGCCGATGACGCCCATGAAGAATATGTTCCAGTCCCATTTGTAAGAAGTGAACGAAAACGCCTGAACGAGTATCATGACGAGCCCGAGAATCAGCAGCCCCCAATAAATCCAGACGATGACCTTCGCCGCCTTGGAAAGAAAGACGCGCCCGTCGATCCGCTTGAGCGAGGCGTTGCAGATCGCGATCACGCCGTTCAGCATCGAGGCCTGGTTCTCCGTCAGCGAAGGCGATTCGGAGAGGAAGCGGACGATTTTGCTCCGCATCTGCATCGCCTCCTTGTAGCTGTCGAAGCAGACGTATTTCTCGCCGTCGACGTCGGTGAACTCGTGGCAATGCTCCACGCACGCGAGACGCAGCTCACCGACGGGGTCGAGCTCGCCGGGCTCGAGCGTTCCCTCTCGGGAAGCCGCGACTTCCGGCAGCGGAAGTTCATTATAAGCCTTCAGCCATTTCCTGCCGTAAATCGCCATCAGAATCACCGACGAAGCGATCCAGAAAAAGAGGAAGAACTGGACGCCGAGCCCGATGGAATCGGCGACGCCCTTGGCGTCGCCGGCGAAAGCGAACGTCGCGCCCGCGAGCAGAAACGCTCCCGTCGCGACCGATTTTTTCAATGCGGTTTTCATTTTTTCAGAGAAAGAGGTGAATTTTTCAGTCTTCGGACTCGAAGTTGCGGCGATAAATCTTCGGCGTCTTCCACGGGAGGACGAAAACGTAGACAATCTGAATGATCTGCGCGTGAATGCCTTTCTTGAACGCGTTGACGTAAGTCGCGCTCATCCACGCCGCCTCGTAATCCGTCCAATACAGAATGCGGTCGTTCTGCCTGTCGATCTGATAGTAGGTGTTGTTCCTCAGAGCTTCGTTCAGATGAGAACAGAATCCCCGATCGATTTTGCTCCCCCAGACGAGGGCCTTGAGCGACCACCTCATCCAAGGTTCTTCAAGCGACTTCGCGACCAGGCGGCGCGGCGCGAGGAAGACGATCTTCGACGCCGCCACGTTCGTGTAGCAGACGAACGCGTTGGCGAGCGACATGACGACGAGCAGCGCGAACACGACGTGGGCCCACGCGGGCAGACCTTCGTTCACGCCGAGGAAAATCCAAAGCGCGACCATCGCGACCGCGAAGATCGGAGCGCCCACGACGACGGGCCAGCCGAAGAGCGCAGGATATCCGGAAGCGGAAAACCTGCTGACGTGGATGTTTTCGCGCTCCTGGCTCCGGTTCGCGTACTCGCCGAAGACGTTGAGCATGTCCGCCGCGACGCGGTCGCCGCCGACGCCGGGAACGGCCTTCATCGCTTCGAGCGTCGCGAACGCGGCTTCCGTCGCCGCGCCGCTTGAAGCGATTCCCTTGCCGTCGCGCAGCGCGTCGAATTTCACGCCGCCGAGCCATTTTTCGGAGTATTCCGCGAAAAGCGCCTCCGCCCGCGCGCGCGCCTCCGGCGCCTCCGTCGCGGGAACGGGAATCCGCTTATGAATGCGCGCCTGCTCGATCGCCAGGCGCACCTTCGCCTTGCGGACGCAACGGAATCCGCGCACGGCGGAAACCTGAATGAAGACGTACGCCGCGACGGGAATCAGCGCGAGAAGACAGACGACGACGAGCGCCGTCGCATCCTCGCCGCTCGCCGGTGAAGGCAGTTCGGCGGCGAGCGCGGGAACGGCGCAGGCGACGAGCGCCGCAGACATCAGACACAATTCGGTGATTTTAGATTTCATGGGTCATTCGGGTTAAAAAATTTCTTCGGCTCGACTGCCGATTTCAGTTGAGAAAATTATTTCCCGTTGCGCAAGGCGATTCAAGAAAAATTTTGCGCAAGATTTCCCGAAAAACGCGACGCCGCTCCCGCGGGAAGACAAATTTCCGCGCGGCGCGCGCTTAATCCGCGTCATGAAAAATTCCTTACAGAGCGCGACGGCGGCGTTTTCGGAAGACGCCGGAAAATTCTTACTCCGCGCGGCGGTCGCCGTCGCGATTTTCCCCCACGGGGCGCAGAAGGTCCTGGGCGCGTTCGGCGGGAGCGGGCTCGAAGCGACCTGGACGGGCTTCACGGAAAAGCTGGGCATTCCCGCGCCGTTGGCGGGCGCGGCGATTTTCACGGAATTCGTCGTGCCGATTCTGCTGATTCTGGGCGTGTTCCCGCGCGTCTGCGCGGCGCTGCTCGTCGTGCTGATGGCGGGCGCGGCGCGCTACCATCTCGAAAACGGCTTTTTCATGAACTGGTCGGGAAAGCAGCCCGGCGAAGGCGTGGAATACCATCTGCTCTTCATCGGCGCGGCGCTGGCGCTCGCGCTCTTCGGCGGCGGCCGCTTCACGCTTTCGAATCTCTTCGCGCGCGGGAACGGCGCGTCCGAGAGCGACGAGCAGTGAGCGGCGGCCGAAGCCCGCGCGCGTCCGTCACGCGTGGGCTTCGAGCCAGTTCGCGCCGACGGAGGCGTCCGCGACGAGCGGCACCGCGAGCGGGAACGCCGCCTCCATCTCCTCCGAAAGCAGGCGCGCCGTCTTTTCCGCTTCCGCCGCCGGCGTCTCGACGATGAGCTCGTCGTGGATCTGCAGGACGAGTCCCGCCGCGGGCACTTCCCGCTTCAGACGCGCGCGCACGCGCAGCATGGCGATCTTGATGACGTCCGCCGCCGTGCCCTGAATCGGCGCGTTGAGCGCGACGCGTTCGCCGAAGGCGCGCAGATTGCGGTTCGACGAGCTCAGCTCCGGGAGCGCCCGCCGGCGACCGAGCAGCGTCGCGACGAAGCCGTCCTCCTTCGCCTTTTCGACGACGCGCTTCATGTAGTCGCGCACGCCCGAATATTCGGCGAGATAGTTTTCGATGTAGGTCTTCGCCGCCTTGCGCGTGATGCCGAGCGACTTCGCGAGCGAAAATTCGCCGACGCCGTAAACGATTCCGAAATTCACCGCCTTGGCGTGGCGGCGCATCGTCGGCGTGATCTGTTCCGGCTCGACGCGGAAGACGCCGCACGCGGTCGCGGCGTGGATGTCTCCGCCCTCGCGGAACGCGCGCCGCATCGCCTCGTCTCCGGAGACGTGCGCGAGCACGCGCAGCTCGATCTGCGAATAGTCCGCGTCCACGAGCACGTTCCCGGGCGCCGCGACGAACATGCGCCGCAGCTCGCCGCCGATCTCGCCGCGCGCGGGAACGTTCTGCAGATTCGGATTCGAGGAGCTGAGCCGCCCGGTCGCCGTCGCCGTCATGTTGAACGTCGTGCGGATGCGCCCGTCCGCCTCGATCGCGGCGAGCAGCCCTTCGGCGATCGTCCTGAGCTTCGTGAACTGGCGGAACTCGACGATCTTCGCGACGGCGGGATGCAGCGGCGCGAGCTCCTTGAGCGTCTCCGCGTCCGTCGAATAGCCGGTCTTCGTCTTTTTCCCGGCAGGCAGTTCCAATTTTTCGAAAAGGAATTCGCCGAGCTGCTTCGGCGAGTTCAGGTTGAACTCCGTTCCCGCGATCGCGAAGATTTCGCGTCGGACGGCGTCGGCGCGCTTGTCCGCGTCGGCGACGAAGGCCTCGATCTTCCCGCGGTCGACGGCGAATCCGCGCGCCTCCGTCTCCGCGAGCGCGGCGCAGAGCGGGAACTCGATTTCGCGGTAGAGCTTCGCCATGCCCTCGCGCTCCAGCGCCGCGTTCTGCGCGTCGAAGAGCGCGCTCCATTCCGCGGGATTCTCGGGAACGTCGGGCTTCTTCAGCGGGTCGAGCACGTAGGCGGCGAGCGCGACGTCGAAGACGAAGCCTTCGCCCGGCAGCCCCGCCGCCGCGCATTTCCGCAGCAGCGTCTTCACGTCGGCGGAGACTTTGCGGACGTCCGCCGAAAAAAGTTTTTCCAGAAACGCGCGCCATTCCGCCGCCGAAAAACGCGCCGCCTCGAACGCGCCGACGAGCGTTCCCGCCGCGATTTCGACGCGCGGGAAAAGCGCCGCGGCGTCCGCGCCCGTTCCCGCGGGAACGCCCGTGCCGTCACCGCTTTCCGGGACGCGCACGAACACGCGCTCGGCGCGGCGGCAGGCTTCGAGCAGCGCGCCGACGTCCGTCTCCGCAGGTTTCGGCGCCTCCTCCGTTCCCGCGAAGAGCGGCAGGTCCGCCGCGGCGTCCGCGTCGGCGGGCGCGAGGTTCCACTTCGCGATGAACTTGGAAAATTCGAGCCGACGGAAAATCGCGTAGAGCGCGGGAACGTCGAACTCGCGCCGCAGATTCGCTTCGGGGGCGAAGGCGATCGGAGCGTCGCGGCGGATCGTCGCGAGATCGTGCGACGCGAACGCGCTTTCCCGCCCCGCGAGCAGCCGCTTCTTCACGGAATCGCGCACGTCGAGCGCGTCGAGATCCGCGTAGATCTTTTCGATTCCTCCGAAACGCGAGACGAGCTCGCGCGCGGTCTTTTCGCCAATGCCGTCGACGCCGGGAATGTTGTCCGACGCGTCGCCCCAGAGCGCCTTCAGATCGACGATCTTTTCCGGCTCGAATCCGTATTCCTCGCGGAACGTCTCCGGCGTGTAGTCCTTCGTATCCGTTTTTCCCATACGCGAGACGACGAGCTTCACGCGCACGTTCGCGTCCACCAGCTGCAGCGAATCGCGGTCGCCGGTGACGACGACGCACTCGACGCCCTGCTCCGAACAGCGCGCGCCGATCGTGCCGATGAGGTCGTCCGCCTCCCAGCCGGCGAGCTCGTAGGTCGGCACGCGCATCGCGGCGAGCACTTCCTTCATCAGCGGAATCTGCGGCCGCAGCTCTTCCGGCATCGGCTTGCGGTGCGCCTTGTAGTCGGCGAATTTTTCGTGGCGGAACGTCGGCGCATGCACGTCGAAGCAGACGCAGAGCGCGTCGGGCTTTTCCTCGTCGAGCAGCCTGGAGAGAATGCCGAGAAAGCCGAAGACGGCGTTCGTGAAGACGCCGTCGCGCGTCGAGAGGATCCGCACGCCGTAGAACGCGCGGTTGATGACGCTGTTGCCGTCGAGGACCATCAGCTTCATGCGCGGCCTCCTTTTCCTTCGTCGGCGTTCCCGCCGCGGATCTTTTCCGCCGCGAGCCCGCTCCGCATCACGAGAGAACGCATCGTCGGGTTGTACATGAAAGGATTCTTCAGAATTTTGGAAAGCAGTTTGAGCCGGATCTTCCGCGTTCCCGCGCGGTAGCGGGCGAAGATCTTTTCGGGCGAAAACGCCGCGTCGCCGCCGAAGGCGTCCGCGAGCGCCTCCGCGGAATCGAGCGCGTAGCTCATGCCCTCGAGCGAGCTCGGCGAAATGAAGCCCGCCGCCTCGCCGAGCAGAAACGCGCCCTCGGGAACGCCGAGCCGGAAATCGCGCGCGCGCTCCGGGCGGAGCACCTGGCAGGCTTCCGTGCGTATGGGATTTTTCAATACGAATCCGAATCCCTCGGCGCGTTCCCGCAACAGCTCGTAGGCGCGCGCGGAATTTTCGCGCGGGAACGCCGCGCCGAAGACCAGCGCGCCGTCCTTCGAAATCGCCCAGCCGTAGCAGTCCGAGAGCCGTTCGTCGAAAAAGCACGCGTAGAGCGGCGCGGGCTGGCGGTCGGGGAACCACTGCTGCACCGCCGTGTAGCTGCGGATCTTATGGCGCGGGAACAGCGTCCGCCGCACGAGCGACGCCGCGCCGTCCGCGCCGACGACCGCGCGCGCGAGCAGCGTCTTTTCGTTCCCGCCTTCGAAATACGTCACGCGCCAAAGCCCGTCCGCGCCGCGCGAAAAGCCGCGCACGCTCGCCTCGTGGCGCACGCGGACCGACGCGGGAACGAGCGACTTGAGCCAGAGGTCGAACCGGTGCCGGTCCATGTTGACGTAGAAGCGGCGGTACGTGCGCTCGTGCCCGCGGCAAAGGTCGATCGTGCGCACGGCGAAGAGCTGCGGGTCGGCGAGAACGGCGTTCGGCAGCGCGAGCCCCTGCCGCGCGAGCGCGCGCTGCGCGTCCTCCGCGAGCAGCCCGCCGCAGGGCTTGCGGAAGCCCGGCGCGTCCGGCGAAGCCGCCTTGCGGTCGAACGCGACGACGCGGAAACGCGGCGCGAGCAGGCGCGCGAAAGTCGCGCCCGCGGGGCCGAGCCCGACGACGGCGACGTCGTAAGCGGCGTTCTCGTCGCGCATCGTCATTTCGCTTCGGGTTCGTCCGCGGGAACGCCCGCGTCGTCTTCGCTTTCGGCGATTTTGGTTTCGGCGGAGAATTTCCGCGTCGTGCTGCGCGTGATCTTCATGCCGGAATTTTCCCAGAATTTCGCGATGCCGCGCAGCTTTTCCGCCTCGGCGGCGGTGAGCGTTCCCGCGGCGCCGCGCGCGACGGCGGCGTCCTTCGCGGCGGAGACGACGGCGTTCATCGCCGCGAGATCCGCGAGCCAGCGCGCCTTCGCCGCGTCCGTCAGCGAAAGCGCGAACGTCAGCCCGTCGCCCGCGGCGAGCTTCACCGTCCGCGTTTCGGGAACGAGGTCGCGGTGCGAGACGGAAACGCGCAGCGCGCGCCCGAGCGGCAGCTTCAGCGTCGTCGGCGCGCCGTTCGGCGAAAGCGTGTAGTCCAGCCCGCCGATCTTCAGCGAAACGCCCGGCACGGCGACGCGCGCGGGCACGTCCGCGATCGCGAACGTGCCGTCCGGCTTTTCCTCGACGAGCGGGAACGCCGGCGCCTCGACGACGCAGGAGACTTCCACCGCGCCGTAGGCGGCGTCGGCGGGAACGGGCTTCACTTCGCCCGAAGCGATTTTTTCGGAAAGCTCGGCGACCGCCTCTTCCGCGGTCTCGACGACGCGGAGCTCGCGCAGCTCGGCGTTCGTTTCCGGAGCGTCGAAAATCTTGGAGACGTGTCCGGACGCGAGCGCCGTTCCCGTCGCGGAATACAGCGCGTAGAAAACCGTCTGACGCGCGTAGACGGTGCCGCCGCGCTTCGTTTCGAGCGGCGCGCCGAGACGCAGCTCGAGCACGCAGTCCGCGCCCGAGGCGCTCGCCGCGTCGGCGGTCGAAAGCCCGGAAAGGAAGGCGTCCCCGCCCGCGGCGTTCTCAAGAAAATCCGGCGCGATCGGCGCGAGTCCCGGCAGCGCGAGCGCGCCCGCGACGGCGGCGGCGACGTTCCCGCGGGCGTCGCGGAAAAGAGCCTTGCCCGACGCGTCGCGCACGAGCACGAGAACGGAGACGTCGCGCGAGGCGGCGGGAACCGCGGCTGCGCGCGGAGCTTCCGGCGCGGCGTCCGCGCACGGGAACGCGACGCCCAGCGCCGCGGCGGAAAGAAGTATGGCAAGATTTTTCATGCGTCCATTCTCCCCCAAAGTCGCCGAGACGCAAAGACAAAACCGCGCGCCCCCGAAAAGTCGCGGGAACGTTCGGCTGGCGTCAGCGGGCGGCGGCCTTGCCGAAGTCCGCGGGAAGCGTCCGCCGCGCGCGCGCGACGAGCCAGAATCCGGGAATCGTGCACAGAATCGCCCACCAGAAGAACGCCTCGTAACCGATCCGCTCCTGCAGCGCGCCCGCCCAGAATTTCGGCAACATCGCGCCCAGCGCCATGAAGCCCGTGCAGATCGCGTAGTGCGCGACGGCGCGCCGCGTTCCCGCGCACGCGTGCAGCATGTAGAGCATGTAGCCCGTGAAGCCGAAGCCGTAGCCGAACATCTCGACCACGATGCCCGCGCCGACGAGCGGGAGCGCCGAGGGCTGCGCGTGCGCGAACGCGACGTAGATGAGGTCCGGCACGTTCAGCAGCAGAATCATCGGGAACAGCCACGCGCGCAGACCGTTGCGCGAGACGAGCCAGCCCGCGAGCACGCCGCCCGCGAGCATCGCCGCGACGCCGAACGTGCCGTTGAGCAGCCCGAGCGCGCGGTTGTCCAGCGCGAGCCCGCCGTGCTCGAGCGCGTCCTTGAAGAACAGCGGCGAGACCGCGCCGATCTGCACTTCGCCGAAGCGGAAGAACAGCAGGAAAAGCAGCAGGAAGCCGATCCGTTCCTTTTTGAAGAAACTTTTCCACGTGTCCGCGAAGTCGCCGAAAAGCGAGCCGCCGCGCGTTCCCGCGGGAACGTCGTTCGCCGGGCGCGGCAGCGCCGCCGCGTGAAAGAACGCGAGCGCGCCCGAAAGCAGCGCGAGCCCGACGAACACCTGCGTCCACGCCGTTCCCGCGGGAACCTCGTTCGCGATGAGCACGCCCGCCGCCGCGATCACGCCGCCCTTGGCGAAGATCTGCGAAAGCCGGAAGAACGTGCTGCGCCAGCCCGAATAGAACGCCTGCCGCCCCGAATCCAACGCGAGCATGTAGAAGCCGTCCGCCGCGATGTCGTGCGTCGCCGAGACGACGGCGACCGCGAAAAGCGCCGCGACGATGCCGAGCGCGGGAACGCCGAAGAAGAACGCCGCCGCGAGCGCGCCGAGCAGCAGCGCTCCCGCCGCCTGCGTGCCGAAAATCCACGCGCGCTTGCGCCCGACGCTGTCCACGAGCGGGCTCCAAAGCGCCTTCAGCGTCCACGGCAGATACGCCCACGCGGCGACCGTCGTGATGACGGCGTTGTCGAAGCCGAGGTCCTTCATCGCGACGGGCGCGACGAGATCGACGACGGCGTTCGGCAGCCCCTGCGTGAAATAAAGCGTCGCGACCCAGAGAGCGGCGACGCCGGAAAGAGCGGAAGTCTTCACGGAAAAAAACGACGGGAGAACGCCGCGAAAAAAATTTCCGCTGCGCCTCGAAACTCCTCACGGAGTCTGAATCGTCACGCGCGAAGCGTCGCCCGCGCCGAGGTGGATGACCTTCGGCCCCGACGAGCACGCGCCCGCGAGCAGGCAGAGCGCGAGCGCCGCCAGCGCGAACGCCGCGCGGCGGGAACGCGCGGTTTTCTCAGTTTTCCGCATGGGGCGCGCTTCCTTTCCCGAGCGTCTTTTCGCCGAACGCGTCCACCGCCCTGAAAAGCTTGTGGAAGAAGTCCGCGACGGTGACGTTGAGCGAGAGCAACTCGCTGTTCGTGAGGTCGATCGTGTCGCCGACCTTGAACGCGCGGCGCGTGTCCGCGAGTCGCACTTCCGGCTTGTCCTCGGGCTTCAGCGGCTGGATCGTCTGCACGGTCTTGAACTCGAACGCGAGCTCGCCGTCGTCGTCCACGTCTTCCGCGGTGACGACGCCGTTGCGGCGCATCAGCGAGCCAAGCGCGATGCCGAGCGCGACGACCGCGTCCTCAAGCGAATTGGTGATGCCGAATTCCTTTTCGAACGCCTCGAACTTGTCGGGCACGGAGGAATTGACGAACGCCTGCTGCTTGCGCCCGACGAGCTCGTTGGTCGCCTTCGGATCCTTGTCCATCGCCTCCTTGTTGGCGATGAGCGTGCAGAGCAGATGGCAGCTGTCCATGCACGCCGCGGCGATGCCGAGAAGGTCGTTCAGCGTCTGGCGCAGAATGAGCCCGCGGACGTACGTCTTCATGCCCTCGAAAGGCATGTGCATGGGCGCGACGGGCATGACGCGCGTCATCGTGCTGAACGTGTTGTAGTTTTCTTCGCTGACGTGCTGCGACGCCGCGAGATTGAAGGCGAGCAGATCGTACTGGCGCTGCAGCGCGCTCAGAAACTGGCGGCTGATGGACTGCAGGCTGATGACCTGCCGGTTCGAGTTGTTTTCTTCTTCGGACATAATGCGGAAGATGGAACAGCCAAACGCGCGTTCCCGCAACGATTTTCTCGCGGCGGGAACGCGGCGGCGTCATTCGCCTTCCGCCGGGA
The DNA here is from genome assembly GCF_050314555.1 of Candidatus Spyradosoma sp. SGI.093. NCBI lineage: Bacteria > Pseudomonadati > Verrucomicrobiota > Opitutia > Candidatus Spyradosoma > Candidatus Spyradosoma sp. SGI.093. The sequence continues at coordinate 92,972 of NZ_JBNPNH010000005.1, read as the reverse complement.
AGCCCTGCGCGTCTTCGGGGAAAAACCAGACGAAGGCGTCTTCGGGATCGCCGGAAAAATCCGCCGCGGCGGCGACGCGCAGCGTTCCCGCGTCCGAAAGGCGGAAGAAATTCTCCTCCGGCGGGCAGTCGTCGATGCGGAAAATCTCCGACGGCAGCACGATCTTCACGCGCGTTCCCGCGGGCGCGTCGTCGTCGCCGCGCCAGGTGCCGCGGATTTCGCCGAGCGGCGTCTTCGCGACGAATTCGCACGCGCCCGCCGCAACGAGCTCGCCGTAAACCGCCTGCTCCCGCGCCTCGGGCGCCTCCGCGGCGGGAACGCCTTTCTTCGGCGCGCGCCCGAAGAGCCTCGCGAAAACGTTTCCGAAAAATCCCATGACGCGCCGCCTTTCTCAGCCGATTTTTTCCTCGTCCACGCGCTCGGGCGCGCCGTTCCCGCACTGCGCGCGGTAGGCAAGAAACGTTCCCGCGGCGGCGTGTTCGTCGAACACGGGCCAGACGAGCACGCGGTCGCTCGGCGGAATCGCGGCGGCGTCGATCTCCTCGCGCGTGAAGAACGCGAACCCGCCTTCGTCGATTTCGGGCGGGAGCGCCTCGAGCGGCTTGCGCGCGTCGAAAAGGAACATCAGCCAATGCCCGCTGCCTTCGTAGCCGCGCTCGGAGACCATGCCGAAGAGATGCAGGTCGGCGGGCGTCAGCTCGATGCCGGTCTCCTCGCGCGCCTCGCGGACCGCGCATTCGAACGGCGACTCGCCGAGCGCCATTTCGAGCTTGCCGCCGACGGGGCTCCAGCAGCCCTTGTTCGGGGCTTTTTTGCGCTGAATCATCAGAAATTTTCCTTCGGCGTCCCGAATGAAGATCAGCACGGAAATCTTAAAAGGAAGAATCGCGTCCATAAAAAATTTGCATGAAAAAAAAGTTAATCTCACCACGGAAGCTCACTGAAGCCCTCACGGAAACACGCCGAAACCGAACAAAAATTTTCGCCGCCGCGTTCAGAACCGAATCTCATTTCCGAGCCCTTCCGTGAAGAATTCCGTGCTTTTTCCGTAGTAAAAATCATACGCGCAGACGGCGGATTTCGGCTCGCGGGAACGCTCCGAAATTGACGAGCAGCCCGAGCGGGAGCCGCGTCGCGCGCAGGTAGTTGATCATCTGCGCCGTATGAACCTGCGCAAGCGCCTCGACCGCCTTCAGTTCGACCACGATCCGGTCGAAGCAGACGAAGTCCGGACGATAGCGCTGCTTCATCTCGACGCCGCAATAGAAGATTTTGATTTCCGGCTGCGCGGCGAACGGGATTCCGCGCTTCTCGAACTCCATTTCGAGCGCCTCCTGGTAAACGGCTTCGAGAAAACCGTTCCCGAGATTTTTATAAACCTCGAACACCGCTCCGCGAATCGCGTAGCTTTCGTTCTCGTGAATCAGCGCTTTTCCGGAATCCATTTCCGTGCTTTTCCGTGTGTTTCCGTGGTAAAAAATTCTCCTCCTCTTCACCACACGATCGCCCAGAGCGCCTTCAGGTAGCGGCCTTCGGGGTAGTTCGACATCACGGGGTGATCCATGCCCGGGCCCGTGCGGTCGAGAATCTGCAGCCGCCGCCCGAGCCGGTGCGCGACGCGGATCACCAGCGCCTCGAAATCTTCGACGCGCAGCAGCCCCGAGCACGAGTTCGTCACGAACAGCCCGCCTTCCTTCACGAGCGGGAGCACGACCTTGTTCATGTCGTGATACTTCGCGAAACCGTCCTCGTAGTCGTCCTTGCCGTTGATGAGCTTCGGCGGGTCGAGCACGACGACGTCGAACTTCTCGCCGTTCGCCTGCATCTGGCGCGCGTACGTGAACGTGTCCGCGTGCACGAAATTCACGCGCGCCTGGTTGAGGTTCGCGTTGCGCTTCGCCTGCGCGACCGCGTTCTCGTCGAGATCGACGCCCGTCACTTCCGCCGCGCCGCCGAGCGTCTTCGCCGCGATCGAAAAACCGCCCGTGTAGCAGCACAGGTCGAGCACGCGCTTGCCCGCGCAGAACTGCGCGAGCTTCTTGCGGTTGTCGCGCTGGTCGCAGAAAAAGCCCGTCTTGTGGCCGTTCTCGAAATCGACCGCGAAGCGCATCCCGTTCTCGCGGATCTTCACTTCGCGCAGCCCGGGCGTGTGCGAATCGTCGCAGCCGCGCGCGTTCTCCATCGAGCCGAAGCCCTTGACGAGCTGGATCGTCTCCTTCGTCGTGCCGAGCAGACGGTGAAAGATCGGCAGCCAGCCGCGGATGCGCTGAAAGACCGGCAGCGAGAAGATTTCCACGCTGAGCACGTCGCCGTATTTGTCCACGACGAGCCCGTTCAGCCCGTCGGCGTCGCCGTGCACGACGCGGAAGGCGTCCGTCGTCTCCGGCAGGCGCAGCGTTTCCGTGCGCAGCCGCACGGCGCGTTCGATGAGATTTTCGAAATAGTTTTCCGAGAGCGCGTCGGGCGTGCGCGCGAAGATGCGCAGCGGAATGTTCGCGCCCGCGTTGTAGAAACCGTAGCCGAGCGGCGCGCCGTCCCTGTCGTACACGGCGACCTGCGCGCCGGGCTCGATCCCGTCGGAGGTCGCGCCGACGAAGTTCGGGAACACGTTCGGCGACGACGTGAAGTAGCGCAGCTGCACCCACGGTTCCCGCCGCTCTCCGATTTCGGTCGGCGGCGTGAGGCTTCTCGCGGGCGCGTGCTCACGGCGCGGCCGCGCGGCGTTCCCGTAAGGCGCGCGCGCGCCCGGGCGGAAATTTTTTCTCGGCGAAAAAGGCTTTTCGTTCATGCCCGCAAAGCATGCCCCGCCGCGCAGCTCCGCGCAAGCGCGGAACGGAAACGGACGTTCCCGCGCGCCGCGCAAGCGATGTTTTTTCTTCAACGCAAAGAACGCGAAGAAAACCGCGAAGTCAAAGGAAGTTAAAAGAAGTTTTTCCGCGAAGAACGCGTTCCCGCGCGCCGCCCCCGAAAAGCCCTCCTCTTTAAGCTTTAACCTTTAAGTTCTCTTTCCGGCTTCCGCTTGTCGCGCTCGCGCGTGCGGTTCGGCAGATCCGTGCGCGCGCCCCAATAAATGTCCTTCCACTCGGGCCGAATCGCGTAGCCGAGCGCCTCCAGCTTCTCGATCAGCACCGCCCGCGCGAACGACGACGTCGTCGGATACCCCCGCTCCTTCGCGCCTTTTTCCAAAAGCGCGAACAGTTCCGGCGGCAATCTGCACCCGAGTATCTTCATTCGCATCGCAACTAACTTATATAATCAGTTGCCCGCGAACAAGCGGAAAGGCGGCGCGGCACGCGTTCAAGGCTTGACTGCGCAAACAAGTTGGCTAAAAATCAACTGCGTAAACAAGTTATGACTCCACTTAACGAACAACCCCTCGAAGAAAAATCCGTCCGCGTTTCCGTGCCGGACGAACTCTACGAGCTTGTTCTCGAAGCCGCCCAAAAAGCCGGCGAGTCCACGGAAGAATTCCTCCGCCGCATCCTTCGCGAAAAGCTCCTCAAAAAACCTTTCGCCGATCAGAAATACGCATCCTGAACCTTCACCCCGTTCCTGCTCGAAAATCTTATGATTCCCGAAGAAAACTCTCCCCAAGCCGACGAAAAAATCCGTCGGATCAACATTTACGTCGGCTACGGCTGGCACAAGAACAAAACCGTCCGCAACGACGTTTTCTGGAACTCGCTCAGAACGCTCCTCGAAAAAAGCGCGCCCAAATTCGTCGATAAAAAACCCGTCGCGGTCGAGATTCATCGCATGCGCGCTTCGCAAGCGGAACCGCTTTTGGACGGCTTCAAGCGCTGCTTCAAGGAAGCGGACGTGCTGGTCTTCGACGTAGCGGCCGCGAACCCCCTGCTCGAGCTCCCTCCCAAAGGGAAAAAAGCTCAAAAATCTTTTTCTTTCTCCGACGAAAGCTACACGGGTTTCAACCTGAACGTGCTTTTCGAAATCGGCATCGCGATCGGCAGAGACCAAAAACCGTTTCTGTTCTGCCCGAACGCCCTGAAGCCCAAGCTTCCTTCGGATCTGAGCGGGCTCTGCCTGACTCTCTACGACCTGCAATTCGACGGGGAAAGCGTGACACACGTGCTCGAGGACAGATACGGCTTCGCCGCCGCGTTGAAACAGGCCGTCAAGGACGCGCTACAGAAGAAATACGGCGATTCCGCCGCCTGAACCCGCAACCCTTTTCTTCGTTTCGACAGCCATGAAAAACAAACTTTCTTTCCTCTCTCTCGTCGCCGCCGCCGCATTGCCCTGCGGAAACGCGTTCGCCGAAAACAATGTCATCGTCTACGACGCAACAAAAAATCAAGTCGCTGCAGGAGCCGACCTCAAAGAGGTTTTTAATTATATCAACGGGAAAATCGGTTATGAGGTCGACCTCTACGCCAACACCAAGGTCGCGACACAGCTCAAATTTACGTTAACAACACTCCTGAATATACTATCAAACGACGGCTCAACGGAAAGATTAATAATAGGGAGTACTAATCAAAGAATAATTGAGTCAACCTCAGACCTAACGCTGATTTGCGATAAAATCAATTTTACCGGAGGTGCAATCACCTCCGCATTAAGCGGAAATCCTCAAGTAGGAGGAGGAGCTATTCGCAGTGTTTCAGGAACGATAACATTGGGAGGAAACGGGAAGTTTACAAAAAACACTACAACTGCAGGCAACCCCTATTCTTCCGGAGATCAAAAAGCAGGAGCGATCTACGCGAAAGAAGTTAAAGTTTCAGAAAATTCTAAATTCTCATTTTCTAGCAACAAGATAATCGGGGACCAATCTCAAGGAAACTATGGAGGGGCTATCTGCGGAACTCTGACTGTTGGGAAAAACGCAACAATTGATTTTTCAAGTAATCTAATAGAATCTCTAGCTCGCGAAAAAGCTCAAGGAGGTGCCGTCTATGGAGATGTCTCGATTGCTTCAGGTGCTAACGGAAAATTCTCTCAAAATTCTATAGGGAAACTCTCGGAAAGCGCAACAAGTGTAATCCAAAGCGCTTACGGTGGAGCAATTTCTGGGAATCTTACGCTTGAAAACGATGCAACTGTAACTTTTTCTAAAAACAGAGCATATGGGGGAAATGCCTATGGTGGTGCAGTTTCCGGAAATGTTTCCGTCGGGTCTTCTTCTAAAGCATATTTTCAGGGGAACTCATTAGGAGGGCGCCCTCCAGGAACCACAACAAATACATTCTATTACTTTAAAGGAGGTTCAATTTTTGGTAATTTAACAGTCGAAGAAAATGGGAATGTAGAATTTTCACAAAACAGCATTTCGGCCTCCTCTTACGGTGCAGCCACCACACATGTATACGGAGGCGCGATTTGCGGAAATGTGACAATAAAATCGGGAGCAAAAGGAATATTTTCAAGTAATTCAGTAACATCAGAAGCCTCAATCGTTTCTGCGCTTGGAGGGGCAATAAAAGGTCATTTTACTGTAGAATCTGGAGCAAATGTGACATTTTCTGAAAATTCCGCAATTGCAGAAAATGTCTACAAACCTCAAAATGTTCAAGGAGGAGCGATTTGTCACGGAACGGTAACTATAAAAAGCGGTTCTACTGTAAAGTTCTCAAAGAACTATGTCAGCGTATCTTCCAGCACATCAGGAGATTCTTCAACCGCACAATCACGCGGAGGAGCAATTTTTGGGAACGCTAATTTTTCGGGAAATGTAGAATTCTCAGAAAATGAAACACGTGCCACGCAGGCAATTCCAGTCTCTTCAGGAGGGGCAATTTATAGCCCTAATTTTATTCACTTCAATTTAGAAAAAGCGACCGATAACATCTTGTTTTCTAAGAACTCTTCTCGAAATGGAGGAGCAATCTATTCCGAAGGTATCCTTGATTTTTCAGGAAGCGGCGGAACCGTCAAATTCGAATCGAATATTGCGGCGACCCGCGGCGGAGCGATTTATCACACAGGAGCATCCACAACAGACCCCACGCTCTACATCAAAGCCGGCGCTATACTCAACTTCACGGGCAATCGCGCAGAAACGTCTCAAGGTGGAGCGATTTACTCGGAGGCGGCGATGAGCTTCGCCGCCGGTTCAAAAACAACCTTCACGGACAACTTTGCAGCAAAAGACGGCGGAGCAATCAGAACGACCCAAACGCTCACGTTTTTAAAAGACGGAAGCGAAACCCATTCTTTCAGCAACAACGCTACTAACGCAAGCGGCGGCGCAATCGCGACGATGAATACACTGACGGTGGAAGAAAGAAACACTGTCAAGTTCTCCGGAAACACCGCAAGAACTTACGGCGGAGCGATTTATGGAGGAAACTCAAGCACCGCGCTGTCGTTCTACAGCACCGGCTACGCCGAATTTTCGAAAAACAGAGCCGCCAGCGGCGGTGCGATCTATTCCGTCGGCAGAATCAATCTGCTCGGCGATTTCACGTTTTCTCAAAACCAGAGCAACGAACTCGGTGGTGCGGTGTATTCAGGCAGCTCCGTCACGTTCGGAGCGCTTTCGAACGGCACGTTTTCCGGAAACACGATTACGGCGACGACGGAACTGGACACGCGCGGCGGCGCGGTGAACGCCGCAAGCGTCACCTTCAAGGGCAAAACGACGTTCGAGAACAACACGATCACGGCGGTCGGCTCGAAGTCGATCAACAGCGGCGGCGGCGCGGTTTACGCGTCGGGCGCGGTGACGTTCGGGGACACGGCGAACGTGAAGTTCGAGGGGAACACGATTTCGAGCGCGGCGACGCAGAGCTTCGGCGGCGGCGCGATTTTCGCGAACACACTGAAGCTGGCGGGAACGGTGGAGTTCACGAACAATTCGGTGAAGAACACGACGCTGAGCACGCTGTTCAGCAGCGGCGGCGCGATTTTTTCGTTCAGCGGCATGGAAATCGCGAGCGGGACGACGGCGACGTTTTCCGGGAACTCGGCGGCGTACGGCGGCGCGATCAACGCCTACAAGGGCTATCTGACGTTCACGGAGGGCGCGAGCGTGACGTTTCGCGGGAACAGCGCGGCACGCGGCGGAGCGATCTACGCGGACGCGGGAACGTTCACGCTGGCGGGCGACGTGAAGTTTTTGGACAACACGGCGTCGGCACAGGCGGGCGCAATCCAGATCGGCGAAGCCACGCTGGAATGCACGGGCGACACGACGCGGGTCGTCTTCTCCGGAAACCGGGTCGGGAGCGACTCGAAGGGCTGGAAGAACAACGACATCCTGCTCGTGAAGGCGACGAGCGCGATGGCGATCCGCGACGCGGGAACGTATGATTTCGGCGGCGGGATTCTGGCGACGGCGGGAGGCTCGCTGAGCATCGACGAGGCGAACGTGACGTTCCGCGCGACGTCGGCGACGGCGATCGGCGGGACGACGACGGTTTCCGGCGGAGCGACGGTAAGCATGGAGGCGGGCGCGACGTTCACGACGAAGGCGCTGACGGTCAGGAGCTCGGGAAAGCTGGTCTTCGGGACGCAGGGCGCGGAAAGCGCGAGCATCGTCGTGGCGGACGCGGCGAACATCTCTCTGGACGCGACGGCGTGCCTGGAGCTGGCGGCGTCGAGCGCTTACGCGCATTCGGCGCGCTACGATCTCATCGAATGGACGAGCGGCGACGGCTCCGCGCTGGCGGCGGGGCTGACCCGAGACAATTTCTCGGTGATGATGAACGGGCTCGCCTGCGACGACGCGATGTGGATTTTCGGCGTGGACGCGAATTCGATTTACGTCGAGCTGATTCCGGAGCCGAGCCACTTCGGAGTGTTCGCGGGGCTGGCGGCTCTCGCGCTCGCGGGAACACGCCGCCGCCGGAAGAAAGCTTAACGGTCAAGGCACAAAGAAAAACGCTCCCGCGGGGAAATTCCGCGGGGGCGTTTTTCTCTTCTGTGCCTTCCCGGTTAAAAAAATCCGCAGGAAGGATTTCGAGGAAGCGACAGGTAAGCGAAGCGTGGAGGCATGTCGCCTTGTCCTCTAAAACTTTTCTTTAACTTTGTTTGACTTCGCGTTTTTTCAGAAGGCGACCGGGACGGCCGCGCTCCTGTAAAAATTCGCGCTCATTCGCGGAAATTCGCGGTTAAAAAATCCTCGGGAAACTTTTCTTCGCGGGGGGCGTCACATGCCGAGATCGGCGCGCATGAAGTCGACGACCTGCTTGAAGCGCGGGACGTTGTCGGGGTCGGCGGCCATCAGCGTTTCGTGCGCCTGCAGAATCGTGCGGTTGGTCGCGGGAGCGGCGGCGGCGCAGCTCGTCGCGCCCTCGGCGAGGAGCTTTTCCGTTCCCGCGTCCACGGCGTCGCCGGAAAGTAGCGTGAGGAGCGAGCCGAGCCCGAGATTGGCGACGACTTCGGCAATACGCGGGCCGCAGCGCTGCATGACGACTTCCCCGCCCTTCCCGCGGAAATCGCCAGCCGCGCCGGCGATCAGCCCGAGCACGGTGCTGTCCACGCCTTCGCAGAGCTTCATGTCGAGAATGAGCTTGCGGACGTCGGGGCTCCCGCCGATTTTTTCGAGGAATTCGCCGAATTCGCGGCAGGTCGTGTAAACGGCGCGGCCGCGGACGGAAACGATGACGGCGTCGCCGAGCGCGGCGACGAGGTATTGCGTGTTGTCGTTCGACATGGGAAGTGCGGGGTTCGGGGTTGTTCGGAAAAATTTCAGCGCGCGGCGGCGGGAACGGTCGCGGGCGCGTCCCGGCCGATCGGTTCGGGAATCGGGATCTCGGGAACGTCGCGCGACGCGTCGCGCGCGAACGTGAGCTTGTGCAGCGCGTCGATGAGCGGCTGGCGGATGCAGAAGACGCAGGAAGGCTCTGGCATTCCCGCGAGCTGGAAGGTGCCGCCGAGGCGTTTCGTGAACCAGAGGACGCGGCGCGAGGGCTCGGCGTCTTCCGCGGCGGCGATTTCGATTTCCAAGCGGAAACGCCACGTCTCGGACGCGCCGGAATCCTGGTAATCGTAGGAGAAATCCCGCGAAAACGGCTCGGGCAGGAAGGACTCGGCGCGGAGATCGGCGAGGCATACGCCGAGCGCGCGCAGCGCCGCGGATTCCTCGTCAGTCTTCGCTTCGAGCGCCTTCATCCAGTCGGCGACGCCGGCGGGGCGCTTCGCGTCGAGCACGGTCTTTTCCTCGGGCCCGGCGACGTCGACGATGCGGATCGAGAGAATCTTGGCGTTCTCGGGCAGCTTCCAGATTTCGCGGGAGCGGAAGAAGCTCGGTTCGGTGGAAAGGGTTTCGAGGATTTTTTCGTCCACGGCGTAGATGGAGCCGCCGAATTTGGCGTGGCAGGGCGCGCCGGGCTTGTCCGCGGGCGGCACGGCGACGGAAAGCGTCATGGTGCGGCGCGGGCTTTCGGCGTCCTTCACGGGAGCGCCGAACTGGAGCTCGACGACGCGCGCGGGGCGCTTGAAGCCGAAGGATTCGATCTCGACGTCGGAGGCGTTGTCGGCGGCGAACGCGCGGTAGAACTCGCCGGGCTCGGCGTCCGCCTTTTCCGGGTCGGGGAAATTCACGGCGACGAGGTTTTTCAGCGTCTCGACGAAATCGCGCATGACGGCGGGTTCGACCGCGGTCGGCTCGACGACGCGGGAATCCGGCGCGGCGGGCATCTGCCACGCGGCGTAGAGGTTTTCGGCGGGCGTCCCCGCGGCGGCTTCGCCGGCGTCCGCGCCGAGCGCGACGGCGCCGGAATCGACCTTTTTCGTTCCCGCGGCGCGCAGGTTCGTACGGTGGAGCAGGAGCTGCTTCTTGCCTTCGAAGATCGTGACGGAGCGCAGCTGCGCGGGATCGAATTCGAAGAAATGCGGGTCGCGCAGCTCGGTGGTCGCGCGTTCCCAGCGATCCGCGATGTCGGCGGGCACGGTGAAGATCGCATCGTTGCCGTCGAGCTTGGCGTAGCGCAGATTCGCGTTTTCGGGCGTGAGCTTGCCGACGAGGAGCGTCTGCGACTTTTCGTTGCCGTCGGAGAGCGTGATGCTCATCTGCGGCGTCTTCACGCCGGATTCGCCGAGCAGGGAAGGCTTGTCGAAAAAGAATTCGCCGTAGTTGAGGGAGACGAGCTCGCGCAGGCGCGCTTCCGTGCGCGCGCTCTCGGCGGCGGCGGAAATCGGCGTCTCGAAGCGCCAGCCGTATTCGACGCGCGCGGCGACGCCGTCGTTTTCCTTGCGCGTGCGCACGAGGCTCACGCGACGCGATTCCTTGTCGCGCGCCTGTCCTTCGAAGGAAAGGATCTTGAGGCTCTGCACCTCATAGGGCGCGACGGAGAAGATTTCGCGGGCGCGGAAGTCTTCGGATTTTTTGGAGATGACGTCCAGAAAGGATTTCGGCGCGGGAATGATCTCCGAGCCGTCGGGCGAGAGGACGTAGACGCTCTTCCGGTCCGGCGTGGCGTTGCCGATCTTGATCTGGCGCGTTCCCGCGTCGTCGGAGACGGAGAGCGTCGCGCGCGGATTTTCGAGCCCGTAGTCGGCGAGCGTGCTGCCGGTCGCCCTGGCTTCGGCGACGGAGAAGCCGCCGTCCGCGCCGAGGAAGCGCAGCTCGGTCAGCAGCCGGTTGACGGTGAAGGGATTGGCGGCCCAGCGGAAGGGGCTCGTGATGAACCAGTCCTTCTTTTCGAGCGTGAGCGAAAATTCGCCGGAGGAATCCTTGACGGAAATCTTCGAAATGCCGGCGGAGAAGATCGCCCGGCGCACGCTGTCCGCGACGTCGCTCTTGCCGGATTCGTAGAGGATCAGGCCGAAGGTGAGGACGTTCGCCAAGATCAGAAAAAGCGTGAATTTGAAACGCATCTCTTTGCTTCCTTTCCAAAAAATTCAGATTCGACGCCGCCAGAGGGCGACCAGCAGACCGAGCAGCACGACGGCGGCGGGAACGAGCGCGAACGCCCACGCGACGCGGAACAGGTCGGGCATGGAGACGTTGAGCCGGAAGTCCGAGATCGGCCGCGGCGGAATGTTGAGATAGACGTCGCGGTCGATCAGCCAGTTCACGGCGTTGAAGAGGAACGTCTTGTTGCCGCCGTTCTCGAGCTGCGCGTTGGAGGCGAGATCGCCCGCGCCCACGACGACGATGCGCCCGCCGGGAATGTTGAAGCCGAGGCGCGTTCCCGCCACGCGTTCGGCGACGGCGGCGATGGAGACCGGGCCGGGCACGTCGCTCATGCGGTCGCCGTAGCGGTAGGGCGGCGTGCGGTATTCGCTTTCGCCCCAGCTCGTCGGCACGCCGGCGGCGTTCACGCCCGGCGAGGAGAAGACGAGCTCCTGCACGCGGCGCGTCGCGTCGTCCGCGGAACCGACGTCGCGGCGCACTTGGCGGAACTGCGAGGCGACGAGCGGGATCTTCTGCTCGGCGAGGATTTCCGTCGTCTTGTGCGCGGGAACGGAAATCGTGTTCACGGCGACGTTCCCGTCGTAGAGCAGCTTGGCGGGATCCTTTTCGACGACGAAATTGTCCGCGAGCTGAATGCCCCAGTCGAAGAGCAGATCGTCCAGCCCGGGATCGCGCCCGGGCCCCGCGAGCAGCAGCACGCGCCCGTTGCGTTCCCGCAGGTAGCGGCCGATCTTCTTTTCGTCCGCCTTGTCCACGGCGATGCGCGGATTGACGACGAGGAGCATCGCCGCGTCCTCCGGCACTTCCTTGTGTTCGCGGAGATTGAGCGTGACTAGGCGAATCTGCCGCGCGCGCAGCTGCTCGGCGAACGAGGAGAGCCCGAAGGAGCGGTCCGTGCTCTCCGGAGAAAATTCCCCGTGCCCGATCAGCGAATAGACGACGGGAACGGTCTCGTCGGCGACTTTGAGAATCGCCGCCATCAGCGCCTCTTCGCCGCGGAAGCCGTCCACGTCGGAGGGATTGCCGGCGTCGTCGCGGCGGATCTTCAGCAGCTCCGCGGCGGTGATGACGGCGCAGCGCTTGCGCGAAAGCACGACGACGGCGGCGTCCGCCGGGATTTTTCTGACGCCGTTCTTCTCCATCTCCGCGGCGAGGCGCGTGTTCTTCACGAGGTCGCCTTCCTCGAAGCGGATGAAGCCGGGAACGCCGAGCGATTCGACCTTGTAGCGGAAATTGTCCGTGAGCGCGACGATGCGCTTGCGCATCATGTTCTTGCCGTACGCCTCTTCGCGGGATTCGCCGAAATCGGAACGCGGGAACGTGACGACGACGCGGATCCACGGGTTTTCCGCCGTCGTGTCCGCGGGCGCCTTGCCGACGAGCGATTCGAGGAACATGCCCGATTCGAGCGAGAGCGTGTGGCTCTTCGCCTCGTCGATGTCCCAGCGGAAACGGAAGGACGGCTGCGAGGCGAGATAGTTGAGCCCAAAGACGAGCAGCACGGCGAGCACGGCCTGCGCGCACAGATTCGCGCCGCGCAGCACGCGCACGTAACGGAAATCCTCGATTTTGAAAAGACGGAAAAATCGCATAAGCTACGCTTTCGATTCGACGTTGAGCGTCGTCAGCCCCAGGGCGAGCGCCGTCCCGCTGATGAACAGGAAGAACGGGCGCGATTCGATCAGCCCGCCGTAGAAGTTTTCGAGATGCCGGAACGTGCGGAGATATTCGGCGGGCGCCTCCAGCCACGCGAAGGATTCGTACACGTTGAGCGGGAGCATCTGCAGCACGCCGCCGAGCACGACGAAGACGAAAAGCCCGCACGACGTGAGCAGCCCGGCGACGAGCATGCTGCGCGTGAGGCTGCTCGCGAGAATGCCCATCGCGACGTAGAGCAGCCCGGAAAGCGCGACGAAGAGCGCCCCGCCCTTCAGCGAGCTCAGCGCGAGCAGGCGCGGATCCGGGCAGAAGTCCTTCAGCATCTGCCACGCGATCACCGGAAACAGCAGCGCCAGCGCCCAGAGCGCGACGTAGAGCGCGTAGGCGGCGGCGAATTTGCCGAGCACGACGGCGAAGGCGCTCGTCGGCGTCGTCATCAGCGCGCCGAGCGTTCCCGCGCGCCGCTCCTCCGCGAAGGAGCGCATCGTGATCAGCGGCACCAGAATGAAGAGCGGCACCCAGAAGACGAAGAAATAGCTCTCCACGGGCAGCAGCGTCTCGCCGTTCTGCATCGTCGCCTGCTGCAGCGCGAACCAGTAGATGCCGCCCATGATGCAGAGGAAGACCGTTCCCGCGACGTAGGTCGAAGGGGAAATGAAGAGCATGCGCAGCTCGTAGCGGAAAATCGTCAGAAAGTGTCTCATTGCCGTTTGGAGACGTCGTCCACGACGTCGTAATTGCGTTTGGTCGCCGCGATGAAGATGTCTTCGAGGCTCGCGCGCTTTTCGGAAAATTCTTCGACGCGGATTCCCGAGAAGTGGAGCTTTTCGAGGAAGTCCTCGTGCGGCGCGTCCGCGGGAATGCGCGCGAGCAGCTTGCTCGGCTCCGTCGCCGTCGCGGGAACGCGCTCGACGGAAACCGCGCCGAGCGCCTCGGCGATGCGTTCGGGCGCGGCGTCGGAGACGATCTCGAAGGCGCGGGAACGGACGAACTCCGCGCGGAGCTCCTCCGGCGTTCCCGCCGCGACGACGTGCCCCTGATTGATGATGATGACGCGGTCGCAGACGTTCTCGATCTCCGGCAGAATGTGCGAGGAGATCAGCACCGCCTTTTTCCCGCGCAGGCCGCGGATCAGCGAACGGATGCCGAGAATCTGGTGCGGGTCCAGCCCGATAGTGGGCTCGTCGAGAATCACGACGTCCGGTTCCGAAAGCAGCGCATCCGCGATGCCGACGCGCTGGCGGAAACCCTTGGAAAGCGAGCCGATGAGCTTGCGCCGCGCCTTGCGCGCGAGATCGCACGCCGCCATGACGCTTTCGACGCGCTCCTGCAGCCGCTTTTCGGGAACGTCCTTCAGGCGCGCGCGCCAGCGCAGGTATTCAATGACGCGCAGCTCTTCCGGCAGCGGATTGTTTTCGGGCATGTAGCCCAGATGCGCCTTCGCGCGGAACGCGTCCGTCGAGACCGGAATGCCGCAAATGCGCGCGATGCCGGAATTCGCCGGTGTGAGCCCAGCGAGAATGCGCATCGTCGTCGATTTGCCGGCGCCGTTCGGCCCGAGAAAGCCGACGACCTCGCCGCGCTTCACGGAAAACGACACGCCCGAAACCGCCCTGTGCGAACCGTAGTTCTTGCAGAGCTTGCGGACGACGACGGCGTCTTCGGCGCTTGCGGGTTCTGCTTTTTTACGGAAAGGGATCATTCGGTCGCGACGGTCTCGGAAGCGGATTCGGCGGGAGCGGCGGCGAGGCTCGGCTCAAGCCGGATCAGATTGGATTTTTCGGAATGCCACATGTTCTGCGCGGAGAGCGCGCGGTCCATCTCGTCGAGCCAGCCGCGCGCGCCCGCCACGTCGCCGGCGCTCAGCGCGAGCACCGCGAGATTGTACATCGCCTGCCCGCGCACGGTCTCGTCCGTCTTCAGCGAAGACGCAAGCGCCGCGAGGCGTTCCCGCGCCTCGTCCTTTTTGCCGGACTTGTCGAGCGCGACGGCTTCGGAGAATTTCGCGCGGTCGCGCGGGAGCGCGAACTCGGGCTCAGACTTCTCCGCGAACACGGCGGCGGAAGCGGCGTAGTCCGCGGCGGCTTCGGCGAATCTGCCCTCGGCGAAGCTCTCGTTGCCGAGCGCGTAGAAAATCGTTCCCGCCATCGCGTCGCCCGTGTGCGCGACGGCGAAGGCGCGGCGCTCGTCCGCGGTCTTCAGTTCGGCGTAATCGCTCTGCAGCGCCGCGACGTGCATCTTCTTGCCCTGCGTGTAGACGATCACGGAAAACGCCGCCAGAAAAACGGCGACCGCGGCGGCGACGGTCTTCTTCCCGTGCCGGCGCCAAAAAAGCCAAACCTTGTCTTCGAAATCGGCGTCCTGAAAATCGTCGTCCACCAGGACCAGATTGCGGTCGTCGCCGGCGGCGGACTTCATTTTTTCGTTCTCTCTGCGGATAGCGTTTTTTGCCATAAAAAATCAAAGTGCTTCAATGCGCTAATGACACTCGAAAAGCGCCCTCCCGTCAACGGAATGTTTCGCCCGCGCCGGCGGACGCGAAAGAAAAACGGCGTTTCCGCCGCCGCGGGCGCAAAAAAACGTTCCCGCGGGAGGGCGGGAACGTTCGTGAACAGAAGTCTCGGAAACTTATTTCGCGATGACGCGAGCCATTTCGAGGACCTTGTTGGAATAGCCCCATTCGTTGTCGTACCAGGAGACGACCTTGACGAAGGTCTTGTCGAGCTGGATGCCCGCCTTCGCGTCGAAGATGGAGGTCTTCGGGCAGTTGCGGAAGTCCGTCGAGACGACGGCTTCGTCCGTGTAGCCGAGAACGCCCTTGAGTTCGCCTTCGGAGGCTTCCTTCATCGCGGCGCAGATTTCTTCGTAGGTGCATTCCTTGTTGAGTTCGACCGTGAGGTCGACGACGGAAACGTCGGAGGTGGGAACGCGCATGGACATGCCGGTGAGCTTGCCGTTGAGTTCCGGGAGAACCTTGCCGACGGCCTTCGCCGCGCCCGTGGAGGACGGGATGATGTTCTCGAGGATGCCGCGGCCGCCGCGCCAGTCTTTCTTGGAGGGACCGTCGACCGTCTTCTGGGTCGCCGTCGCCGCGTGAACCGTCGTCATCAGACCGCGCTTGATGCCGAACTTGTCATTGAGCACCTTGGAGATCGGCGCGAGGCAGTTCGTCGTGCAGGACGCGTTGGAGATGATCTTCTGACCCGCGTAGGTCTTGTCGTTGACGCCGTAGACGAACATCGGGGTCGCGTCCTTGGAGGGAGCGGACATGATGACCTTCTTGGCGCCCGCCTTGAGGTGAGCGGAGGCGAGTTCTTCCGTGAGGAAGAAGCCCGTGGATTCGACGACGACGTCGGCGTCCACTTCGTCCCACTTCAGGTTCGCGGGATCCTTTTCGGCCGTGATGCGGATCTTCTTGCCGTTCACGATGAGCGCGTTTCCTTCGGAGGAAACGGTGCCGTTGAAGGGACCGTGAACCGAATCGTACTTGAGCATGTACGCCAGGTAGTCCGGGTCGAGGAGGTCGTTAATGCCGACGATTTCGATGTCGTCCGCGAAGTTTTCAATCGCAGCACGGAAAACCATGCGGCCGATGCGACCGAAACCATTGATGCCAACTTTGATAGCCATTGTCTTTATGTTTTATGTTAGGTTAAAAAAATTCGTTCAGGCGAACGTTCCCGCGGCTCAGTAGCGGAAACGGAGGGCGACGCCCCACCAGAATTCGTTGCAGTCTTCGCCCGCGATGTGATCGTTGTTGTAGGCGTAGCGCATGCCGGCGGAAACGTCCGTCGTCTTGTTCAGGCTGTAGATGCCGTCCACCGAGAACTGGCAATAGCCGTAGTCGTTGTCCGGAGAACCGTGACCGAGCCACTGGTCGCCGTTCGCGTCCTTCATCGTGATGTAGCCGTAAACGGCGCGGAGATTGACGGAGAATTCGGGAACGAGGACTTCTTCGAAGGTCTTTTCCGCGTAGAATTCCCAGGAAATCTGTTCGAAGTTCCAGTCATAGGAAACCGTGCCGCCGATCTTCACCTGCGACCATTCGGCGTCCTGCCAGAAGCGGACGTCGCGGGCGATGCCGAGGAAGAGCTCGTTTTCGCGGTTGACGGAATTCTTGCCCTTGGCAGGTCCGGAATTCGGGTACGTTCTGAAGATGTAGCCGGCGTCGAAGTAATATTCGTCGGCGTAAACGGCGGTGCCGCCGATCTTCCAGTCGACTTCGTTCATTTCGTCGTCGAACGGAGCTTCGTAGAAAAATTCGCCGTAGACGCGGAAGCCCCAGTCGCCGGTGCCGCCGAGCGAGTAGCCGGCGTTGACCGTGGCCTGCATGTTTTCGTCCGTGATGGACTTGCCGCGGAAGACGTAGTGGGATTCAAAACCGAACTGAGCGCCGATTTCGAGCTCGTTGCTTTCGGGAGCGGCGACGGCCGCGTCCTGCGCGTAAAGACCGCCGGCGGCGGCAAGCATCATGAGAGGAAGGATTGCTTTTTTCATGTTCAAGAAAATCTCCAAATCTGTTGAGTCTGTAATGGAATGCTTGCGGGAACGCTTTTGCAAGCCGAAAATCCCGCCGCGTCAGAACGTGTCTTCGACGGCGCCGTCGTCGTCGGACGTTCCCGCGGCGGACTTTCTGCCGGAGATTTTCCGCCTGAGCGCGCGGACGAGACCGAACACGACGTAGGCGAGCAGCGCCGCCGGAATCGCGTACACGTGGAACGCCAGCGCGAAGATCGCGAAAAGGATGATCAGCACGAACGCCTGCGCCTTCGCCTTCGTGTTCCAGTCGATGTGCTTGAACGTCGGGTAGGGAATGTTCGTGACCATCAGGATGGAGACGAGCACCATCGTCGGCAGCAGGATGACCGGAAGCCATTCCTTGAGATCCTTCGCCTCGTCGGAATTGTGCGTGAGCAGGAGGACGAACGAAGCCGTGATCGCGGCCGCGATCGGCGAGGAGATGCCCATGAAGTCCGACGCCGGGCTTTTCTTCTCGTTCCCGGGAATGAGCGGATTCGTCAGCACGTTGAACTTCGCGAGGCGGATGCCGGCGCAAAGCAGGTAGATGAATCCTACGAACGGTCCCGCGTTCGTCAGAATTCCGGCGAGCGAATCCGCGCTGCGGCTCGGGTCGAGAATCAGGAAATACACGAGAAACGCGGGCGCGACGCCGAAGGAGACCGTGTCGGCGATGGAGTCGAATTCCGCGCCGAACATGGATTCCTTCTTGAACATGCGCGCCATGCGGCCGTCGAAGAGGTCGAAGATGCACGCGCCGAAAATCAGATAGACGGCGAGCATGTACTTCTCGTTGGCGGCGGCGACGGTCTCGCTGTACTTCGCCTCGATGCACTGGCAAAGCGACATGAAGCCGCAGAACATGTTGCCCGCCGTGAAGAAGTTGGGCAGCAGGTAGATGCGCGCCGCGTCCTGGACGCACTTGTATTTGGGCTCTTTGGCCGCGGGGACGTTTCGGTCTTCTTCGCTCATGGTCGGCTCCGTCTTCTTATTTGTTGAAGGAATCGAGATATTCCCAGAAGTTCTTGTCCTGCTCGACGAGGTGCTCGTCCTTCACGGGCAGATTGGCGCGGAAGGCGAAATCCGTGATGCTGTGCTTGTGAAGAATGTAGCAGCAGTAGATCTCGCCCTCGGTCGCGGTGAAATAAATGCGCAGGTCGCCCTGGCGGAGGCGGTAATACGTCTGCTTCCCGCGCGCGAACGCGCCGTAGGCGGACTTGTCCTTCTTCAATTCGTCGAGCGAAACGTTCGTCAGCGCATCGATGATGGGCATCTGGTCGAGCGGCGAAAGCTTGTTGAGTTCCGCCGTGCTTTGGTCACTGAAGTTCAATTGGTTCATCGTGAAAAAATCGTGTTGAAGTTCAAAAATCCTCCGGATTGCTCCAGACGTCTCCCTCGGTTCTGAGGCGTCGCGCGTTCTCCTTTTCCACCGCGTCCAGATAGGCGTCCATGGTGCGGATTTCGCCGCGGACGACGCCCGAAACCGCCGGCTTGTTGTAGCCCGGGTCGTCGGGATTTTCGGCCGTGGTGCAGGACGCGAGCGTTCCCGCAACGCACAGCGCCGCGGGAACGACGAGCAGGAATTTTTCTGCGGGAACGCGCGTCATGCTTCGTTTCAGCCGTTCGCGCGGCGCATCGCCTCGTCCTTGAGGAACGCCTTGGCGGCTTCGACCGCGGCGGCGGCGTCCGCCTTGGCTTCGGCGAGATCGGTCTTCGGGCTCGTCGCGAAGATGTAGAATTTGATTTTCGGTTCGGTGCCGCTCCCGCGCACGGCGATGCGCATGCCGTTTTCCAGCGTGAAGAAGTAGAAATCCTCCTTCGGAATCAGGTCGCCGTCGCAGTCCTTGATAACGTCGCGCCCGAAGTCCTTGAAGTCGACGACCTTGGAGCCGAGCACCTCCGTCGGCGGATTTTCGCGCAGCGAGGCGAGAATGCGCTTGATCTGCGCCGCGCCGGCCGCGCCTTCGAGCACGATGTTGAGCAGCGACTCGAGGAAGTAGCCGTAGTCGCGGTAGATGGAATCGAGGAATTCCGGGAGCGTCATACCCTTGAGCTTCGCCCACGACGCCATTTCGACGACCATGAGCGCGGCGGCGTTCCCGTCCTTGTCGCGCACGCTGTCGGAGTGCAGATAGCCGTAGCTTTCCTCGCCGCCGAAGACGAAGAACGTTCCCGCGGAGAGCTGCGCCTTCGCGCGTTCGCGCCACGGGAGCGCCATGTAGCCGGGCACGGTCTTTTCGACCGCGAGCTGGTATTTCTGCAGCTTGGCGCCGATCCACTTGAAGCCCGTGAGCGCGTTCACGCAGCGCAGGCCGTTCTTTTCCGCGATCGCGTCCCAGAGCGGCGAGGTGACGAACGTCTTGATGAGCGTCGCGTGCGGCGAGCCTTCGGGCGGGAGAATGCCGAGCTCCTTCATGCGCGCGCAGCGGAACGCCGCGAGCATCGAGCCCGTCTGGTTGCCCGTGTAAAGCGTGTAGGAGCCGTCGCGGTTGCGCGCGGCGATGCCGACGCGGTCGTCGTCCGGGTCGGTGCCGATGACGATGTCCGCGCCGATTTCCTTCGCCTTGGCGAGAGAGAGCGTGAACGCTTCGGCGTTTTCCGGATTGGGCGACTTGACGGTCGGGAAACGGCCGTCGTGCGGGAGCTGCTCGGCGACGGTCGTGATGTCCACGCCGAATTTCTTCATCGCGGGAACGATCATCACGTCGCCCGTGCCGTGAATGTTCGTGTAGCAGAGCTTGATCTTGGCCTGTTCGATCACGGACTTGTCGAGCACGGCGCATTCGAGATCGGCGAGGTAGCGCGCCTCGATTTCGGCGGGAACGGTCTTCACCGCGGCGAGATCGACGTCGAGGAACTGCGGAATGTCCGCGAGCGTGACGGCGTTCACTTCGCCGATGATGGATTCGGCGTGGGGCGAAATCACCTGCGCGCCGTCGCGGAAGTAGCACTTGAAGCCGTTGTCGTGCGAGGGATTATGGCTCGCCGTGAGCGCGATGCCGGTGTCCGTGCCGAGCGCGCGGATGGAAAAGCTGAGCTGCGGCACGGAGCGCGGGCCGTCGAACACGTAGGCTTCGCCGCCGAGCTTCGTCCAGATGCTCGCCGCGAGCTGCGAGAAATGCTTCGAGAAATGGCGGACGTCGTGCGCGATGACGATGCGCGGCGCGCGCGTCTCGCCGTTTTTCGCGAGCCAGCCGGAGATGTAGCGGAACAGGCCGACCGTCGCGCGGACGATGTTGAAGTCGTTCAGATTCGCGGTGCCGACGGCGGTGTGCTCGGGCGCGCCGAGCGCGTCGCGCGTTCCCGCTTCCGCCGGAGGCGTGACCTTGCCGATCGTGCGGCCGCGCATGCCGCCCGTGCCGAAGGCGATCTTCTTGAAGAAGCGGTCGTTGATCTCGTTCCATTCCTTGGCGGCGACGAGCTCCTCGATCGCCTTGAGCGCCCACGCCGGAAGGAAGCCGGCGCCGAGCCATTCGGTGAGGTTGTCGCGGGAAGACTGGGTGATCTCGCCCGCGGAGAAAGCGTTTTCGATTGTTTCGGTGAGGTTCATTTTTTCGGGTTCCTTTTTGATTTGCAGGGGTAAAATATAAAAAAGAAGGTGAATTGAAAAGGCGGAAAGTATTTGACTCCGAGGAAGGATTTCAAGAATTTTGTGCGCAAAAACCGACCCTTCTTCCCCTAATCCCCGCGTTCCCGTGCCCCCGATTTCTTCGAAAACCCCGGACAAAACCGGCTTCGCGCTGTTCGCCGTCGTGCTGATGCTGATGCTCATGGCGGCCGTTTCCGCCGCGCTCTTCACGTTTTCGGAAAGGGAAAAGACGCTGACCGACGCCGCCCTGAAACGCGCCGCCGCGAACCGGGCCGTGACGAACGCCGCGAGAATCGCCCTGGCGGAACTGCAGCAGCGCGCGGGAACGGATTCCGCGTCCACGGCGCCCGACCCGGGAAGTCCCGAAAATCCCTGGAGCACCGCGCGCGGCGGCGCGGCTTCGAAAGAAAATCCGTCGCCCGCGCGGAAGCCCTCCGCACCCGTCCCGCTCGTTTCGCGCGCCTCGACGCAGAACGGCGGCGCGGCCTCGTTCCCGAATCCCAAGTCGCCCGGAAAAAGAACGTCCGTTCCCTGGAAATACGTCGGCGACGATCTCCGCATCGCCTATTTCATCGTCGACGAATCGGAGAAGTTTCCGCTGCGCGACGACCGTCCGGAAGCCGCGGAAACCGCCGCGGACGCGCGCACGGAACAGCGGCGCGGGCAAGTGTTCGGCGCTCCCGCGGCGGCGCTCAAGGCGTTCCCGCGCAACGCCTCGGCGCTGCGGAACGCGCGATACGACCCCGCGTTCTTCTTCGCCGAAAATTCCGGCAAGGGAACGGACCGCGAGACGACGGCTCTGCGGACGCTCGGCGTCATCGCCGACTGGCCGCGGAACGCGCTCAAAAAAGATCTCTCGGAAACGGCGGACGCGAAAACGCTTTTCACGGCGGAAACGCTCGCGTCCCGCGAAACGGAACCGCATCGAGGCGTTCCCGTGGCGACGTCGGAGCGGAAACCCGCGGCGGGAAAGCTCGGTCTCTGCGAGCATTTCTGCCCCGTCGTCGCGGATCTCCGGCTGCACGTCGGCTTCTTCAATCCGCGCACCGACGGTCAGCACCGCGCGCGCTTCCACGTCACCGCGAAGCTGTGGAACCCCTACGCGTTCCCGCTGCTCGCGCACGCCGACGGCCAGCTCGGGCTGCTCGACTTCTCCGTGCTGCCGACGTTTTCGGTGACCAACAGGAACACCGGCGCGGAATTTTCGGCGGAGCTTTCGAATTTCCCGACGGGCCGCTTCGGGCTCGTCCGCCAGACGCCGTCCGACAAGACATTCAACGCCTACTGCAGAATTTTCGACGCGTCCGACCAGGGATTCGGGACGGACAGGAAATCGCCGGAAGTCGGACTGCACGCGGGCGAAATCTACACGGCGCGCTTCCCCGACCCGAAAGGCCAGCCGGAAGGCCTTTCCCGGATCACGGGCGGCGCGACCTGGAAGTTTCAGAAAGGCTCCAACCCGAACAAACCGCCCTCGGGCGCCGTCGGCGGAAGATGGTTCCACGACGAACACGTGATAGAATTCTTTTCGATTCCGCCGCTTTTTCCCGGAGAAATCGTCCTCCGCCACTACAACGGAAGTTTCCGGCAGACCTCGACGCCGCAGGACTACGCGCCGCCGATTCTGAGATTCGTGAACGTGAATTTCCCTTACGTCCAGTTCACGCTGACGGGCAAGGAATACAACCGCCAGAAGGCGGGCGACCACGACGTCGCGCAGGCGAATCTGGTCTACCGTATCCGTCTGCGGACGGAAGACGAGAACGCGCTGAAGAATCTTCTGGAAAACGTGGACCTGCGCGACGCCGTCTTCGACTTCGCAGACCCCGTCGTGGCGGACGCGTTCGAAGTCTCCGCCCACATCGGCGAAGCCGCGAAGAGACTCGCCGACGCGGAGGACGACGAGAACGAAACGTATTTTTTCGATAAATACGTCAACGAGCACAGGACGGAAGAGCGCGTTCCCGCGTTTTCGTCGATTCAGCTCTACGATCTGCCCGACGGCGGCGCGCTGTCCGCGAACGCGATCCGTTTCCCGCATCAGACCGGAATTCCTCCGCTCGCGCTCGGACGCTTCGACGGGAAGGTCGCCGAACTGAAGGTCAATCAGATCTTCGACAGGTATTTCTTCTCCTCGAAAAAACGTATTGAAAATACGATTACAAGCGACAATCCGCTTTTCGTGAAGAAGGACCGGAGCCTGTGCGGGCTTTCGTTTTCGTCGCCCCGCCCCGTCGATTTCGCGGAAGAATGCATGACGGACGGCCCGTTCAACATGAACTCGACGAACGAAAAGGCCTGGAACGCCCTGCTCTCCAACGCGTTCGAAAAATGGGAGCAGTATTCGGGAAGAGCGGGAGAACTGAACATGCCCTGGGACGCGCCGCGCGCGAAAAAGGATTTCGACAACGCGTTTTTCATCCGCCCGTTTTCGGCGCAGTTCTTTTCTCCGGACGGGAAAATCTTCCCGTTGAGCGACAAGGAGCTGGAGGCGGCGCATTGGCGTTCCCGCGACCATTTTCTGCTCTCTCAGGGTCTCCGCAGCGTTCCCGCGGAAAAGATCGCCCGACTGGCGAAAAGCGTCGCCGACGAAAACCGCGAACGCCTCGCCGCGGGAAAACATTTCGCGTCCGTGGCGGAATTCGCGGATTCCGGCATTCTTCATCGCGGCATCGAACGCGCGGAAATCAACACGTTGGGCGGAAGGAAGATTCCCGCGTGGTTCCCGGGATTTCTGCGCCAGGAACACGTGCTGCAGAACATCGGGCAGCGGCTCTCGCCGCGCGGCGACACCTTCAAGATCTACGCGCAGGCGGAAATTCTCAATCCGCTCACGGGAAGACCGGAAGCGCGCGCGACGGCGGCGATGCTCGTCCAGCGCTTCCCGGATCTCTTCGACGCGTCGCAGCGCCCGAACACGCCTTACGACGAATGCGGCGCGGTGAACCGCAATTTCGGGCGCCGCTTCAGAATCGTCAGCTTCAGATACGGCATAGAATAGCCGCGCGCCTCACGCGTCTTCGCCACGCCGCGCGTAAAAAAGAAATTCCTTGTTCCCGTCGCCGCCCAGAATGGGAGAATCGCAGAGTCCTTCGAGCCTGAACGCATCCAGATTTTCATTACAGAATTTCAGGACGTCCTCGACGACGCGGCGGTGGACGACCTCGTCGCGGATGATTCCCCTGCCCTTGGAGACTTCTTCTCGGTCGGCCTCGAACTGCGGTTTGATCAGCATGATCAGCGCCCCGCCCGGCCGCACCCGATTCCACGCTGCCGGCAGAATCTTCTTGAGGGAAATGAAGGACAGATCTCCGACCACGAAATCGTACCGCGGGAACGGAAGCTCGTACGCGTCCAGATCGCGCGCGTTCACCTTTTCGAAATTCTTCACGCGCGGGTCCTGCAGGAGCTTGTAATGCAGCTGCCCGTGCCCGACGTCGACGCAGGTCACCGTCTCCGCGCCGTTCTGAAGCAGGCAGTCCGTGAAGCCGCCCGTCGAAGCGCCCACGTCCAACGCGCGCGCGCCGCGGACGTCCAGCGAAAATTTTTCCAGCGCGCCCGCTAATTTTTCACCGCCGCGGGAAACGAAGCGCGGCGGATTCTCCACCTGCAGATCCGTGCTTTCGGGCAACATCTGCGAAGGCTTCTGAACGACGCTGTCGGGACCGCTGCGCACCTTGCCCGCCATGATGAGAATCTTCGCGCGGGAACGCGATTCCGCCTTGCCCTGCCGAAAAAGCAGCTCGTCCGCCCTGATCTTCTTTTCGTTGCCCATGACCAAAAAATTCAGATTTCCCGTTCCGTGATCCGTCTCAGCGTCGGCGCGCTCCCGTTTCCGCAGACCAGACGCAGCGTCGTCGCCTTGCGCGAATCGAAGCCTTCGGGAAAGACGAAAACACATTTCAGAACGCTGCGGGAGAAGACGAGACCCGAACATTTGAGAACGCGACCGTCCGCGTCGAGAAGCTCGCAGTCGAGATCGGCGGCGCTTTCGGGAGACGTTCCCGCGTCGAATTCGAAGACATATTCCGCGCCCCGGAGACCGGACCGCGAGAGCGCAGCGCCGACGGGAAAATCATTATTCCCCTGCCCTGCCCTGAACGTCCCCGAAAAAATTTCCGACGCCTTATCCGAAACGCCTTCGGCGGGAACGGAAATTTTTCGCGTCTCGGGGACTCCTTCCCGATCTTCCATGACGAGCGCGAACATGAGCACCAGAATCAGAACGGCCATGAAGGCGAACAGCTTTTTCGGAAGCTTCACCTTCAGATTCACCGCCAACAGCGCGGCGCCGACGACGCACGCTCCGAGCAGCGCATAAAAAATTTCGTTCACGGGAACCTCCTGTCGAAAATGATTTCCAAGTAGTTCTTCAGCGTGCTTCCCGGAACGTGTCCGCCTTCGACGGCGGAGAGAATCCCGCGCTTTTCGGCGAGCCCGACGGAAGCGGCGTCCACGTCGAAGACTTCGACGTCCGCGTTCCCGACGACGTCCGAATTCCGAAACGCCAAAGGCATTCCGAACCAGGTGAAATCGACGACGCAGGATTTCACTCCGTTCTTCCCGAATCTCTTGAGAGCCGGGCTTCTCGCCGCGAGGCTCGGCGTCTCCTCCGGCATCGGGAGACGGACGGAAAACGCCTTTTTCTGCGAAGCGATCCACTCGCGGAAACGGAGCTCCTTGCCGTCGAAATGAAACGCGAAGAAATCCAGCGGATCCGCGCCCGCGAGATTGAACCCGTTGCAGACTCCGTGAAGATTTCCCGGCCCGTATCTGCGCCGATACCAGTTTTCGAAACCTTTTTCGCCGAGCATCATTCCCACTTCGAAATGGAGATGCGCGGCGTTCTTTTCTATCCGGACCGTCGTGGAGGTCCGCCCAAGCATGCCCAGAACCGCCCCCGCGGGAACGCGGTCGCCTTCCTTCAGCGAAGGAGAAACGGCGAGCAGATGCGCGTAAAGCGTGTAAAGCTGAACGCCTCCGTTTTCGTGGATCAGCACGACGTACCTGCCGTAGGAGCCGTTGTTCAGAGGCGAAACGTGCGCGACCGTTCCCGCGCAGACGGCGCGGACGACGTCCATGGGCACTCCGCCGTCCATTTTCCGGACGGACTTCACGTCCACGCCTTCATGAAACCGGGTTCCGCCGTTTCTCACCATGCCGAACGAAGCGGATTCCGTCCTTCCCGAAGCCGCCGGCTGGAGAAAAGAAAAATCGCCCCGTTTCAGAAAATCCCCGATGTCCAAAGAAGTCGGACTCGCTATCTCCTCCGCGGAAAAAAGCGGAAAAGAACCCGAAAGAATGAGCAGAAACGCCGCGAAACGCATCGTCAGTGCTTCACGTCCTTCATGTATTCACGCCGCTCCAGAATGTACTCGTTCAGCACGAAGCAGACTTCGCGGAGCTCTTCTGCGAGCTCGCGGCCGTCTTTTCTGGATTCGATGACGAAAAAGAGATCGTCCCTGCGGATCTGACGCCGGATGAGACAATAGCCGACGGGATTGCCGTCCACGACGAGGAAAAAGCGCTTGAGCCCGCGGCCTTCCGCGATGGCTTCTCCGGACGCCTGGTAGATCTGCAGCCATTTCTCGGCCTTGACCTGAAGACGAATCCCCGGAATCGCCTCGCCCATGTCCTCCTGAATCAGAAATTCCGCGTTGGTGAAGGAATCGATGTCGGCGACGGGCGGCGTGGTGATCCGCGCCTTCACGCCCGAAACCGGCATGACGATGTCCTGATGAAGCCCGAAACTGGACGAACGCGTGGGCGCCTCCAGAAAGACGTCGATGGCGTGGCGCGGCATGGGTTTCGAGCAGGCCGCGAGCAAAGCCAGAATTCCGGCGGAAAAAAAGAAAATGATCTTCTTAAGCATTTTATTCATGATTCAGATTATAAAGGCGTCGATGACGGAGGCAAGCCGCGCCAGGGTTTCGGGATCCGCGTCCCGGACGGGAACGCTGAAAGTTTTTTTGCTCTTCACGTGAACGAAATTCTGAAATCCGTTCTCAGGCGCGCCCGCGGCGCGGAGAATTCTTTTCCGTTCGAGATAAAGAGCGACGAACTGCTTGAGAATCTCGCCGTCTTCGCTCGGCGGCACGTCGAAGAGCGAAAAGAAGAAATCCTCCTGAGAGACCAGTTTCTGCTTCATATCCGCGGACGCGGCGGGATCGGAAGAGAACACGCGCCGCCAGAATCCAACCAGCGTCCCGGGCGCCTTGAGCGCGGGAACGTTGCGTTCGAGCACGTCCGTGCGCTCGATTTCGCCGGATTCCGTCTTGAACACGAAGCACATGACGGAGTCTCCGTCCGAAAAAGCCTCGCCGGAAACGCCGCACCGCTTAGACAGGGATCTGATGCTCCATTCCATGCCTTCAGAGTATGAAGGCGCGTTCCTCAATCACAACCGAAAAGAGCAGGGGGAAAACGGAAATGTTCCACGTGGAACAGGGCGGTTCACTTTTTCCGGGCGCGCAGATGGACCATGATCAGGGAGATGTCCGCCGGACCCACGCCGCTGATTCTTTCCGCCTGAGCCAGATCGGCGGGGCGCAAAGCCGAAAGCTTCTGCCGGGATTCCGTGCGCAGACCGACGATGGCGTCGTAGTCCAGATCTTCCGGAATGCGCACCTTCTCCAAATCCTTCATGCGCTCGACGGACTTCATTTCCCGGGAAAGATAGCCGGCGTAGCGGACTCGGTAGAGCACCTCTTCCCGGACTTCCTCCGGAAGAGCCGAGAATTCCGCGGGAAGGCCTTCCGGAAGCGAAGCGATGTCCTTTCTCATGACATCCCCGGCGAATCCGCCTTTCACGGAAATCTTTTCCAGGCGTTCCGTCCAGAAAAGCACGGCGTCGCGCTTTCGGAGCACGTTTCTTTTGCGGGAGTCGGAAAGCAGACCGTAGTCGCCGGCGAGATCGACGAGGCGCAGTTCCGCGCTCCCGTGATTGAACAGCAGCCGATATTCCGCCCGACTGGTGAACATGCGGTAGGGTTCCTGCGTGCCCTTGGTCACGAGGTCGTCGACGAGAACGCCCGCGTAGCCGCGCTCGCGGCCGATCGTCAGAGGCTTCATGCCGAGAACGCGCGCCGCAGCGTTCGCTCCCGCGAGCAGGCCCTGAACGGCGGCCTCCTCGTAGCCGGAAGTGCCGTTGATCTGTCCTCCGAGAAAGAGATTTTCCGCGAATCGGGTCTCCAGGCTGGGATAAAGCTGAGTCGGGACCACGTAGTCGTATTCGATGGCGTATGCCGGCCGCAGCATGACCGCCGAAGCGAGCGCGGGAACGCTGCGGATCATGTCCAGCTGAACGGAGAAGGGCAAGGAAGTGGAAAAGCCGTTGACATACCACTCGTCGGAGAAGCGGCCCTCCGGCTCCAGAAAGAGCCGATGTGTCTCCTTGTCCGGGAACTTCACGTATTTGTCCTCGATGCTCGGACAATAGCGGGCTCCCGTTCCGCTGATGAGACCGGAGTAAAGCGGCGACTCGGAAATGTTTCCGCTGACGATTTCGCGCGTGGAAAGCCCCGTGTCCGTGAGCCAGCAGGAGCGGCGGTTCGTTCCCGGAACCCACCCGAGCCTTTTTTCGCCCGAATGTTCCACGTGGAACACGTCTTCCTCCGTCCTCGTGTCGTAAAATCCGAAAAACGTCGGCTTTTCGTCGCCCGGCTGCTCTTCGCATTTGGAAAAATCTATGGACGCCCCGAGTATGCGCGCCGGCGTTCCCGTCTTCAGGCGCTCCACCTGCATGCCGATTTCCCGGAAACTGTCCGAAAGCGTCTCGGAATTGAAGTCGCCGAGGCGACCGCCGAAATTGACGTTTCTGCCGACGAACATTTTTCCCTTCAGAAACGTTCCCGTGGTGACGACGACGGTCTTCGCGTAGAACGAGACGCCGAGCGTCGTCCTCACGCCCACGGCCTTTCCGTTTCTGAAGATGATTCTGGAAGCTATCGCCTGAAAAAGCGTCAGATTCTTCTGCAGCTCGCAGGTCTGCTTCATGCGCGCGGCGTAGACGAGCTTGTCGCACTGCGCCCGCGGCGACTGGACGGCGGGGCCCTTGGAGGCGTTGAGCATCCGGAACTGAATCGCCGTGGCGTCCGCGCAGACGCCCATTTCTCCGCCCAGAGCGTCGATTTCTCTCACGATCTGTCCCTTCGCCTGGCCGCCGATCGCGGGATTGCAGCTCATTTTGGCGATGGTGTCCAGATTCCCAGTCAGCAGCAGGACGTCCGTTCCCATCCGCGCGGCGGCGAGAGCGGCTTCGACTCCGGCGTGCCCGGCGCCGACGACGAGCACGTCGTAGGGGCGGGATTCATCGATGCGGATTTCTTTTCTGATGCTCATTTTCCTATGCAGAACGAAGAAAATATCTTGTCCAGAACCTTTTCGTTGTCGAAACGGCCCAAGATTTCGGAGAGCTCTTCGGCCGCGCTTCTGAGGTCGTTGACGATGAATTCAGGCGGCACCGAACCGAGCTTATCCCCAGCTTCCCGGAGCCGTTCTCCGGCGCGGCGCAGAAATTCCGCGTGCCGCGCGCTCACCACCAGAACGTCGCCTCGGGGAACGATCTCCTTTTCCTTCATCAGCTTCACGAGCGCCGCGGTCACGGTCTCGCGGGCCGACGCGTCCAGAAGAGAGACCGAGACGCGCTCGAAGCCGGGCAGGGCGGCTTCCCTGTCGAAAGCCGGCGGAAGATCGGTCTTGTTGAAGACGACGAGCGTGTTTTCGGGGTTCATCAGCGCCTTCGTCTCTTCGGAGATTTCCGGAAATCTTTCGGAAGAATCCACGACGAAGATCAGAATGTCCGCCTTGCTCATGCATTCCATCGAGCGCCGGATTCCCGCCTTTTCGATTTCGGATTCCGCGTTCCCGCGAAGCCCCGCCGTATCCGAAATCCGGATACGATATCCGCCTGCCGAAAAATTCTCCGAAATGAAGTCCCGAGTCGTTCCCGCCTCCGCGCTGACCAGAGCCCGCTCCTCGCCGAGCAGGGCGTTCATCAGCGACGATTTTCCCGCGTTCGGTGAACCGAATATCACGGCTCCGATTCCGTCGTGGACGGCGGCGGAATACCGCGCCGAATTTTCAGCGTTCTTCAGACGGCAGACAATTTCGGAGAGTCTTTTCCTAAAATGTTCCAGATTCAGTTCAGGCACCTCCTCGTCGGAAAAATCGATCTGCGATTCGAGCTCGGCGATCAGATTCATGATTCCCGCGCTCCATTCCGAAATCAGTTTTCCGAACGTTCCCGCGAGCAGTTTCCGCGCCGCCTTCAGCGCGGCTTCGGAGCGGGCGGCGATGACGTCGGCGACGGCTTCCGCCTGGGTCAGATCCATTTTTCCGTTCAGAAAGGCTCTGCGCGTGAATTCTCCCGGAAGCGCCTCCCTGCAGCCGCGCGCGACGAGATCCGAAAAAATCTTTTTGGCGATGAACGGATTGCCGTGACAGTAAATTTCCAGCGAATCCTCGCCCGTATAGGACGAAGCGCCCTCGAAGAAGACGTAAAGGCAGTCGTCCGCGGTTTCTCCGGAAAGAACCCTGTAAAAACCGTGCCTGCAGCGGCGCGGCTCGGGAACGCCATCGGCGCGGAAGGCCCCGCGGACGACGTCCGCGGAAAGCGGTCCGCTGACCCGAAGGACGCAGATCGCCGACTCCGTGAGCGGAGTCGCGAAAGCGGCGATTGTGGATTTGTCGGTCATGATTCGCTTGAATTTCCAATCAGACCACATTCGTCCGAAAAACGCAAACGTTCGCGAAATTAAAACTTGCGTCCTTTCCCGAAAATTGAGTTAATGGAGTTTCATTTATGGCAGAATCACAGCAACATTCCAAAACACCGTTAGACTTTGACTTCACCGATGTGGAAGTCCTTTCCCGCTATGTGACGGAAACCGGCAAAATCCTGCCGCGCCGCATCACGGGACTGACCGCGAAGCAACAGCGCCATGTTACGAAAGCCATCAAGCGCGCGCGTAACATGTTGCTGATGAAATAAGCCTAAAGTCTTTCCGAGCGCCGTTCCTTCACGGGAACGGCGCTTTTTTTTAGCCCGAAAAAAAAAGGCTTCCTCTCACGGAAGCCACTCGCCGAACTCGGGTTTTCTTTTTTCGAGGAACGCCTTGCGGCCTTCGTTGCCTTCGTCCGTCAGATAGTAGAGCAGGGTGGAATTGCCGGCGAGTTCCTGAATTCCCGCCTGACCGTCGAGCTCCGCATTGAACGCCGACTTCAGGCAGCGAATCGCGATCGGGGACTTGTCGAGCACCTCGCGAGCCCAGCGGACGCCTTCCGCGTCGAGCTCCGCGTAGGGAACGACCGCGTTCACGAGCCCCATCTCCAACGCCTGCTTCGCGTCGTATTGCCGGCAGAGAAACCAGATTTCCCGCGCTTTTTTCTGCCCCACGAGACGCGCGAGATACGAGCTGCCGAAACCGCCGTCGAAGCTGCCGACCTTCGGCCCCGTCTGCCCGAAAATCGCGTTGTCCGCCGCGATGGTCAGATCGCAGACGACGTGCAGCACATGCCCGCCGCCGACCGCGTATCCCGCGACGAGCGCGATGACCACTTTCGGCATCGTGCGGATGAGCCGCTGAAGATCGAGAACGTTCAGACGCGGCACGCCGCTTTTCGACGTGTAGCCGCCCGTCTTGTCGCCGCGGACCTTCTGGTCGCCGCCGGAGCAGAACGCGAATTTTCCGTCCGTCTGCGGATTCATGCCGCGCAGCAGCACGACGCCGATCTTCACGTCTTCGCGCGCGTCCGCGAACGCCTCGTACATTTCCGAAACCGTCTCCGGCGTGAACGCGTTGCGGCGATGCGGCCTGTTGATCGTCACGCGCGCGATGCCTTCTTCGCATTTTTCGTAAATGATTTCGGAGAAATCCCTGACTTTCTTCCAGACGGGAGAATTTTCCATGGCGGCACCTCCTTACATACGTTCGAGCGTTTCGATGCCGAGCAGATGCAGCCCGGTCTTCAGAATCACGTGCGTGTTCGCGCAGAGGCGTAGACGCAGCGCGCGGACGGCGGGATCGTCGTCCATCACCTTGTTCGAGGCGTAGAACGACGAAAACGCTCCCGCGAGCTCGAAGAGATACGTGCAGATGTAATGCGGCTTCAGCTCTTCGCAGGCGGTCTGAACCGCCGTGGAAAAGCCCATCAGCTTGCGGACCAGGGCGATTTCCCCGTCCGTCCGCGGCACGAGAATCTCCGCGTTTTCGGCGACGCTTTCGAGCGTCGTTCCCGCCTTGCGGAAAATGGACTGAATGCGCGCCACCGCGTAAAGCAGATAAGGCGCCGTGTTGCCTTCGAACGCCAGAAGACGCTTCCAAGAGAACATGTAGTCGATCGTGCGGTTCTGCAGCAGGTCCGCGTAGCGCACGGCGGCGATGCCGATCGTCTCCGCGATTTTTCCGCGTTCCTCCTCGGGAAGATCCGGGCTCTTTTCGCTCACGATGGCGAAGGCGCGTTCCGTCGCCTCGTCCACGAGAGACTTCAGCTTTATAGAGCCGCCTTCCTTCGTCTTGATAGGCTTTCCGTTCTCGCCGAGGATCTTTCCGAACATCACGTGACGCAACGACGGGAACGGATATCCCTTCGCGTCGAACCAGCGCTTCGCCGTCAGAAAAAGCATGCGGAAGTGGTCCTGCTGGCGGTCGTCCGTGACGTAGACGACTTCGTCCGCCTTGAAATGTTCCACGCGGTAGAGCAGCGTCGCCAGGTCCGTCGAGGCGTAGTTGGAGCCGCCGTCCTTCTTGCGCACGATGAACGGCGCCGCGTTCTCGTTCGTCCGCGCGTAACGCGGATCGGAATCGTTCCAGACGATCAGCGCGCCGTCGTCCTCTTCCGCGATGCCGCATTCGATGAGCTCCTCGTAGACGCGCCCGACTTTGTCGCGATAGAAGGATTCGCCCAGCGTCACGTCCGGCTTCACGCCGAAAAGCGCGTAAATCTTTTCGCACGCCGCGTCGGAGACCTTGACGATGCGCTTCCACAGAGCGAGATTTTCGGGATCGCCGCGCTGCAGCTTCACGAGCTCGAGCCGAGCCGCGTCGAACGCGTCCGGATTCTTTTCCTTGTCGTTGACGAACGCCGTTCCCGCCTTGTAGAGCTCTTCCAGCTCCGCGAGCGCGCGCGTGTCGTCGTCCGGAAAAACGTAGCCTGTGCGCTTGATTTCGAAAATGAGAATGCCGAAATTCGTTCCCCAGTCGCCGATGTGATTGTCGCGCGTCAGATCCGCGCCACAGAACTGCAGCAGGCGGGCGATCGCCTCGCCGATGACGAGAATGCGCAGATGCCCGACGTGCATCTGCTTCGCCGTGTTCGGAGACGGATAGTCGATGACGACCTTCTTGCCCGCGTAAAGCGTTCCCGCGGATTCCTTCAGCTTTTCCGCGTCGCGGTAGAGCGTCGCCCAGCGCGCGAAGAACTCGGGAGAAAATTTGAAGTTGATGAAGCCCGGCCCGGCGATGCTCATCGAAACCAGATCGGCGTCCAGCGCGCCGGAGCTTTTCAGCGCCTCGACGAAAATTCCCGCGAGCTCGCGCGGATTCCTGCGGGAACGCTTCGCCTCCGCCAGAATGCCGTTCGCCTGAAAGTCGCCGAAACGCGGATCCGCCGCACGCACGTCAGGCGAAAACTCGTCGGAAAAACCGTCGAGCGTTCCCGCCGTTTGCTTCAAAATCTTCTCGAGAGACTGAACCGGGTTGAACCAAATTTCCATAAGCCGACGAGCATGAAGCAATTTCCGCGCGAACGCCAAGAAATTTTTCCCTGTCAATAACGTTGAGAATAACTCGACGATAATCCGGTGAACAGCGTTGTCGACATTCCTTCGACAGAATCCCGACAGACTTATCGGCAGACCAATCCGGCGCGCGTCCCGCATGAAATGCGCTTCCGCCGACTTGTTCGGGCTGTTCACAGACCTTAATAATTCTACGGAAATTTATTCAGAAAAATTCAATCACGTATTTTTTCGGTGAATAAATTTCGGAGAAGAAAACTTGCAAAAACGGCGCGAAGACAACAAGCTTTTGAGCCATGAAGTTCAAAATCAACCGCGATCACTTCGCCGCCGGTCTGGGTCAGGTCACGAACGTCGTCAGCAATCGTCTCAGCCTCCCCATTCTCTCCAACGTGCTCATCGAAACGGAAAACGACGGCATCCGTCTCACGACCACGAATCTCGACATCCGCATTTCCTGCAAGATCAAGGCGGAAATCTTCGACATGGGGAGTATCACGCTTCCGGCGAAGTGGCTCAAGGACATCGTCGGCGGCTTCAAGAGCGGAGACGTTCTCGTCGAACTTCAGGGCGAAAACCGCGTCAAGATCACGGCGGGCAGCTCTAAGTTCAACCCGATCGGCATTCCCGCGAACGATTTTCCGAACGAACCGAAGGTCGGCGGCGAATTCGCGTTCGAAATCGAGCAGGGCGATCTCGCGACGATGATCAAGTCGGTCTCCTACGCGCAGTCCACGGACGAAAACCGCTACGTGCTCAACGGCGTTCTCTTCAGCTTCAACGAAGACAAGATCGCGCTCGTCGCCACCGACGGCCGCCGTCTCGCCACCTGCGAAAAGAAAATGCCCGTTTCCGTCGAAAATCCGACGCAGTTCATCCTTCCCGCGAAGACCATTTCCGAACTTCAGAAACAGCTGGGAAGCTCGGGCAAGATCCGTTTCGCGCTCAGCGAACGCCAGGTCGTTTTCGAAATCGGCGTGACCGACGAAAACAGCGGACTCGTCGGAGACATCCGCATCGTCTCCAAGATCGTCGAAGGCAACTACCCGCAGTACAAGGGCGTCATTCCGAAAGACTCCGGAAACCGCATCGAAATCGAGCGCGAAGACCTCCTCGGCGCCGTGCTTCAGGCCGCCAAGGTCACCACGGACAAAAACAGCTCCGTCGTCCTCAACATTTCCGCGAACACGATTGAAATCACCGCGAGCTCCGCGGAATACGGCGAGGCCAGCGACAAGCTCGCCGTCCGCTACGAAGGTCCGGAAGCCCGCATCGCCTTCAATCCGCAGTTCATCACCGATCCGCTCAAGGCGCTCGCGCAGGATTCAGTCGTCTTCGAGTTCAAGGACGACCTCAGCCCCGGCGTCTTCAAGACCAAGGACGAGTCCTTCCTCTGCGTCGTCATGCCGCAGCGCAAGTGATTCCGCTTTGACTTTTCGCTTCGGCGTTCCCGCGTTTTTTTCGCGGGAACGCTTTTTTCGTTTAAAAATTTCCGCGCTTCGAAGATAATTTCCGCATGGCTTTTTGGCGGAAAAAAAATCCTCACGGCGTCGCCGAAGCGGAAACGCTTCTCGCCGCCGCGGCGAAAGTGAGAAATTACCGCGGAGATCTTTTCGACGACTCCGAACGGGAACGTCTGCGCCGCGACGAGGAAGCCCTCAGAAACGCTGAAACGCGGGAGGACGGGGAAGCCGCCGCCGCGCGCCTGAAAGAGACGCTTTCCGAGCTCGGCGGAACTATTTTTCCTCAAAAAACGCTTCCCGAATGGGTGGAGCTCATCGTCGTCGCGGCGATTCTCGCGGGCGGCGTGCGCGGGTTTTTCTTTCAGCTTTTCAAAATTCCGACCAATTCGATGTTTCCGACTTACAACGGCATGACCGCCGAAGTCTTCACGGAACCCGAAAACGCTCTCGAAAAGTGGGCGGAACGCGTTTTCCGCAGCGCTTCGTTCCACGAATTCATCGCGCCCGCTTCCGGAGAAATCGTCTTTCGCGTAAACCGCAAGGCGAGGGTCGGTTCCAAGGACGTTTTCGAAGTCTTCGTCGGCGGTGTTCCCGTGGAAATCGAATGTCCGCGCGATTTTTCGATGGATTCCGTCTTTCTCGAAAGATTTTTTCCTAAGTTTTCCAAAATGGAAAATCTTTCTCTGCGGGAACGCTGGGCGGCGGCTCTCGAAAACGCCGGAAAAACGGGAAAAGTTTTCCGCGACGCTTCCGGAGCGACCTTCGTCCGCACGGGAATTTCGGCGGAAAAAGGAGAAAATTTTCTAAGCTTCAAGATTTTCGGCGGCGACATGGTCGTCGTCAACCGATTCGCCTACCACTTCATGAAGCCCGAAGTCGGAGATCCTTTCGTTTTTCGCACGAAGAATATTCCCGGACTCAACAACGCCGACCTTTATTACATCAAACGCCTCGCGGGAACGCCGAGAGACGTGCTTTCCGTTCGGGATAAAAAACTTTACCGAAACGGAAATCTTATTTCCGGAGCCGACGCGTTCGACAAGAACAACGAATTTCGCGTTTCCGAAAAGTATTACGGCTATCTTCCTTCCTGCGGCGGCGCCGGCGTTTACGCGAAGCCGCTGAAAAACGATTTTCACGTTCCCGTGGATTCTTATTACGCGCTCGGAGACAATTCCGGCAACAGCTACGACTCCCGTGGTTGGGGCTGCGTTCCCGCGGAAGACGCCGTCGGCAAAGCCTCCTTCATTATTTATCCTTTTTCCGAACGCTGGGGAATTGCGAAGTAACCATGAAAAAAGAAGTCCGATTATTGATTCCTAAAGAGGAAATTGACAGGAGAATCGAGGAGCTGGGAGCTCAGATTTCCCGCGATTACGCCGGAAAATCCGTCACCGTGCTGATTCTCGCCAACGGCGGCATATTTTTCGGCGTCGATCTGCTGCGCGCGATGAAGGGCATTTCCGTCTTCGTCGAATGCATCCGCGTTTCTTCTTACAAGAACGGAATGTCCTCTTCCGGAAATCCGGAAATTTTCGGAACGCTTTCCGTTGAAAATTTTCAGGACAAGAACATTCTGATCGTGGACGACATCATCGATACGGGAAACACGCTCAACCGAATTCGCGAGCAGATCGAAAATTTCGGAGCGGCTTCGGTGAAAATCTGCACTTTGCTCGACAAGCCTTCCCGACGCGTCGCCGACGTCGTTTCCGATTATTACGGTTTCAGGATCGAAGACAAATTCGTGGTCGGGTATGGACTTGATTATTCGGGAAAGTATCGAGAACTTCCCTTCATAGGTTTTATTGAATAAGGAAAAGACAATGAAAAATTCAGAACGAGTCGCGGAAATCGAACGCAACACTGCGGAAACGCGGATTTCTCTTTCCGTAAAAATTGACGGAAAAGGAAACTCTGAAATCGACACCGGAATTCCTTTCTTCGATCACATGCTGACGCTCTTTTCGCGCCACGGTCTGTTCGATCTCAGACTCAAGGCGCGCGGAGACGTGGACGTCGATTATCACCACACCGTGGAGGACGTCGGCATCGCTCTCGGGAACGCTTTTCGAGACGCGCTCGGCGACAAAAAAGGAATCCGCCGCTACGGGTTCTTCATCTTGCCCATGGACGAATCGCTCGCCCGCGTCGCGCTCGATCTCGGCGGTCGTCCGTATTTCGTTTACGACGTTCCCGCAAAGAATCCGATGATTCGGGATTTCAACATCTGCCTCGTCCGCGAATTTTTCCTCGCGTTCGCGAGCACCGTCGGCGCGAATCTTCACGTTCGCCTTGAATACGGCGAAGAACCGCACCACATCGCCGAGTCGATCTTCAAATGCGCGGCACGGGCGCTGCGCGTCGCGTGCGAAATCGATCCCCGCGCCTCGGAAACGATTCCCAGCACCAAGGGCGTTCTCTGATTGCCATGAAAAAGATCGCTTTAATAGATTACGGAATGGGAAATTTGAGAAGCGTCTTTCGCGCTCTCGAAAAGGCGGGCGCGGAAGTCTCTCTCGTCCGTTCTCCTGAAGAGGCCTCCGACGCTTCGGCGCTCGTCTTTCCGGGGCAGGGCGCGATCGTGGACGCCATGCGCGAACTCAAAAGAAGCGGTTTCGACGACTTCATCAGAAAGTGGATCGCCGACGACAAGCCTTTCATGGGAATTTGCCTCGGTCTCCAGGTTTTGTTCGAACATTCCGAAGAAGGAAATACTGAAGGACTCGGCGTTTTTCGCGGGAACGTCAAAAAATTTCCTGCGGATTCCGGACTTAAGATTCCGCACATGGGTTGGAACACGATTTCCCTGAACGTAAACAATTCGGGAAAGCTCGCCGAAAATCTCAGAGCGGAAGGCGAATCCTTTTATTTCGTGCACAGCTACTACGTGGAAACTCCCGAGACGGAAATCGTCTGGAGCGTTTCGGAATACGGTCTGCGCTTCGTCAGCGGAATCCGTCGCGGGAACGTTTTCGCCGTCCAGTTCCACCCGGAAAAAAGCCAGGAAAAAGGCATCCTCCTCTACCGCAATTTCCTGAATTCTTTCTGATTAAATGAGCGCGTTCCCGCCTTACGGCGGAGACGAAAATCGGGAAGCGAGATAAATTCGCTTCCCGATTTTTTTTCGATTCGCGGGAAAATTTCCGCGGGAACGTTCCCGCGATCACTCGCCGAGGTGCTTGTCGGGAATGAGGTAGTTCTTCACGTAGTCGGTGACGGATTCTTCGAGCGGGACGAAATACTGCGCGCCGCCGAGCCGCGTCAGCTTGTCGATTTTCGCCTGCGTGAAATACTGATACTGCGCGCGGAGCGATTCGGGCATTTCGACGAACTCGATGTTCTCGGGGACGCCCATCGCCGCGAAGATCGGGCGCACGAGCTCGAGCCACGTGCGCGCCTTGCCCGCGCCGACGTTCACGAGCCCCGTCGCCGCCTCGTTCTGCGCGAGGTGCACGGTGATCGCCGCCGCCTCCTTCGCGCCGAGAAAGTCGCGCATCTGGCAGCCGTCGGCGTATTCGGGCTTGTAGCTTTTGAAAAGCTTGACCGAGCCGGTTTCGCGGATCTGGTGAAACGCGCGGAACACCATGCTGACCATGTTCGCCTTGTGGTTTTCGTTCGGGCCGAAGACGTTGAAGTATTTGACACCCGTGATCTTGTCGAGATAGCCGTTGCGCAGCGCGTGCAGGTCGAAGAGGTGCTTCGAGTAGCCGTACATGTTCAGCGGCTTGAGCGGGAGAATGTCCGCCTCGTCGTCCATGCCGTTTTCGCCGTTCCCGTAGGTCGCGGCGGAGGAGGCGTACACGAAGCGCGCGCCGTTCCCGAGCGCGAACGCGGCGAGCTTCTTCGTGTATTCGTAATTGTTGTGAATGAGGTAGGTGCAGTCCTTTTCCGTCGTCGCCGAGCACGCGCCGAGGTGAAACACGGTCTTCACGTCGGCGAAGCGCGCGGGATCGCTTTCGAGCGCGCGGTCGAAATCCTCGTACTCCATGTATTCGGCGAATTTCAGCGGAACGAGATTCTTGAAGCGCAGGTCGGTGCCGAGCTTGTCGGTGACGAGGATGTTCGTGTGACCGAGCGCGTTGAGGCGCGCGATGATGGCGCTGCCGATGAGCCCGGAGCCGCCCGTGACGAGGATTTTGCCTTGCGAGATGTCGTGCATAGTGAGGAAAGTTTAAGGTCGCGTCCGCGCTCTCGGCAATCTGAAAAAAGAAGACGAAAAGTTTCATCGCGCCCGGCGACGCCGAAGCGATTTTCTGACTTTCGTCATCACTTCCTGCGCCAGACGATGATGAAGAAAAGCCACGCCATGAGCATCGCGGCGACGACGAAGCCCGCGACGCCGAGATTCTTCGCGAAGCCGAGACCGTCTCCGGCGCTCGCCGCGCAGACGAGTAGCGAACTCGCCACGAGCAGCGAGGAAATGATCATCGCCAGCGCCGTGCGGTTGGCGGAACGGTCCAGCGTGACGCGCGTTTCGTTCAGCCCTTCGTGATCGACGTTGAGGCGGATTTCGCCGTTCTCGATCTTCCAGAGAATGCGCTGCAGCGCGCTCGGCATTTCGTTGATGCTGGCGAGCTGGCGCTCCGTGTTCCAGAGCAGACCGCGTCCGACGGCGCGCGGGTTCCAACGCTGCGCGTAAAGGTTCTTGAGCGCGCGCGCGGCGAAGGCGGTCAGGTCGAAATCCGGATTCAGCGCGCGGCCGGATTCCTCCATGACGGTGACGGATTTCGCGAGCAGCGCGTAGTCGCGCGGGAGCGGCAGCTTGTGCTGGGCGAAGACGCGCAGCATGTCGAAGATGACGTGGCCGACGGCGCCCGCGTCCTTTTCGAAATTGGCGTGGCGGCGCAGCACGATGGCGATTTCGGTCTCGATCTTCGCCTTGTCCACGCGTTCCCGCGGCGGCGTCGCGCACAGCACGATCTGCAGCACTTTCTCGGCGTTGAGCTCGGCGACGGCGGCGAAGACGTCCGCCAGAAAATAGCGCATCTTGCGCGAGAGCGTTCCCGCGCAGCCCCAGTCGAGAAAGCACAGCCGCCCGTCGCGCGTGATCAGGATGTTGCCCGGATGCGGGTCGGCATGGAAGAAGCCGAAGGAGAAAATCTGCCGGAAGACGGATTCCCCGCCCGCGACGGAAAGCTCGCGCGCGAGCTCCGCGGGAACGGACGGGTCTCCCGGCGGCACGCCTTCGACCCACTCGGAGACGAGAAGGCGCGCCGACGAAAGCGCCGGAAACACGCGCGGCGCGAAGATGCGCGGGTCGTCGTTGATCTTTTCGAAATGCCCGGAATTCTTCGCCTCGAACGTGAAGTCGATTTCGCGCATCACGCCGTCGCGGATCTCCTCCAGGATTCCGGGAAGATCGTACGCGGCGAGCTCGGGAACGTTTTCGGCGGCCTGCGTGATGATCCATTCGAGAATCTCGAAGTCCGCCTTCATCGCCTTGCCCGCGCCCGGCCGGCGCACCTTGACGGCGACGGTCTCGCCGCTCTTCAGCGTCGCTTTGTAAACCTGCCCGATGGAGCCGCACGCGAACGGCGTCTTTTCGAACGACGCGAAGTTCGCTTCGATGCCGCCCTTGAGCTCGCCCGCGACGACGGGCTCGACCGCCTCCCACGGAATCGGCGCGACATGGTCGCGGAGGCGCTTGAATTCCTCCAGCAGCGGCGCGGGCAGAATGTCCTCGCGCGTGCTTACGATCTGCGCGAATTTGACGAAGGTCGGTCCCAGCTCTTCGCAGGTGACGCGGATGCGCTGCCACAGCGAAAGCTTGTCGCGCTTCGGCAGAATTTTGTGAAACGGAAAGCCGTTCGGGCGGATTTTTCCGACGAGCTCCGCGAAGCCGTTGCGCAGCAGGACGACGGCGATCTCCTTCGCGCGCAGGCTGTTGCGCAGAAAGGAAATCGCCCTGAACGGAGCTGAGCCGGCTTGCGGAGCCATGGCGGGATTTCGCGGGAACGTCGCGCGGCGGCGGGAACGCGTTAGGCCTCAGGCGTTTCCGCGCCTTCCGCGGGAACGGCCTTTTCGGCGTCCTTTTCGGAGCAGCATTCGCATTCCGTGGCGATGCCGAGCTTTTCCTCGATCGCCTTCAGCCGACGGTTCACGGCGCAGAGCTGCTCGCGCGTCGCGAACGGCCATTTTTCGCCGAGCGCCTCCGCCTTTTCGGCGAAGTCTCCGCGCGCCTTTTCCCAGTTTTCCTCGCCGACCTTCGTCGCCTTCGCGAAAAATTCCTTCGCGTCGTCCGCGGAGATTTTTCCCTTCGCGACCCAATCGTCGAGCACCTTGCCGATGGCTTCCTTGGAGAGCGCCGCCGCGCCGAGGCCGGCGTAGAGCGTTTTTTTGAACGTTTCGAACATGATGTCTTTCCTTTCTTGTCTGTTTTTTTTCGGGGATGGTTTTCGTGAAATTAAAGCGTCGCGCGCGTCAGTTTCGGTTCACGTCGCGCGTTTCGATTTCGGAGGAGGCGACCGTCGGCTCGCCGAGCGTGAAGCGCAGACCGCTGAGCCCGCTGACGACGATTTTCTCGTCGTCGCGCAGAATGTGCTTTGCCGCATATTCGTCCGCCCAGTCCGCCGCCGGGCAGCCGCCGGACTTCAGCCCGAGAAAGATTTCGTCGTCGCGCGTCGTGGCGTTCGACGAGAGGATGGGGCCGAAGTAGCGCCAATCCTTGCGGTCGCGCCGATAGTAAAGCGTGAAGAGCTTGAACAGCTCCTCGACTTCCGCCGACTCGGCGACGCGGAACTCGATCGTCTTCGCGTGCGTCGTCTGCGGATACGTCTTGACGACGAGATGCTGCGCGACGTCCGTCGCGTTGGATTTCGTGAGCGCGTTGACGGAGCTCCGCGCGCGTTTTTTGGCGTTCCCGTATTGAGCGATTTTTTCCGCGAAGCGCAGCGGGTCGAATTCCTCCATCGCGTAGACGCGGACCTGCCCGGGCATGGATTCGAAGTCGATCGTCATCTCCGTCACGTACTGCGGCGGCGCGTTGAGGCGGGAACCTTCGGCAGGCTGCGCGGAAACGTATTTCTGCAGCGAGACGTGCGTGATCTTGCGCGCGTCGCGGCAGGTGAAGACCTGGCGCGGCTCGGCGACGTCGATCACGAACGCGTTCTGCGGAAGTTTCGCCGTGCGGACGGCGACGGCGTGCGCGGCGGTCGGAAGGAGCGTTCCCGCGACGGCCGCGAGAAACGCGGACAGGGGTAAAAGGCGTCTTCTCATACGCCGCGCATTTTGCTGAAACGTTCCCGCCGGCGCAAACTCCTTTTTCGTTCCCGTGAGGGTATCATTTGACGAGGAGGACGAGCGTTCCCGCGAGGATGAGGCCCGTTCCCGCGAGCGTCTTCAGCGAGAGCGGCTCGCGGAGAAAGACCGCCGCGAGCACGAGCGTGAACACAAGGCTCAGCTTGTCCACGGGAACGACGCGCGAGGCGTCGCCGAGCTGCAGCGCGCGGAAATAAAAGATCCACGAGAGGCCCGTCGCCGCCGCCGAAAGAATCAGAAAAATCCACGTGCCGCGCGAAAGCGAACGGATTTCCGAAAGGTGCCCGCCCGCCGCGGC
The DNA here is from genome assembly GCF_050314555.1 of Candidatus Spyradosoma sp. SGI.093. Taxonomy (NCBI): domain Bacteria; kingdom Pseudomonadati; phylum Verrucomicrobiota; class Opitutia; genus Candidatus Spyradosoma; species Candidatus Spyradosoma sp. SGI.093. The sequence goes on along the minus strand of NZ_JBNPNH010000005.1, from coordinate 50,624 downwards.
GATGCCGACGGCGATCAGCAGAATCACGAAGGTGCGGATCGCCGTCGCGAGGTCGGAATCGACGTCGCGGACGCCGAGTTTGGCGAAGATCGCGGTGAGCGCGGCGAAGAACGCGGAAAGCAGCGCGTAGTATTTCCACATGGCGGTGTTCGTTTTCGGGAGTTCGGGAAGGCGTCCGAGAATCCGCTCTTCGGGCGTTCCCGTCAACGCGGAAGCGCGGATTCGCGCGATTTCCTAACACGATCCTAACAAAAGACTAATGATGAACTAATGAAAATTTGAGCAAATCAGAACGCTGTAAATATAAACGCGTAACGATTCAAAAATATGGGCGACGTCAGACACAGGACATTGAACGAACGGCTCCGCACGACGGGCAGCAAAATCATCGGAGGGGCGGCGCTGGCGGCGTTTCTGCTCTTCGGCGAAACGGCGTGGGAGGGCACGTCTCCGATAGTCGAGGAGGCGCTGATGTTCTTCGCGTGCCTGTTCGCGGGCGTCGGCGCGCTCGGGCGCGTGTGGGCGTCGCTCTATCTCGAAGGCAGAAAGAACGGCGAGCTCGTGCGCGAAGGTCCCTATGCGCTCTGCCGCAACCCGCTTTACTTCTTCAGTTTCATCGGCGCGGCGGGAACGTCGCTCGCGACGGAGACGCTCGCCGTTCCCGCGGTCGTGTGCGTGCTTTTCGCGCTGTATTATCCGACGATCGTTCTCGCGGAGCAGCGGCGGCTCGAAGCGATCTTCGGCGAGCCCTACCGCGCCTACAGACGCGACGTTCCCGCGGTGTTCCCGCGCCTTTTCGCGAAGCGCGCGCCGCAGCCGGAACACTACGACGTGAATCCGCGCCGCTTCACGCGCCGCGTGATCGACGCGCTCTGGTTCATCTGGATCATCGGGCTCTTCGAGCTCTTCGCCGGGCTCCACGAAGCCGGCGTGCTCCCGACGCTTTTCAGACTGTATTGATTTTTTGGGGTGGCTGGGAGCTGGAGACCGGGAACTGGTGATTGCCTGCAATGATCCAGCCACCGGTTACGAGTCGCCAACCACCACCGCTTTTCTTCCTGCCATGAAAACTTTCCTTTCCCGCATCTTTTTCTCCTACTACGCGCGCCGCGTCGCGCCGTTCTTCTTCGTGTTCTGCGGAGCGGAGCTCGTCGAAGTGCTCGCGACCTTCGTCTGGGATTTCCCGCAGGTGGACACGTCCGCCGCGCCGCTCGCGCATTCGGCGTTCAGCGTGTGCGTGCAGACGCTGACGGCGTTTCTGTGGGGCATCGTGCCGTTTCTGATCTACCTTTTCGCGCTCCCGCGGCGGCTGCACGGCACGCTCGCCGACCGCGTCGTCTCGGCGCTCATCTTCGCCGTGTTCGCGCTCGTGTGCGTGTTCACGGAAGTCTCCGAGCTGTTTTTCTGGGAAGAATTCCGCTCCCGCTTCAACTTCATCGCGGTGGATTATCTGATCTACACGACGGAGGTCGTCGGGAACATCCGGCAGAGCTACCCGCTCGCGCCGATTCTCGGCGGGGTCGCGCTGATCGCGGCGCTCGCGGTCGCGGCGGCGTGGCGGAGGCTCGTTCCCGCCATTCCCGCGCCGGGCTGGAAGACGCGCGGCGGCGTGCTCGCGGGAACGCTCGCGCTGTGCGCCGCGGCGTTTTTCTGCGTGGACATCTCCCAGGCGGAAGGCAGCGGCAACCGCTACAACGACGAACTCGGCAAAAACGGATTCTACTCGTTCTTCTCCGCGTTTCTGAAAAACGAACTCGACTACGAGGCCTTTTACCCGACGCTCCCCGCCGAGGAGGCGACGCGGAAGATCCGCGCGGAATTCGCGTCCGCGGGAACGCCGTTCGTGAACGCCGACGGCGAGGACATCCGCCGCCGCGTGATCCCGCGCGGCCCCGAGAAGAAGCTCAACGTCATGATCGTCGTCATGGAAAGCATGGGCGCGGAGTTCATGAACGAAAACCGCGCGGACGGCGCCGACCTCACGCCGAACCTGACGCGCCTTTCGCGCGAAGGTCTGTATTTTTCGAACGCATACGCCACGGGAACGCGTTCCGTGCGCGGGCTCGAAGCGCTCAGCGCCGCCGTGCCGCCGCTTCCGGGCATGTCCGTCGTGCGCCGCGACGGGAACGAAGGCATCGAGACCGCGGGAAAAATCTTCGCGGACAAGGGCTACAAGACGCGCTGGATCTACGGCGGGCACGGCGTCTTCGACAACATGAACCACTATTTCGGAAGCAACGGATTCGAGGTCTGCGACCGCGCTTCGATGCGCGACGACGAAGTCACGTTCGCGACGATCTGGGGCGTCTGCGACGAAGACCTCTACCGCCGCGCCGTGCGCGAGGCGGACGCGTCGTTCGCGCGCGGCGAGCCCTTCTTCAATTTCGTGTTCACGACGTCGAATCACCGCCCGTTCGCCTATCCCGACGGCAAGATCGACATTCCTTCGAAGAGCGGCCGCGCGGGCGCCGTGAAGTACGCGGACTTCGCCGTCGGCGAGCTGCTGCGCCTCGCGCGGGAACGCCCGTGGTTCGACGACACGATCTTCGTCTTCGTCGCCGACCATTGTTCGAGCTGCGCGGGCCGTCGCGAACTCAACCCCGAAAAGCACCGCATTCCGCTCGTCTTCTACGCGCCGAAGCACGTCGCTCCGCGCCGAGTCGATTTCCTCGTCAGCCAGATCGACGCGCTGCCGACGCTGCTCGGCCTGCTGAACTTCGACTACGAATGCTCGTTCTACGGCAAGGACGCGCTCGCGCCGGACTACCGTTCCCGCGCGTTCATCAGCAACTATCAGCACCTCGGTTTCCTCGACGGCGCGGGAACGCTCGTCGTGATGAAGCCCGTGCGGCAGATTCTGATCTACCGCGGCGATTCGGACGTTCCCGAGCGCTACGAGAACTCCGCTCCCGCGCCGACCGACCTCGCGATCGCCTACTGGCTCCACGCCGAAAACTGGCGCGCCTTCCTCCGCCCGGAAAAGAAGTGACGAAAAAAGCGTTCCCGCGGAATTTTTGCGGGAACGCCTTTTCTCTTGAGAATCGCGGACGCTTCAAAAGAGCGTGAGCTGGGGGTCGTCTTCCGGCGGCGGCGGGAGCGGGCGCGTTCCCGCGGCGGCGTCGCGGAGCTTCCCGCCCCGAGGCTTCGCGGCGCGCGCCTTCGCTGGCGTTCCCGCGGGATCTTCCGCGACGGCGTCGGGCGTTTCCGCTTTCGGCGGGTGCGGATTTTCGAAGGAGACGGCGGAGCCTTCGAGGTCGGAAAGAATCTCGTTCGCGCGCGCGACGACGCTTTCGGGCAGCCCCGCGAGCCGCGCGACGTGAATCCCGTAGGAGCGGTCCGCCGCGCCGGGAACGACCTGGCGCACGAAGATGATTTCGTCGTTCCACTCCTTCACGGCGACGCAGAAATTCTTGAGCCGCGGGAGCGTGTCGGCGATGCGCGTCAGCTCGTGGTAGTGCGTGGCGAAGAGCGTGCGCGGTCCCGCGGGACCGTTCCCGTGCAGGTACTCGGCGACGGCCCACGCGATGGAGAGCCCGTCGTAGGTCGAAGTGCCGCGACCGATTTCGTCGAGCACGACGAGGCTCTTCGGCGTGGCGTTGTTGAGGATGTTGGCGGTCTCGTTCATCTCGACCATGAAGGTCGAGTTCCCGCGCGCGAGTTCGTCGGAGGCGCCGACGCGGCAGAAGATGCGGTCCGCGACGCCGACGCGCGCGGCCTTCGCCGGCACCCAGCAGCCGATCTGCGCGAGCAGGGCGATCAGCGCGACCTGGCGGATGTAGGTCGATTTGCCCGCCATGTTCGGTCCCGTGATTAGGTTGATCTGCGTTCCCGAAGCCTGCAGCGACGTGTCGTTGGGCACGAAGTGCTGGGAGACGCCGGGGCGGTGCAGCATCTGCTCGACGACGGGATGGCGCCCGAGCGAAATCTCCAGCGCGTCGGACTCGTCCACGACCGGTCGGCAGTAATCCCAGGTCTGCGCGAGCTGCGCCCAGCCCGCGAGCACGTCGAGCCGCGAGAGCGCCGCCGCCGTTTCCGAAAGCGAATCCGTGCGCGCGACGACCGCGGCGACGAGCTCCGCGTAGAGATCCGTCTCCTGCGCCGAGACGAGCTCGTCGGCGTGGAGGATTTCGCCTTCTTTCCGGCGCAGTTCCGCGGTCGTGTAGCGTTCGGCGTTGACGAGCGTCTGTCGGCGGATGAAGTCCGCGGGAACGCGCGCGACGTTGGATTTGGACACTTCGATGTAGTAGCCGAAGGCGTTGTTGTAGCGCACGCGCAGGTTTTTGATCTGCGTCTCCTCCTGCAGGCGCGTCTCGTAGTTCGCGACCCAGACGCGGCTGTTCTTCCGCAGGTCGCGGAGCTCGTCCAGGCGCGCGTTGTAGCCCGCGCGGACGGCGTTCTCGACCGTCGCCGGGAGTTCCTCCTCCAGCGCGGATTCGAGGAGCCCGCGCAGGTCCGCGTGTTCGGAAATTTTCGCCGCGATCGCGTCCGTGACGGGGGAGCCGAGGCGGGCGATCTCCGCCTTGATCTCGGGAACGCGGCGCAGCGTCTCGCGCACGGCGCCGAGTTCCCGCGGCGTGCGCATGTGGTTCTGCAGGCGGCCGAGAATGCGCGCGAGGTCCTTGACGTAGGCGAGCGCGGTGCGGACGCGCTCCGCCGCGGACGGGTGCGCGACGAAGGCGGCGACGCCCTCCTGGCGTTCCCGCGCGATTTCCGCCTTGCGCGGCGGCGCGGCGAGCCATTGTTCGAGCAGGCGCGCGCCGCCCGCCGTGTGCGTGAAGTCGATCGCGTCGAGCAGCGAGCCTTCCCGCGTTCCCGCCGCGGATTTGAAGATTTCCAGATTGCGCGTCGAGGCCGCGTCGATGAGCAGCGTCTCGTCGTCGCGGAGTTCGGAGATTTTCCGCAGGAACGAGGGCGATTCGCAGAGCGTCTCCGTCAGATACGCCAGCAGCGCGCCCGCGGGGCCGAGCCCGGGATGCGTTCCCGCGACGCCGAAGCCTTCGAGCCCGTTCACGTTCAGCGCCCGCTGCACGGCGCGGCGCCCGGATTCCGCGTCGAATTTCCAGTCCGGCATCCGCGTGATGAGGTTCCACTCGATGAGCGGTTCGAGATACGCCGGCGCCTTGCCTTCCTTCCACGATTCGGGGACGAGGATTTCGCTCGGGCGGAGCGCCTGCAGCGGCGCGAGAAGTTTCTGCGGCTCGCGCGAGGCGGCGACGTAGAAATCGCCCGTCGTCGCGTCGATCCACGCCGCGCAGAGCCCGCCGCGCGGCGTCTCGTCGAGCGCGAGAATGTAGTTGTTGCTCTTCGCGTCGAGCTGGGTCTCGTCGAAATTCGTTCCCGGCGTGATGATGCGGACGAGCGCGCGCTTCACGAGCTTGCCCGCCTTCGGCGGCTCGGTCTGCTCGCAGATCGCGATCTTCACGCCCGCCTTCAGCGCTTTCGCCAGATACGTGTTCAGCGCGTGGTAGGGCACGCCCGCGAGCGGCGCGCCGCCGCGCTTCGTCAGCGTGATGCCGAGCAGCTCTGCGCCCCGTTCCGCGTCCTCGCCGAACATTTCGTAAAAGTCGCCGCAGCGGAAGAACAGCAGGGTGTTCGCGGGAAGTTTTTCCCGGAAATCCCAATACTGCCTCATCATCGGAGTCGCTGCGCCGTCGTCTGCCATAGAGTTCGAGTTTCCCGTTTTGCCGCCGTTCCCGCAAACCATTTTTTGCGCTGCGCCTTTCGCCTTCCTTCGTCCTTGCGGGGCGGGGGCGTCGCCCCGTAATATCGCGGACATCTCATGAGCGTGAAAATCATCTGTCCGCGTTGCGGGGAAAAATACGACGCCGCCCCGGAATACGTCGGGCGGCAGTTCCAGTGCAGGTGCGGCGCGGTCGTCGCCGTGCCCGTTCCCGAGGAAGTCTTCGGCGAAGCCGCGCCCGCGGCGGAGCGCGGCGTTCCCGAGCCGGCGGCCGTTCCCGCGCCGCGCCCGGCGGAACGTTCCCGCCTCAACGCCTACGGACTGCTCGCGCTCGTCTTCGGCACGCTCGGCTCGGCGTCGCTCGTCGCCGCGGCGGCGCTTTCGGCGACGGCTTTCACGGCGCCGGTTTCCGGCGGGAGCAAGGGCGACCTTTTCGTCGCCGCGTGCGCCTTCGGAGCCTTCGTCGCGGCGTTCGCGCTCGCCGCGCTTTTCCGCGTCGCCGACGTCGCGCTGCGACGTTCCGGACTGCGCTATTTCTTCTGACGGGCTTTCCCGCGGGAACGCGTCAGTCCTCGCGGACGACGCGGAAACCGACGGTGTTGTAGCCGAGGGACGAGGCGCGGCCTTCGCCGCGCATCTCGGTGCGGCAGCTCGTCCGGTGTGCATACCAAGAACCGCCCTTGATCTCCTTCACCTTCCGTCCCCGCTCCCGCCCGTTCTGCGCAATGATGTCGGTCGAGGCCCAGCAGTTGCCCCACATGTCGATGGCGCCGCAGGCGGAAAGCGTCTTTTCATAGGCGTCCACCGGCGTCGTCAGCACCATTCCGGACGGCAGTTTGTCGTTTTGCAGGTCGCGCGTGGCGATTTCGGGATGCGTGTCCTTGCAGTTGAAGTCCGCGTCCTTGGGCATGTGCCCGGCGGCGAGCTCCCATTCCGCCTCGGTCGGGAGGCGGTAGGAGGCGTTTTTGTCGCGCGCGGAAAGCCATTTGCAGTAGGCGGTCGCGTCGTCGCAGGAAACGTTCACGACGGGGTGGCGCGCCTTGCCCGCCGGCGGCTCGCCGTCGCGCGTCCAGCCCGCGGGCGCTTTGCGCTTCGTCGCCTTGACGAACGCGGCGTATTCCTCGTTCGTGACGGGCGTGTGCGCGATGCTCACGTTTTCCGCCGCGCCGATGAGCGCGTGGAATCCGTCCTTCGCGTCGCGGGAGCCGGGGCGCAGGCGCTTGTCGGTGAAGCGCGCCATGTTCTGCTCGACGCGCGTCGCGCGGTTTTCGATCATCTCGTCGACGATCTCCTGCATCTCCGTCACCTTCGACTGATGTCTGGCGGTGCGCTTCAGCTCTTCGAGCTTCGCCTTTTTGCGCGCCACGATCGCGTCGTAGTTCTTTTCGACCTTCTTTTTGAGCGCGGCGCGGTTGGCGGCCGTCGGCGACTTGCGGTAGGCGGCGATGAGCGCCTTGGTCTCTTCGTCGAGCTCGGGGCGTTCCTTCTCGATCGTCGTGCTGAACTTGTGCAGCCTGGCTTCGGAGTTCGGCGCCGCGACGGCGGGAACGAGCATGAGCGCGGAAAATCCCGCGACGCCGAGGAGCGTTTTTCCGAGGTTTTTAAGCAGGGTTTCCATGCCTGTAAAAAACGCGCGTTCCCGCGGGAAGTTTCGCGCCGCGGCGGCGTTCCCGGGAAAAAGGTTTCGCGTCCGCCTTTCGCGCGTTATGATTCGAAGCACTATGATGAACGCTCAAAAACTGGCGAGTCTCGCCGCGGCGTGTCTGCTTGCGCTGCCCGCCTATTCGCAGGAATATTCGGAAACGTCGCCCGACGGCAGACTGCGGCTCGAAGTCGATGTGGGGAACGAAATCCGCTGGAGCCTCAGCAAGGACGGCGACGCCGTTCTCGCCCCGTCCGCCGTTTCGCTGCGGCTCGCGGACGGCAGACGCTTCACCGGCGGGAAGCCGTGCGAGGCGAGCCGCGGCCGCGTTTCCGGCGTGTTGCGCAGTGACCTTTACAAAAAGAAGGAAGTCGTCGAAAAATACAATCGGCTGACGCTCGCGTTCGAGGATTACGCGCTCGAATTCCGCGTGTACGACGAAGGCGCCGCCTACCGCTTCGTTGCTTCGGGCAAGGAGGATTTCGTCGTCGCGGACGAACAGGCGGAATTCAGTTTCCCGGAGGACTGCGAAGTGACGCTGCCCTACGTGGAAGGGCGCCGCGACGGTCTTGAGGCGCAGTTCTTCAGCAGCTTCGAGAGCGCCTACACCCGTTGCCGCATCTCCGAGTGCGATCCCGCGCGGCTGGCGTTTCTGCCGGTCAGCGTCAAGGTCGGCGCGCGCCGAGTCAACATAACCGAATCCGCGCTGACGAACTATCCCGGAATGTACCTCTACGGCGGGAAGCACGGCGGGGACGCCTCGCTGCCGCTGAAGCCGTCCGCCGCGGCGAACACGCTGCGCGGCGTCTTCGCGCCGCTGCCGGACAAGGTCGGGCAGGGCGGGCACAATCTCCTTCAGGGCATCGTCGAAAGCCGGCACGACTTTATCGCCCGCTGCGGAGCCGGAGCCGCACTGCCCTGGCGCGTGCTCATCGTCGCCGACGACGATGCGCGGCTGTTGGACAGCGACCTCGTGTGGCTGCTCGGCGATCCCGCCGTCGGCGATTTCAGCTGGGTGAAGCCGGGCAAGGTCGCCTGGGAGTGGTGGAACGACTGGGGACTCCGCGGCGTGGACTTCACCGCCGGCGTCAACGACGCGACGTACAGGCACTACATCGATTTCGCCGCGTCGAAGGGCGTCGAATACGTCATTCTCGACGAAGGCTGGGCGGTCAACAAAAAGGCGGACCTCTTTCAGGTGGTGCCGGAAATCGATCTCGAGGCGCTGGTGGAATACGGGAGAAAAAAGGGCGTGGGCATCATTCTCTGGGCGGGCTATTGGGCGTTCGACCGCGACATGGAGGAAGTCTGCCGCCGCTGTTCCGAGATGGGCGTGAAAGGCTTCAAGGTGGATTTTCTCGACCGCGACGATCAGATCATGGTGGACTTCACGCGCCGCTGCGCCGAGACCTGCGCCCGCTACGGCCTCATTCTCGATCTGCACGGAATGTTCAAGCCCGCCGGGCTCAACCGCACCTGGCCGAACGTGGTGAATTTCGAGGGCGTCAAAGGGCTGGAGAACATGAAGTGGTGCAAAATGAGCGAGTTCGACCAGGTGACGTACGACGTGGAGATCCCGTTCATCAGAATGACGGCGGGACCGATGGACTACACGCAGGGCGCGATGCGGAATTCTCAGAAAGCCGGCTTCGCCCCGAATTACGGCGAGCCGGGAAGCCAGGGCACGCGCTGCCGCCAGCTGGCGATGTACACCGTCTTCGAGGCGCCGCTCACGATGCTCTGCGATTCGCCTTCCAACTATCTAGAAGAGCCGGAATGCGCGGACTTCATCGCCGCCGTTCCCGTCGTGTGGGACGAGACGAAGGCGTTGGGCGGAAAAATCGGCGAATGGTGCGCCGTCGCGCGCCGCCGCGGCGAAGTCTGGTACGTCGGCGTGCTGAACAACTGGGACGCCCGCGAGCTCGAATTGGATCTGAGCTTCATCGGCGCGGGAAGGACGCTCCGCGTTTTCCGCGACGGCGCCAACGCGCACCGCGTCGGCCGCGATTACCGCAGGGAGGAGCTCGTCGTTCCCGCCGACGGCAAAGTCCGCGTCCGCCTCGCGCCGGGCGGCGGCTGGACCGCGTTCGCGCGCTGAGCGCGGCGCGGGAACGCCCGCGGCGAACAAAAAAAATCGCGCGGCGGCGAAGAGGCGTCTAAAATCCCTCGCCATGAAAATCCCCGCAAAAAATCTCGTTCTGAAAATCGCCGCGCTCGCGGCGTTCTCCGCGTTCCCGTTTTTCGCCCAGGCCAACGCGCCGGACGGCCTCGTTCCCGCCGAGCCTTACCGCGAAGCGACTTACCCGAGCCCGCGCAACGCGGGAGGCAAGGCGGACCGCGCCTGGCTCGCCCGCACGAAAAGCTTCGCGGACGCGGCGAAAAACCTGAAGGACTGCTGCCTCGTCTTCGTCGGCGACTCCATCACGGACAACTGGCGCGGCCCCGGAAAAGCCGCCTGGAACGCGAGCTTCGCGCGCTTCAGCCCGCTCAATCTCGGCTACTCCGGCGACCGCACGGAGAACGTTCTTTTCCGCCTGACCTACGGCGAAAATCTCCCGCCGAACATCCGCCCGCGCGCGTTCGTGCTCCTCATCGGGACGAACAATTTCGGGCACCGCGACGACGCGCCGGAGGACGTCGCCGCCGGCGAAATCAAGATCGTCGAGCTGCTCCGCAAGGCGCGTCCGGACGCGCACGTCGTCGTAATGGCGACGTTCCCGCGCGCGGGCGAACGCTTCGAGAAAAAGATCGCGGCGCAGAACGCGGCCGTCGCCGCCTGGGTCGCGGCGCGCGGCGACGAAAAAATCTCCGTTCTGGACATCAATCCGAAATTCGTCGGCGCGGACGGCAAGGTCGATTTCGCGCTTCTTCCGGACGGGCTTCACCTGAACGCGCGCGGCCACGAAATCTGGGCCGCCGCCCTGCTGGAAAAATTCGCCGCCGAAGGAATTTTTTAGAATTCCCCGGCGGCGGAAAAGTGACGGGCGGCGAAGCCGCGGCGCTCACGGATTGCCGAACGCGTCCATCGCGGCGGCGACGAGCGCCTGATTCTCCGCAGACATCTCGACGAGCGGCAGACGCACTTCCGGAGAACCGATGACGCCCGCGCGCGCGAGCGCGAACTTCGCGGGAACGGGATTCGGTTCGATGAAGAATTTTTTGAAAAGATCCGCCATCGCGTCGTGGAGCGCGCGCGCTCCCGCGAGATCGCCGGCGCGCATTTTCGCGACCATCGCCGTGACCTGCCGCGGCAGCCAGTTCGACGCGACGGAAATCACGCCCTTCGCGCCGAGAGAAATGAACGGGAGCGTCAGCGAATCGTCGCCGCTCATCACGATGAAGTCCGGATCGAGCGCGCGGACGAGGCGCGAGACCTTGTCGCACGAACCGCCGGCTTCCTTCACGCCGACGACGTTCGGAAACGCCTTGCGCAGGCGGACGACGGTCTCGACCGCGATTTCGATGCCGCAGCGCCCGGGAATGGAATAGAGCATGATCGGCTTGTCCGTCGCCGAGGCGATTTCCGCGAAGTGGCGATAGACGCCCTCCTGGTTCGGCTTGTTGTAATACGGCGCGACGTGCAGAAACGCCTGCGCGCCGAGCTTTTCCGCCTCGCGCGTGAGCTCGACCGCCTCGTGCGTGGAGTTCGCGCCCGTTCCCGCGAGCACGGGAACGCGCCCCGCGGCGAACTCGATCGTCTTGGCGATGACTTCGAGGTGCTCCGCGTGCGTCAGCGTGGGCGATTCGCCCGAGGTGCCGACGGAAAGGACGCCGTCGATGCCGCCGGCGATCTGGTATTCGACGAGTTTTTTCAGGTCGGAATAATCGACTTCGCCGTTCTTCATCGGCGTGACGAGCGCCGTCCAGGCGCCCGCGTAAACGGAAGAATTCGTGATGCTCATTTGAATCCGAAATGAAAAACTTTTCGCGGCGGGAACGCGAGATTCATTTTCCGCGCCGACGCGCGCGCGGCGCCAAATTGTATTGCCGTCCGGCGGGAACGGCCTAAGATTTTCCGGCAATGAATGCTTCCCTATTCTCTTCGTTTTCCGAATCCGTCGGCGCGTGGTGGAACGCGCTCGGCTGGGACGCGCAGATTTTTTACGCCGTGGGCGGGATCGCGCTCGCGGTCGTGCTGATTCAGGCGGCGCTCACGCTCGTCGGCATCGGCGACGTCGGCACCGAGACGCCCGGCGACCTCGCGCCCGACGCGGACGCGCCGCACGACGCCGGGCTCGGGCTGATTTCCGTGCGCACGCTGACGGCGTTTTTCCTCGGATTCGGGCTCACGGGCGGGCTGCTGCTCGACGCGGGAACGGCGTTCCCGTGGGCGCTCGCGGGCGCGGCGGCGGTCGGCGTCGCGTTCATGCTGATCATTTTCTGGATCATGAAGATGCTCTACGGGCTGCGCTCCTCCGGGAACGCGGACATCGCTTCGGCGAAGGGCGCGACGGGAACGGTCTACGTCGCGATCGCCCCGCGCCGCGCCGCCGGCGGGCAGGTCGAAGTGCTCGTCAGCGGGCGCGTGATGACGCTTCCGGCGCTGAGCTCCTCCGCGGAAAAAATCCCCGCGGGAACGCTCGTCCGCGTCGTCGAAGTCCTCCCGCCGAACATTCTCGTCGTCGAGAAAGTCGGGAGCTGAATCCGCCTCGCCCGTCTTTTCCTTTTTTTTCTTCAACCATAAAATCGCAAAAAACATGCTGTTCTACATTGCCGCAGGAATCGTCATCCTCATTCTCACGACGTTTTTCGCGTTTTCCGCGCGCTACAAACGTTGTCCGTCCGACCGCATTCTCGTCGTTTACGGGAAAGTGGAGGGCGGCCGCTCCGCCAAGTGTCTGCACGGCGGCGGCACCTTCGTCTGGCCGATCGTGCAGGATTATCAGTATCTCGACCTGACGCCGCTGCCGATCGACATCCGCCTCGAAGGCGCGCTCTCGAAGCAGAACATCCGCGTCAACACGCCGTCCACGTTCACCGTCGGCATTTCGACGGAGCCGGGCGTGATGGAAAACGCCGCCGAGCGCCTGCTCGGGCTCGGGCTCGTCGAAATCAAGGACCTCGCGAAGGACATCATTTTCGGGCAGATGCGCGTCGTGCTCGCGACGATGGACATCGAGGAAATCAACGCCGACCGCGACAAGCTCATCGCGAACATTTCCGGCGGCGTCGAGGTCGAGCTCCGCAAGGTCGGCCTGCGCCTGATCAACGTGAACATTCAGGACATCACGGACGCGTCGGGCTACATCGACGCGCTCGGCCAGGAAGCCGCCTCGAAGGCGATCAACGAGGCGAAGGTGAAGGTCGCCCAGGCGCAGCGCGACGGCGAAATCGGCGCCGCCGAGGCGCGCAAGGACCAGGCGATCCGCGTCGCCGCGGCGCAGGCGGAAGCCACGAAGGGCGAAAACCTCGCGGCGATCGAAGTCGCCAACTCCAACGCCGACCGCCGCACCAAGGAGGCGGAGGCGAACCGCCTCGCGACCGCCGCGGAAAAGGTCGCCGCCGCGAAGGCGCTCGAAGAATCCTACGTCGCCGAAGCCGAGGCGGAAAAACAGCGCGCGTCCCGCGAAAAGGCTTCGCAGGAGGCGAACATCATCGTTCCCGCCGAAATCGACAAACAGCGCATCATCGTCGAAGCCGAGGCCGAGGCGGAAAAGGTGCGCCGCACGCAGCTCGGCGAGGCGGACGCCGTGCGCTACATGAAGCAGGCGGAGGCGGACGGCATCAAGTCCGTCAGATTCGCCGAGGCGGAAGGCCTGAAGATGAAGCTGCTCGCGGAGGCGGAAGGCACGGAGGCGCTCCTCGTCAAGAAGGCGAAGGGCTTCGACAGCATCGTCGCGGCGTGCCGTTCGACGGAAGGCGCGCAGAACCTGCTCCTCGTCGAACAGCTGCCCGTCATTGTGTCCGAGCAGGTCAAGGCGATCTCGAACCTCAAGATCGACAAGATCACGGTCTGGGATTCCGGCAAGGGCGGCGACGGGAACGGCAAAGGCTCGACGGCGAATTTCCTCTCGGGGCTTGTCGGCGCGCTCCCGCCGCTGCACGAGCTCGCCGGGAACGTCGGCGTGAAGCTCCCCGGCTACCTCGGCGAGCCCGCGGCGCCCGCTCCCGCGGAAACGCCGAAACCCGCCGCGAAAAAATCCTGAAGCGCGGGTTCCTTTCCGTCGCAAAAAAAAACGCGTTCCCGCGGAACTGTCCGCGGGAACGCGTTTTTTACGGCGCTTCGCCAGAAAAAATCCGGAAGCCGCCGCCGACTTCCGGATTCCTTTAAGCTTTAAGCCTTAACCTTTAAGCTTTTCTGTCCCGGCTCACATCATGTTTTCCGGTCCGTTGACGTGCGCGTTGACCTTGAGGCGCAGCGCGTTCAGGTGGATGAAGCCGGAGGCGTCGTCCTGGTCGTAGGCGTTGGTCGGGTCGGCTTCCATCGTCGCGATGTTCGGGTTGTAGAGCGAGTTCGGCGACTTGCGGCCGGCGACGTAGCAGCAGCCCTTGTAGAGCTTGACGCGGACGGTGCCGTTCACGTTCTTCTGCGTTTCCGTGACGAGCGCCTGCAGCGCGAGGCGTTCCGGCGCGTACCAGAAGCCGTTGTACACGAGCTCGGCGTACTTCGGGATGAGGCTGTCGCGCAGGTGCATCGTGTCGCGGTCCATCGTGATGGATTCCATCTGGCGGTGCGCGAAGAAGAGAATCGCTCCGCCCGGCGTCTCATAAACGCCGCGGGACTTCATGCCGACGAAGCGGTTTTCGACCATGTCCACGCGGCCGATGCCGTGCTTGCCGCCGAGCTTGTTGAGCGTCTGCATGACCTGGAGCGGCGTCATGCGCTTGCCGTCAATCGCGACGCAGTCGCCCTTTTCGAATTCGAGCTCGATGTATTCGGGCGCGTCGGGCGCGTCTTCCGGCGCGACGGAGAGCTTGAACATCGCCTTGTTTTCCGGGCAGAACGCGTCGAACCACGGGTCTTCCATGATGCCGGCCTCGTAGGAAATGTGGAGCAGGTTGCGGTCCATCGAATAGGGCTTCTTCATGCTGGCTTCGACGGGCAGGCCCTGCGCGACGCAGTAGTCGATCATTTCCTTGCGGCCCGGGAACTGCGCGCGGAAGGAATCGTCGCGCCACGGCGCGATGACCTTGAGGTCGGGCGCGAGCGCGGCGGCGGCGAGCTCGAAGCGCACCTGGTCGTTGCCCTTGCCGGTGGCGCCGTGCGCGATGGCGTCGCAGCCTTCGGCCTTGGCGATTTCGACCATGCGCTTGGCGATGAGCGGGCGCGCGATGGACGTGCCGAGATAGTACTGGCCTTCGTAGATCGCTCCCGCCTGCATCATCGGGAAAATGAAGTCGCGGGCGAATTCTTCCTGCAGGTCCTCGATGTAGATCTTGGAGGCGCCGGTCTTTCTGCTCTTTTCCTCGAGCCCGGAAAGCTCTTCCTCTTGGCCGACGTTCGCGCAGAACGCGATCATTTCGGCATTGTATTTGTTCTTGATCCACGAGAGGAGCACCGAGGTGTCCAGTCCGCCGGAATATGCGAGAAGAATCTTCATGGCAGTGATTTTTTTGATGTTGTTTTTGGAAAAATGGAAGCGCAATGATGCGCCGCGTTCCCGCGAAAATCAACGCGGAACTTCGCGGAAACCGCGTCCGCGGGAACGCGCGCAAAAAAACGTTCCCGCGGGGTCGCCGCGGGAACGCAGTGGGGGAAAGAAGAACGATTATTTCTTCTTGCAGCCGCAACGTTTGGCGCAGGGCGTCTTCGCCGGAGCGGCCTTGGTCGCGGTCTTCTTGGCGGGAGCGGCCTTCGCCGCCGGTTTCGCGGCGGGAGCGGCTTTCTTCGCCGGAGCCTTCGCCGCCGGCTTCTTGGCGGGCGCAGCCTTCTTCGCCGCCGGAGCGGCCTTTTTCGCCGGAGCTTTCGCCGCCGGCTTCTTGGCGGCCGGTTTCGGAGCAGCCGGCTTCTTCGCAGGAGCGGCTTTCTTCGCGACCGGTTTCTTGGCGGCCTTGGCGGCCGGAGCTTTCGCCGCCGGCTTCTTCGCCGGGGCAGCCTTTTTCGTGGTTTTTGTAGCCATGTTGTTTGGGGTTGAAGATTCTTCCTCGATCGCCGCCTGAGCCGCGGCGAGGCGCGCCGTCGGCACGCGGTACGGCGAGCAGCTGACGTAGTTCAGCCCGAGCGTGTGGCAGAACTTCACCGACGCGGGATCGCCGCCGTGTTCGCCGCAGATGCCGAGCTTGATGTCCGGACGCGTCTGCCGCCCGAGCGCGACGCCGAGGCGCATCATCGCGCCGACGCCTTCGCGGTCGATGGACGCGAACGGATTCGCCTTCAGGATTTCGAGATTCGTGTACGTGCCGAGGAACGCGCCCGAGTCGTCGCGGCTCATGCCGAGCGTCGTCTGCGTCAGGTCGTTCGTGCCGAAGGAGAAGAATTCCGCTTCTTCGGCGATCTTGTCCGCCGTGGCGCACGCGCGCGGGATTTCGATCATCGTGCCGATCTTGTAGGAAATCTTCACCTTGTTTTCCGCCATGACTTCGTTCGCGACGCGGCGGATGAGCGCCGCCTGGTTCTTGAACTCGGCGAGGAAGCCGACGAGCGGAATCATGATTTCCGGATGGACGGGAACGCGCGATTTCACGACTTCCGCCGCCGCCTCGAAGATGGCGCGCGCCTGCATTTCCGTGATTTCCGGATACGCGATGCCGAGACGGCAGCCGCGGTGCCCGAGCATCGGATTGAACTCGTGCAGTTCGGCGACGCGGCGCTGGACGTGCTCCACGGAGACGCCGAGCTTCTTCGCGAGATCGAGCTGCTGTTCCTTCGTCTGCGGGAGGAATTCGTGCAGCGGCGGGTCGAGCAGGCGGATCGTCGCGGGAAGCCCCTTGAGCGCGCGGAAGATGCCCGCGAAGTCGCCCCGCTGATACGGCAGCAGCTTGTTCACCGCCGTGCGTCGCGCGGCTTCGTCCGTCGCGAGAATCATCTCGCGGACCGCGTCGATGCGGTCGCCCGCGAAGAACATGTGCTCCGTGCGCGTCAGCCCGATGCCCTGCGCGCCGAAGGCGACGGCGACTTCCGCCTGCGCGGGAGCGTCCGCGTTCGTGCGCACGCCGAGCTTCGTCGCCTGCGAGCACCATTTCATTAGCTTCGCGAAATTCTTGAACGCCTTGGACTTCTTCGCCTCGGCGTCCTTTTTCACGAGCCCGAGCACGATGTCCGACGGCGCCGTCGCGAGCTGGCCTTCATAGACCGTTCCCGTCGTGCCGTCGATGGAGAGCCATTCGCCTTCCTCGACCTTGGAGTCGCCCGCGTAAAGCGTCTTCGCCGCGTAGTCGATCGCGATGCCCGAGGCGCCGCAGACGCAGACCTTGCCCATCTGGCGCGCGACCAGCGCCGCGTGCGAGGAGACGCCTCCGCGCGCGGTGAGGATGCCCTCGGCGGCGATCATGCCGCGCAGGTCCTCCGGCGAGGTTTCGAGGCGGACGAGCAGCACCTTCTGCCCTTCCTTCGCGGCGGCTTCGGCGCGCTCGGCGTTGAAGTAAATGCGTCCCGACGCGGCGCCCGGTCCCGCGGGAAGCCCCTTCGCGACCGCGCGGGCGCCCTTCAGCGCGGCGCGGTCGAACACGGGCGCGAGCGCCTGGTCGAGCTGGTCGGCGGGAACGCGGCGCACGGCCGTCTTCCAGTCGATGAGCCCCTCGCGCTCCATCTCGCACGCGATGCGGATCGCCGCGAGCCCGGTGCGCTTGCCGTTGCGCGTCTGCAGCATGAAGACCTTGGAGTCCTCGATCGTGAACTCGAAGTCCTGCATGTCGCGGAAATGATTTTCGAGCGTCTTGCAGATGGAAAGCAGCTGCGCGTGCGCGGAAGGCATGACGCTCTTGAGCGCCGCCACGGGAGCGGGCGTGCGCACGCCGGCGACGACGTCCTCGCCCTGCGCGTTCATCAGAAATTCGCCGTAGAAGACTTTTTCGCCGCTCGCCGGGTCGCGCGTGAACGCCACGCCGGATCCCGATTTGTCGCCCGTGTTCCCGAAGACCATCGACTGCACGTTGACCGCCGTGCCCCAGTCCGAAGGAATGTGGTATTTCTGGCGATAGACGATCGCGCGGTCGTTCATCCACGAACCGAAGACGGCGCCGATCGCGCCTTCGAGCTGCACCCACGGATCCGTCGGGAACGCCGAGCCCGTGCGCTCCAGAATCAGCGCCTTGAAGCGCACGACGAGCTCGCGCAGCTCCGGAGCGCCCAGCTCCGTGTCGCTCGCGGCGGGATTGCCGAGCATGTCCGTCTTGACGGATTCGATGACCTGCTCGAAAGGTTCGTGGTCCTCGCCCGGGCGCTTCTGCACGCCGAGCACGACGTCGCCGTACATCTGAATGAAGCGGCGGTAGCAGTCCCACGCGAAGCGCTCGTTGTTCGTGACGCGCGCGAGCGCCTGAACCGTGTCGTCGTTGAGACCGAGGTTGAGAATCGTGTCCATCATGCCCGGCATCGATTCGCGCGCGCCGGAGCGCACCGCGACCAGCAGCGGGAACGCCGTCGCGTCGCCGAACTTCTTGCCGAGCTGCTTCTCGATGTTGCCGACGGCCTTGCGCACGTCGTCCATCAGCGTCGCCGGATACGTCTTGCCGTTCTCGTAGTAATACGTGCAGACTTCCGTGCTGATCGTGAAGCCCGGAGGAACGGGCAGACCGATGCGGGCCATTTCCGCGAGGTTGGCGCCTTTCCCGCCGAGAAGATTTTTCATCGTCGCCGCGCCGTCGGTCTTTTTGCCGAATTCATAAACGAATTTGACCGATTTGGAGCCGGACTTCAGGGAACTTTTTTTTGCCATGAGGTTTTTTTTGACTGAGTGAGCTGTAAAATTTTGTTTCAGGTAGCGACCGCATTCTCGGGCTACATCCACGAATTAAAACGCCTTCCCGCGCAAACGCAAGAACGTTTGCTGAATCCGCGAAAAATTCGCCCGCGCGCGTTCCCGCCTTTCCGCCCTTCCGCCGCCGCTATCACGTAATCGAAAAACAATTACGTTCCCGCGGCGCTTTCCGCGCCCCACGAAGAGTTTTTTCGAAAATCCTTTCGGCAGAGCCGAACGCAATGAACTTCCATAACCTCATAACCTTCATCACTTCATCACCTCGCGCGCGCCCGCCCGCCGCAAAAATCCTTTGCGTTCGGGGCGGCGAAGTGAAATGCTTTCCGCCCGATTTTTTCAGCATGAAGGACATCAGAAACATCGCAATCATCGCGCACGTCGACCACGGCAAGACCACGCTCGTGGACAAGATCATTCAGCAGGCGAAAATGTTCCGCGACAATCAGGAGATGCACGAGTGCTTTCTCGACAGCAACGATCTGGAGCGGGAACGCGGCATCACGATTCTTTCCAAAAACATTTCCGTGCAGTACCGCGGCGTGAAGATCAACGTCATCGACACGCCCGGGCACAGCGACTTCGGCGGGCAGGTCGAGCGCGTGCTCAATCTGACCGACGGCGTGATTCTGCTCGTGGACGCGGCGGAGGGTCCGATGCCGCAGACGCGCTTCGTGCTCGAAAAGGCGCTGCGTCTCGGCAAGAAGCCCATCGTCCTCATCAACAAGATCGACAAGCCCGACGCGCGCCCGACGGAGGTCGTGAACGCCGTCTTCGATCTTTTCTGCGAGCTCGACGCGAACGAGGACCAGCTCGACTTCCCGCTGCTCTACGCGAGCGGGCGCGACGGCTGGTGCGTGCGCGATCTCGAGCACGAGCCGCGCACGTCGATCGTGCCGCTGCTCGACGCCGTGCTGGAGCACATTCCCGCGCCGAAGTTCGTCGAAGGCCCGATGCAGATGCAGGTCGCGACGCTGGACTATTCGGACTACGTCGGGCGCATCGGCATCGGGCGCGTGGCGCGCGGGACGATCCGCGCGAACGCCGCCGTCGCCGTGCTCGACCGCGACGGGAACCGCCGCGGCGGCCAGATCAAGAGCCTGTTCACCTTCGAGGGGCTCGACCGCAAGGACTGCGACGCCGTCGAATGCGGCGACATCTGCGGCGTCGTCGGCATCGAGGACATCTACGTCTCGGACACGATCTGCGACGCGGAATCGCCGGAGATGCTTCCGCCGATCGCGATCGACGAGCCGACGGTCTCGATGGTCTTCCGCGTGAACGATTCGCCCTTTTTCGGCCGCGACGGCAAGTTCGTCACGGCGCGCCACATCCGCAACCGCCTGCTGAAGGAGGCGCAGAGCGACGTGGCGCTGCGCGTGAAGGAGGCGGGGAACGGCGGCGAGATGTTCGAAGTCTCCGGGCGCGGCGTGCTGCACCTGGCGATTCTCATCGAGACGATGCGGCGCGAGGGATTCGAGCTCGCGGTCTCGCGCCCGAAGGTCATCACGAAGCTCGTGGACGGCGTGCTGCACGACCCGATGGAGACGCTCACGATCGACGTTCCGGAGGAGTTTTCCGGGAACGTCATTACGCTCGTCGGCCAGCGCCGCGGCGAAATGCGCCACATGGAGACGCGCGGCAAGCGCCAGCTCATCGAATTCGAGATTCCCACGCGCGGGCTCATCGGGCTGCGCTCGAAAATCCTCACGGCGAGCGCGGGCGAGGCGATCGTCGCGCACCGCTTCGACCGCTACGCGCCTTTCAAGGGCGACATTCCCGCGCGCGTGAACGGCTCGATGGTCTCGCTCGGGCAGGGCAAGGCGGTCGCCTACGCGATTGACGCGCTGCAGCTGCGCGGCACGTTCTTCATCGATCCCGGCGAGGAGACCTACGAGGGCATGGTCGTCGGCGAACACTGCAAGGACAACGACCTGCCCGTCAATCTGCAGAAGGGCAAGGAGCTGACGAACATGCGCGCCGCCGGCAGCGACCGCAAGATGAAGATCGCTCCCGCCGTGAAGCTCTCGCTCGAACAGGCGCTCGAATACATCGCGGACGACGAGCTCGTCGAGGTCACGCCGCACTTCCTGCGCATGCGCAAGATCCTGCTCACGGAAGAGGCGCGCCGCGCCGCCGCCCGCGCCGCCGCGAAGGCGTGAACGCGTCCCGTTCTGCGGTTCGGCTTGCGTTCCCGGGCGCGAAAAACGAGAATCGCCGCTCCGCATTTTTTTCTGATGAACGAACGAGCGAGCCATCCGAACTTCAATCGGCGCGCGGCGACTTACGCCGAGAACGCCGCCGTGCAGCGGCGCGCGGCGAAATGGCTCGGCGAGTGGATCGAACGCGGGCTCGACGATTCCGTGAGAATGTGGGAGCTCGGTTCGGGGACGGGATTCTTCACGCGGGAACTCGTCGCGCACGGCTATCGCGTGCTCGCGACGGACCTCGCGCCGGAGATGGTCGCGCGCGGCAGAATCGCGTGCCCGCAGGCGGATTGGGCGATTCACGACAGCTGGAATCTGCCCGAGAACGTGTGCGACCGGCTTTATTCGTCGAGCCTGCTGCAGTGGATGCCGACGCCGGAAAAGACGCTGCGCGCGTTCCGCGCCGCGCTGCGACCGGGCGGAAAGATGCTCCACGGCTTCTTCGTCGCGCCGTCGCTGTGCGAGCTTTATTCGCTCGTTCCCGCGGAGAACCTGCCGCTCGCGTGGCGTTCGGTCGGCGAGTGGCTCGACGCGTTTCACGCGGCGGGCTTCGAGGTGCTGCGCGCCGAGACGGGCTCGGAAACGGCGGAATACGCGGACGCGGCGCAGCTGCTCAAGACGCTGCGCGACACGGGGACGACGGACGATTCGCGCCACGTTCCCGCGGGAACGCTGCGGCGCGTGCTGCGCGAATACGCGGAAAAGTTCTCCTGCGGGAACGGCCGCGTCGCCGCCACGTGGAATTTCCTGCGCGTGGAAGCCCGCCGCGACTGAGGCGTTTTCCCCGCGCTTCTCACGCGAGTTCGCGCATGATTTCGGCGGGAGCGCGCTCCTGTTCGAGAAGCGCCTTCATGCGGCTCATCGTCGGCGCGGCGTGCGTGAAGAATTTCTTGTAGGCGGCGCAGAAGTAGTTCAGCCCGGGCTCGCCGTCCGGCGCGTGCAGGAAACGATGCTTCGGGCACTCGCCGTTGCAGGCGAAGCGCACGCCGCACTTGCGGCACGCGCGCGGGAGCGCCGACGCCTTCTGCTCGCCGAAGCGCTTCTGCGCGGGAGCGTCCGCGAGGCGCGCGAGCGGGTCGCGCAGCACGTTCCCGAGACGGAATTTCGGATAGACGAAATGGTCGCAGGAATAGACGTCGCCGTCGTGTTCGATCGCGAGCGCGCTCCCGCACTTTTCGCGGAACACGCACAGCGGCGCGGGAACGCCCGCCCACGCGCACAGCGCGACGTCGAAGAGCTGCACGAACGTCCGCCCCACGTCGCGGCGCACCCACACGTCGTAGATTTGGCAGAGAAAATCGCCGTAGTCCTCGGGCTTCACCGACCAGGGCGTGACGAGCGCGTCGCCGAGCGTTCCCGCGGCGAGGTCCGGCGGCCCCGCGAAGCGCATCGGCGCGTCCGCCGCCGTCGCCGGGCGCTCCACGAGCGGAATGAACTGAATGAAGCCCGAGCCGACTTCGCGCAGAAATTCGTACACGTCGAGCGCATGGTGCACGTTGTGTTCGCCGACGACCGTCAGCGTGTTGAACTCCGCGCCGCGGCGCTTGAGACACGCGAGCCCGTTCATCACGAGGTCGAACGACGGCGCGCCCGAGCGCAGCGTGCGCCGCGCGTCGTGCAGCTCGCGCGGGCCGTCCAGGCTGAGCCCGACGAGGAACGCGTTGTCGGCGAGAAACGCCGCCCATTCGTCGTTGAGCAGCGTGCCGTTGGTCTGCAGCGCGTTCTCGATCTTTTTGCCGTCGGCGTATTTTTTTTCCAACGACAGAACTTTTCTGAAGAAATCGATGCCGAGAAGCGTCGGCTCGCCGCCCTGCCACACGAACTGCACCTCGGGAACGTCCTGCGCGGCGATGTACTCGCGGATGAAGCGCTCGAGCACCTCGTCGCTCATGCGCGGCATTTTTTCGTCGGCGTAAAGCCCGTGCTTTTCGAGATAGTAGCAGTACGTGCAGTTGAGATTGCACAGCGCGCCGACGGGCTTCGCCATGACGTTGAACGCGCGCGGCGTTCCCGCCGGGGACGATTTTTTCTCGGACTTCATGAAAAGGGATTTTCTTTGGCGCGCGCCCCGGCGCAAGCGTTTTTTGGAAAAGCGGCGGAAAGCCGCGAAACTTCCCGCCGCGCTCTTTCGAGTCTATGCCTAGACAACATGAAACTGAAAGAGCTTTTTAAATTGAACGCTCCCGACAGTCCGCATTCCCGCCGAATATATCAAGAAAAACGGCGGGAACGCGCGCCGCGTTCCTTTGACATTCTTTCGTCCGCGCGGCTAAGATGCGCGCATGGTTTTCTTCACGGTCGCGGCGGCGCTTTTCGCGGCGGGTCTGCTTTGGCTCGGCGTTTCCGCGCGGCGCGCGCACGCGCGGCGGGAACGTTTTCTGAGCGCGCCGTTCCCGCGCGAGTGGGCGAAGGTCATCCGCCGCGAAGTGCCGCTCGCGGCGCGCATCCCGCGGGAACTGCGCCCGCGCTACGCCCGCCGCGTGAAGGAATTTCTTCTGGACAAGACTTTCGAGCCCTGCGGCGGGCTCGCGGAAATTTCGACGAAGACCGCCGTCGTCGTCGCCGCGAACGCCTCGTTTCTCGCGCTCGGCCGGGACGTTCCCGCCTGGCGCGCGCTGCGCTCCGTGCTGATTTACCCGACGTCCTTCCGCCTGGAAGACCCGACGGAAACCGCGCCCGCGAGCGCGGACGACGCCGACGCCCTCCGCGTTCCCGTCTCCGACGAGGCTCCGCGCAACGACGGCGAATCCCGCGCCGCGCACGGCGTCGTGATTCTTTCGCACGAGCGCCTGCTGCGCGACGCCGCCTACAGCGGAAACGCGCAGAACGTCGTCGTGCACGAGTTCGCGCACCAGTTCGCGGACACGGAGCCGCTCTTCTTCCCGCGAGAACGCGTCCGCGCCTGGGAAGCGCTTTTCGACAAGGAGATGGCGCGTCTGCGCGCGCGCGACGCCGCGTCGATTCTCGACGATTACGGCGCGGACGATCCCGCGGAATTTTTCGCCGTGAGCACGGAGGCGTTCTTCGGCACGCCGCGGGAACTGCGCCGCGCGCATCCGGAAGTTTACGCCGCGCTCGCGGAAATCTACGCGCTCGATCCCGCCGAATGGGAAGAAAACGCTTAGAGGCCTTTTCCAAAAAACGCTTGCGCCTCGGCGCGGCGGAACGAAAATTCTCCGCATGAAATTCTCAGGTGCCCCATTCGGAACAAAAGGAAAATCCCTGCTCGCGGGAGCGTTCGCGCTCGCGGCGGCGGCGCTCGGCGGCGTTTCCGCGTCCGCGGCGGCGGATGCGCCCGCGAATCTCGGCGACGTCCTTTTCGTCGGCGATTCCATCACGCAGGCGGACGGCAGAAACGCCGTCTCCTACCGCTACGCGCTGTGGAAGCATTGCGTCGATTCCGGCGTCGCGTATTCGCCTTTGGGCTCGATGAAGATCTTTCAGGGCGGCTCGACGACGTCGCCGCTCGCGCCCGATTATCTCGGCAAAAAATTCGACAACACGAACGAAGGCCATTTCGGCTGGGACGTCGCGTGGGTCGTCAGCGGCGAAGCGCAGGGCAAACGCCCCAACACCGGACAGAACACGGGCGGGCTCGCGGCGTGGATGTCGAAATACGGCCGCGCGCCGAAGACGGCGACGCTGCTCATGGGCGTGAACGACCTCTCGCGCGGGAACGGCGGCAAGCCGCAGTACTCGGCGGAAACGGTGCTTGCGAACGCGAAGAACGTCGTCCGCACGATTCAGGAAAAATCCCCGCGCGGCGTCACGGTGCACGTGTTTTCCGTGCTCCCGTCGGGGCAGGCGTCGTGGGGCAGCGGGCGTTCGCCGCGCGCGGCGGTCGCGGAATACGACGCGATGCTGAAGCGCGACGTCGAGTCCGGCGCGTGGAATTCCAAAAAATCGAAAGTGTTTTATCACGACGTCACGGCGGGCTTCGATCCCGTCGCGCACACCTACGACAATCTCCACCCGAAGGCGCAGGGCGAGCGCGTCGTCGCCGCGAACATGGCGCGCGCGCTCGGGCTCGACCAGCGCACCGCCGGGCTCGCCCGCCGCGGGAACGCCGAGCTGCCCGCGCGCGCGACGCCCGGCAAGGCTTCCGCCGAACGCCGCGTCGAGTGGAAGGGCGCGAAAAACGGCGCCGCGCACGAATTCACGCTCGCGCTGACGGTGAAGCTGAACGCGTCGAAGAAGCCGGCGAAAAACGTGCTCGGCGTGCTCGTCGGGAACGGCGGCGGCGAGACCGGCGCGCTCTGCGTCGGCGAAAGCGGCGTCTTCTGGGGCGGCGTCGCGCCCGCGAATCTGCTCTACGGTCAGACGAACGACGCCTACAAGGACAAGTTCATGACCAAGGGCAAAAAGACGCTGCGCGTCGCCTGGATCGCCGAACGCAAAAACGGCGCGGCGGGCGGCTTCTACGTGTGGCTCGACGACGTGCTGATCGGCGAGGCGCTGCGCGGGAACGCGGACGCCGCGGACAAATGCGCGAACGGCGCGCTCGTCGGCCCCGTCGGCGGCGATTTCGCGCCCGCGGGCGAGATCTCCGAAATCGCCTACGATCCCGCCAAGGCCTGGGCTCCGAAACCCTGAAAAAGTTTTAGGGGAGAAGCGGCATTCCTGCCGCTTTTTTGAAATCTCCCCGCACAATTTTTTTTCCCGCGGATCTCGCGGATTCCCGCAGAAATTTCTCCGCGAAGACGCCAAGAAAGACCGCGAAGTTAAAGGAAGTTGAAGAAAAGTTTTTAAGGGAGGAAGCGGCAGGGCGCGCGACGCGCGGAGCCTCGCCGCTTCCTCGAAAACGTCTGCTCTCAGAGCGCGGCGAAGACTTCGGCGAGCTTCGCGGCGTCCTTGCCGCCGCCCATCGCGAAGTCCGGCTTGCCGCCGCCCTTGCCGCCGAGTCTGCCGCAGAGTTCGGAGACGAGCCTGCCCGCCGCCGTTCCCGCCTTGACCGCGCCGGGAGCGCACGCCGCGACGACGGAGACCTTGTCCGCGCCGAACGCCGCGCCGAGCACGACGACGCCGTTTTCGCCCAGCTTCTTCACGAGCTGCGAAGCGATTTCGCGCAGGTCGTTCGGCGAGCCCGCCGCGGGAACGACCGCCGCCACGCGCCGCGTCGCGCCGGCGTCCTTCGCCGTTTCCGCGAGCGCGTTCGCGAGCTGCGCGAGCTCCTTCTGGCGCACGGCGGCGAGCTGCTTTTCGAGCGCGGATTTTTCTTCCGCGAGCGTCTCGAATTTCTTCTGCAGGTCGGCGACCGGCGTCTTCGTCTTTTCGGAAAGTTTCTTCAGCGTCTGCGTTTCCGCGACGCCGTGCGCGTAGGCCGCCATGCCGGTGAGCGCCTCGATGCGGCGCACGCCCGCGGCGATCGCGCCTTCGGCGACGATGCGGAACTGCCCGAGCTCGCCCGTGGCGCGCACGTGCGTCCCGCCGCAGAGCTCCATCGAATAGCCGTCGAGCGCGCGCGCGTTCCCGCCGACCTGAATGACGCGGACGACGTCGCCGTACTTGTCGCCGAAGAACTGCATGATGTTCGCGTTCTCCTTCGCCTGCTCGTGCGGAATTTCCGTCCACGAGACGACGTTGTCGGCGAGCACGAGCTCGTTGACGGTGCGCTCGACCTCGGCGACCTGCGCGGGCGTGAGCGCCGCGGAGTTGAAGTCGAAGGTCAGTTTTTCGTCGGAGACGAAGGAGCCCTTCTGCGAAACGTCCTTGCCGACGACGCTGTGCAGCGCGTAGTGCAGCAGGTGCGTCGCGGTGTGGTTGCGCTCGATGGCGCGGCGGCGTTTTTCGTCCACGACGACGGTCGCCTTGGCGCCGACGGGCGGCGGTTCGTCGCCTTCGACGAAGTGCAGGAAGACGTTCCCGCTCTTCTGCGTGTTGACGATCTTCCAGGCGCGGCCGCGCGCGGAGAGCGTTCCCGTGTCGCCGACCTGGCCGCCCATTTCGGCGTAGCAGGGCGTGCGGTCGAGCACGACGGCGAGCTTACCCTTGCTGTCCACGATTTCGAGAATCGTCGCCTCGGCGGAAAGCGTCTCGTAGCCGAGGAACTGCGTCGCGTCCTTGGTCTCGATTTCGGAAAGTGTGACGATCTGCTTTTTCTGCGCGGCGCGGGCGCGTTCGCGCTGCTCGGTCATCAGGGCTTCGAACGCCTTTTCGTCCACGGAATAACCGCGTTCGCGCGCCATGAGGTCGGTGAGGTCGAGCGGGAACCCGTAGGTGTCGTAGAGCAGGAAGGCGGCCTCGCCGTTGAAGACTTCGGCGAGCTCGGCGCTCACGGTGAGGAAGTTGGCGAGCGTGCCGCGGAAGTTCGCGAGCGCGTCCTTGTCCTCGGGCGCGGCGACGAGCGCGTGCGCGGTCGTGTAGAGCGCCTTCGTGTCGGAGCGCGTGAAGATGCGGCGCGCGAGGTCGGTGTTCACGGGCGTCTCGAACTTGACGATGCTCTTCGCGATGACGGCGACGAGGTGGTCGGCGATCTGCGCGAGCGCGGCGTTCCCGTCCTTCAGCGCTTCTTCGGAAAGGCGCATGGCGTCGACGACGCGCGCGCGGAGATTTTTCGCGGCGTTCTTCAGGGCGATGATTTCCTCGAAAATCGTCAGCCCGGCGTCGAGCGTCTTGTTGAAGGCCTCCTCCTCGACGCGGATCGTGTCGCGCACAGCGTCGCGGCGGGAACGGATTTCGGGGAACACGTCGCCCATCGTCTCCGCGAGCACGTCCACGAGCTTGTAGAAGAACGGCTCCCTGAAGCCGAGCGTGCGCCCGTAGCGGACGGCGCGGCGCAGAATGCGGCGCAGGACGTAGTTGCGGTCGCTGTTGCCGGGCGCGATGCCGTCGGCGACGGCGAAGGAAAGCGTGCGGATGTGGTCGGCGATGACGCGGAAGGCGACGTCGGTCTTTTCCTGCTCGGTCGCGCCCTGCGTTCCCGCGGCGGGCAGCGTGGAGCCGTATTTCCTGCCGGAAAGCTTTTCGATTTCACGGAAGATCGGCGCGAAGACGTCCGTCTCGTAGTTGGAGATGACGCCCGTGAAGTCGGTGAAGTTCTTCGTGCACTGAATGATGCTCGTCGCGCGCTCGAAGCCCATGCCGGTGTCGACGTTCTTCGCGGGAAGCGGCGAGAACGTGCCGTCGGGATTCGCGTTGAACTCCATGAAGACGAGGTTCCAGATCTCGATGCACAGCGGCGAGCCCTTGTTGACGAGCGCGCCCGCGGTGTCGCCGTCCGGCGTGAGGTCCATGTGGATTTCCGAGCACGGACCGCACGGCCCCGTGTCGCCCATCATCCAGAAATTGTCCTTCTTGTTGCCGTTGACGATGTGCACCTTCGGGTCGAGCCCGGCGGCGACGAAAAGCTTTTCCCACGCGTCGTACGCCTCCTGGTCGAACGCGGCGGGATCGCCCTTGGACTTGTCCGGGCAATAGACGGTCGCGTAGAGGCGCTCCTTCGGGAATTTCCAGACTTCGGTGATGAGCTCCCACGCCCACGAAATCGCCTCCTTCTTGAAGTAGTCGCCGTAGGACCAGTTGCCGAGCATCTCGAAGAACGTGTGGTGATACGTGTCCATGCCGACGTCCTCGAGGTCGTTGTGCTTGCCGCCCGCGCGGATGCACTTCTGCGTGTCGGCGGCGCGGTGCGTCGGGTACGGGCACGGAATCTGCCCGAGGAAGATCGGCACGAACTGGTTCATTCCCGCGTTCGTGAAAAGCAGGTTCGGCGAGTCCGGCAGCAGGCTGGACGAAGGCACGATCTTGTGCTCCTTCGATTTGAAGAAATCAAGAAAGGACTGGCGGATTTCTGATGATGTCATGACGGAAAATGTAAGGAGACATTTCACTCTTTGCCGCTCCCCGCGTAAAGCGCGAAATTCCCCGAGGGAACACGGAAAAAGCGCGAAGGAAAGGACTGCAAAATCAAAATTTTCCCGCGGATCTCGCAGATTCCCGCAGATTTTTGGGAACCGCGAATTCCCGCAAATGAGCGCGAATTTCACAGGAGGGGCAAGCGTCCCGCCTGCCCTCGAAATCCCTCCCGGCAAACTTTCCTCCAAGCTTTCAGCCCAAGCCTCAAGCTTTTTTTAGCACAGGGAAACGGAGCTTCGCGGGAAAGCCGCCGTTCTCCGGCGGGGCGCTTCGCGGGTCTGAATCGAATCCCTTAAAATCCCCGAAATCCCTGTTCGTTTTCAGGTTTCCGCGGGGGCGGTTTTCTTTGAACTCGCGTTCCCGCGGGAGCGGGGGCAGAATGGCGTCCATCTATGAGTAAAGAAATCGAAGAGGGTCTGAAGCTGAATTTCGACTTCACGAAACTGCGCAAAGCCGTCGCGCAATGCGAATCCGACGTCGTTCCCGTCGTCGCTCAGGACGCGGACACGAAGGAAGTGCTGATCGTCGCCTACGCGAACAAGCTCGCGCTCGAAACCGCGCTGAAGGAAGGCATGGCGACGTTCTGGAGCACCTCGCGCAACGAGCTCTGGCTCAAGGGCAAGACGTCCGGCGACTACCTGAAGCTCGTCGAGGTGCGCGTGAACTGCGAGCAGAATTCGCTGCTCTACCTCGTGCGTCCCGCCGGCAAGGGCGCGTGCCACACGAAGGGCAAGGACGGTCTGCCGCGTCGCGGCTGCTATTACCGCTCGCTCGACCTGACGGACGGCGAAACGCTGCGTTTCGTCCCCGGCATGGAGTGAGTCCGGATTCTGAAAAATGCGCGACGCGCTCGAAGTGCTGCTCGACACGCTCCTCGCCCTCAAGGAAGAAGGCGTGGAGCGCGTCGCCGTGGACGACGCGTCGCTCGCGGCGCTGCGGGAAGTCGCGCTGAAGGGCGCGGACGTTCCCGCGCCTGCGCCTGCGCCCGCGCCGAAAGCGGCTCCGCGCCGCGCCGCGCCCGTTCCCGAAGCCGCCGCGCCGCGTCCGTCGTTTCCTGCCCGCGAACGCGTTTCCGCGGCGCCTTCCGCGCCGGTTTTCGAAGAAACCCCCGCGCCGAAACCCGCCGCGCCCGCGTTCCCGCCGCCGCCGAAAATCGCCGTTCCCGAATCCGGGACGAAGGCGGAAAAACTCGCCGCCGTCGCCGAGCAGATGCGCGCCGACGCCGTCTGCAACAAGCATCTGCACCGCGGCAAGCACCTCGTGTTCGGCGTCGGCGATCCGGATTCGCCGGTGTTTTTCTGCGGCGAAGCTCCCGGCGCGGAAGAAGAGACGCGCGGCGAGCCGTTCGTCGGCCCAGCGGGGCAGCTGCTCGACAAGATCATCGCCGCGACGGGGCTTTCGCGGGAACGCGTCTACATCGGCAACATCATGAAGTGGCGGCCGGAGCTGCCGACGCTCGTCGGCAATCGCCCGCCGACGCCCGAAGAAATGGCGTACTGCCTGCCCTACGTCGTCGCGCAGATCGAGATCATCCGTCCGCGCGTGATCGTCGCGCTCGGGCTGACGGCGGTCAACGGGCTGCTCGGCAACGATCCCGACCGCAAAATGGGCGCGATCCGCGGCAGACGTTTCGATTTTCACGGCGTTCCCGTGATTCCGACCTACCACCCGTCCTACCTGCTGCGCAACGGCACGGCGCGTTCCAAGCGCCTCGTCTGGGAAGATTTTCTCGCGATGATGGAGCTGCTCGGCATGCCGATTTCGGACAGGCAGCGCGGGTATTTTCTGCCGAAGAGCTGAAGGGGAAGATCGAAAGTTCAGAAGCTTAAGAGTTTAAAAGCTTAAACTCTTTTCGGCGAAGCCGAAGGCAATGAACTTCCGGACTTCATAACCTCATAACTTCGTCACTTCCGTTCCGCCGCCGCTTTTCCCAGCTCCGTGCCCATTTTCGCGAAGGTCTCGACGCCCTGCGCGGAGTTCGCGCACAGATCGTCCGCGAGGCGGATTTTCCCCGGCTCGAAGATTGTCGCGATGAACGAGCCGCCGAAGCGGAAATAGCCAAGCTCCGCGCCTTTTTCCGCCGGCGTTCCCGCCGCGTAGGTCGGCACGATCGTCCCGACGTTTGTCGCGCCGACGAGCACCTGCAGCACTTTGCCGAAGCGCGGCGAATCGATTTCGACGACGACGCGCTTGTTCTCCCACAGGTAGGCGAGATTCTTCGAGAGCGCGATCGGGTTCACCGAATACAGCGCACCGTTGACGACGCGCGGCGCCGCCGGCGTTCCCGCGACGGGAAAGTGAAAGCGGTGGTAATCCGTCGGGCAGAGGCGGGAACAGACCATCGCGCCGTCCGCGTAATGCGCCGCGAGCGCGGCGTCGCCGAGAAATTTTTCCAGATCGAAACGCTGTCCCTTCGCGTAGAAACGCGTCGCGGCGGAGATTTTCGGGAACGCGAGATGGCGGCCGTCGGCGGGAAGCGTCGCGACGTCTTCCGCGGGCGCGACGGGGCGCGCGCCGGGCTTGAGCCTGCGCGAGAAAAAGTCGTTGAACGACGCGAATTCCGTCACGGGAACGGCGGATTCCTCGACGTTCACGCCGAAGCGTTCGCAGAAGGGCGCGATTTTTTCGCGGCTCGCGGGACGGCTCATCACGACGCCGTAGATTTCGGAAAACGCCGCGCGGCGAATCAGCGCCCAGAGCGCGATCTGCCCGAGATGCGTTTCGTAAACCCACCGCAGCGGCTTTTCGCCGAAGATGGCTTCCGTTTCGAGGCGGCCGCTTTCGCGGTCGAAAAATTGCACCGGGGCTGAAGTGGACATGTTCAAAGAATAATCGATTCCGCTCGCCGCGATAAAGCACAAAGCGAGCGTTCCCGCGGCGATCGCGACGCGGCGCCTTTTCGTCCGGCGCGCGGATCCGCCGTGAATTTTCCCGAAAATCATGCGCGCATTCTCGACGAACGCCTCCGCGGGCGCGACCGAAAAATTTCAGCGCGCTTTCCTCTTCCGCCGCGCGGCGACCAGCGCGAGCGCGCCCAAGCCCGCGAACAGCCCGAACGCCGACGGCTCGGGAACGGAAGGCGCGTCCTGCCACACGCGCACGTAGTCGATCTCCATTTTCGCGCCGGAGGCGTAGAGCGTCTTCGCGTCGATTCCCTGATTGGCGCCGGTGTTCTCCACCCAATTCCCGCCGATCTGCATGCTCAGAATCAGATAAAACTCCTTGTCGTTGAACGGCCACGCCGACGTCGTGTTCTCCGGCGTGTAGGTCGCCGTGACGACGTCGTTGATGAGGAAGCGGATGACGTTCTCCTCCCACTCGATTCCGTAGGTGTTGAAGACGGTCTTGACGATCTCCGGATGCGTTCCCGCGCTGCCGTTGCTTCCGTCCGGATTGCAGAAATGTAGGGTCTGATAAACGCTGCCCTGATAGTTCAGGTGCTCCATGATGTCGATTTCGCCGGAGCTCGGCCAGGTATTGCCGTTCTGCGGCATCATCCAGAGCGCGGGCCACACGCCCTGCACGCAGTCGAAGCGCGCGCGGATCTCCACCTTGCCGTAGCGGAAGCTGAACTTGTTCAGCGAATAAATCCCCGCCTCGCGGTAATCCGCGGCGCTCGCGTCCGCCGTGTCCTTCGTGCCCTTCAGCACGATGCGGCCGTCGCGGAACTCGACCAGGTCCGAGCTCGTCGCGTCCATGTATCTGCGCCACTCGGGCGTTCCCGCGTCGATGCGCGTCCACGTCGAGCCGTCGAGCGAATCGCCGTCGAACTCGTCGCTGAAGACGAGCTGCCGGTCCGTGCCGAACGCCGCCGCGGGAACGGCAAGGAGAGCAAAGAGAAAAATTTTGCGGGAAAATCCGAACATGGGGAAAAGAAACGAGGGATTAAAAAAAATCACGTTCCCGCGATCGGAACGAATCGCCTCGCGGGAACGTGATTTTTCAGAGAACGGGAAAATCGTCTCCGCTCACTTGCGGGAACGCCGACGACGCGACGCCACCAGAGCCAGCGCGCCCAAGCCTGCCAACAGCCCGAACGCCGACGGCTCGGGAATCAACGATTTGACCTCTTCGGCCGAAAGCGCCTTGCTGTAAATAAGAATATTGTCGATATTCATATTAGCGCTATTCGAAGAGGTACCGTAGTATCCAAATTGGAGCTTATCGATGGGTTCACTCGTGATATTGCTTGCATTGGCAGTCGAACTCGTCCCGACGAGCGTTCCGTTCAGATAAAAATCCAAATTCAACGTGGCTCCGACTGAGGATCCGACAAGCGTGAGCGTCGTCCAATCGTTAGTGTTCGCGGAAGAAGGAAGTGTTTTCGTTACGGCGGTTAACGGTGCTCCAAGAAACTGAGCAGAAAGCGTCCCGTTGGTGTAAGTGATGCTGAGGGAGCGCCAAGCTTTATCCATTGAGCCGCTGGTCATGGAGAGAAGCGTGCCGTTTTTGGAAATGGAGTTCACATCGAAGCTTACCGTGAAACCTGTTGAAGTGCGAAGCCCCGCCCCTGATGTATAGGGGTGCGTAGAAGAAGTCCCACAGACTCCGTAGCCGGCTTCGTTCCAAGTCGGGAGTTCTTGCCACGAGATTGTTCCCGCCGTCTTGGAATTGCTCGTGTCAAAATTAAAGTATGCTTTCAAGGCCGAATCGTTCGTATCGATTTCGGCAAGCGTTTCCGCGTTCGCGAGAGCGGTTCCCGCGACGAGGAGCGAGGTGATTGCGATGATGTTTTTCATAAGCTCTTTTTAGGGATTAATGTTGGGCGCATTATCCCCGGTTTCCAATACCGTGGCAAGTCCGAATTTTCGACCACGGAAAACACGGAAAAGCACGGAAATTCTTCCCGCAAAGGCGCCAAGGCGCAAAGATTTTTAGAGAAATGACGCGGTTTTCACGGGAACGTCGTCCGAAATTCGTGAAAATTCGTGTCGATTCGTGGTTAAAGAACCTTCTTTGACTTCCGCTGACTTCGCGGTCGAAATCTTCGCGTTCTTCGCGTTGAAATTAAACTTATATTTATTTGTTTGCTTAAATGCGATGAATAAAGGGCTGCGCGGCGTTTACCCCCCGGTATTGGAAACCGAGGGACAGGGGGCGTTCCCGCCGGAGGCGCCCGGGAGGCCCTCCGCTCACGCGAGGAGGCGGCGCATGATTTCGTCCACCTTCGCGGGATTCGCCTTGCCGCGCGACGCCTTCATCACCTGGCCTTTGAGCACGTTGATGACGCGGTCGTTCCCGTTTTTGAAGGAGGCGACGGCGTCGGCGTTCTTCGGGTCGGCGAGCACGCCGGAGATCATCGCTTCGAGCTCGCCGGAGTCGGAGCTCTGCGCGAGGCCTTTTTCCTTGATGATTTCCGCGGCGGATTTTCCGCTCGCCCACATTTCGGCGAACACGTCCTTCGCCTGCTGTTTGGAGATCGTTCCCGCCTCGACGGCTTCGACGAGCCCGGCGAGCGCCTCGGGGGAAATCCGGCTGTCGGCGATGGTCGCGTCCGTTCCCGCGGCGGCGATTTCGCGCAGGATTTCGTTCACGATGAGGTTCGCGGTGTGCTGCGGCGCCTTCGGGAACGCGGCGACGGATTTTTCGAAAAATTCGCACAGCGCGCGGTCGGGCACGAGCACGGAAGTGACGGTGTAGGGCAGCGCGAAGTCCGCCATGTAGCGGCGCTGGCGGTCGAAGGGTTTTTCGGGCAGGTCCGCCTTGAGGCGCGCGAGCCATTCCGCGTCGAGCTTCACGGGCATGAGGTCCGGATCGGGGAAGTAGCGGTAGTCGTGCGCGTTTTCCTTGGAGCGCATCGAATAGGTGTGCCCGGTTTCGGCGTTCCAGCCGCGTGTTTCCTGGACGACGGTTTCGCCGTTTTCGTAGGCGCGGATCTGGCGGCGGATTTCGAAATTGATGCAGTTGCGCACGCCCGTGAGCGAGTTCACGTTCTTCATTTCCGTGCGCGTGCGCAGCTCGGACGTTCCCGCGGGGCGCACGGACACGTTCGCGTCGCAGCGCAGCTGGCCTTTTTCCATGTCGCAGTCGGAAAGCCCGGCGGCGTTCAGGATCATGCGCAGCGCGTTGAGCAGAGCGACGGCCTCCTCCGCGGAGTGCATGTCGGGCTCGGTGACGATTTCGAGCAGCGTCGTTCCCGCGCGGTTGTAGTCGACGAGCGAGGTCGTGCCGCCGTGCGTGAGCTTGCCGACGTCCTCTTCGAGGTGCGCGTGGTTGATGCGGATTTTCTTGTGCTCGCCCATCACGTTGCGCGACGGGCCGGGCAGCTCGATCTCGACTTCGCCGGGACCGACGATCGCCTCGTCCGCGAGCTGCGTGATCTGGTAGTTCTTCGGGCTGTCCGGGTAAAAATAATTTTTGCGCGACCAGCGGGAGATGCCCGGCATCTTCGCGTCGATCATCAGCCCGAACTTCATCGATTTTTCGACGGATTCGCGGTTCAGCACGGGCAGCGCGCCCGGGAGCGCGAGCACGGTCGGGTCGATCAGGCGGTTCGGCGGCTCGCCGAATCCGGCGGGCGCTCCCGCGAAGACCTTGCTCTTTGCCTTGAGCTGCACGTGAATTTCCAGACCGATGACTGCTTCGTATTCCATACCGTTGAAAAATTTTTGGCGGCGAGAATACGCTTTTCCCGGCGTTCCCGCGAGCGAATTCAAGGAGCGCCGAAAGTTCCGCGGGCGCCGGGCGTTCCCGCGCGGGGCGCTTTTTGCTCGCGGAGCGGAGAAAAGGCCTGTAATGTGTGCGGCACCATGAAGACCTCGTTTTACCCTCTGACGGGCGCGATTGCGCTCTCCGCTTTCATCGTTCCCGCCGCGCGCGCCGCTGAGGCCGCCGCGCCGACGCGTCCGAACATCGTCTACATCATGAGCGACGACCACGCCGTGCAGGCGATTTCCGCCTACGGCCATCCGATCTCGAAGCTCGCGCCCACGCCGAACATCGACCGCATCGCCCGCGACGGCGCGCTGTTCATGCGCAACTACTGCGCGAACTCGATTTCCGGGCCGTCCCGCGCGTGCATCATCACCGGCAAGCACTCGCACGCCAACGGCTACATGAGCAACGAATGGGGCTCCTTCGACAACCGCCAGAACAACGTCGCCAAGGTCTTCCGCGCGAACGGCTACAACACGGCGATCGTCGGCAAGTGGCACATTCCCGCGGATCCGACGGGCTTCGACTACTGGCAGGTCTTCCAAGGGCAGGGCCAGTACATTAATCCCGACATCTTCTGCGGGAACGCCGAGGGCCGCCTCCCGGGCGCGCAGTATCACCAGATTCCCGAAGGCTATTCGACCGAAATCGTCACGAACAAGGCGATCGAATGGATGGAAAACGGCCGCGACAAGTCCAAGCCGTTCTTCTTCATGGTCCACTACAAGGCGCCGCACCGCAACTGGATTCCCAAGGAAAAGAACTACAATCTCTTCGACGGCGTGAAGTTCCCGGAACCGCCGACCTTCTTCGACGACTACGCCGGGCGCGACGCCGCGCTCAAGCAGGACATGTCGATTCTGTGGACGTTCCGCTGGGCGGCGGACCTGAAGCTGTTCCCGTCGCGCGACCAGCATTCGCTCCCGCGCTGGATGTTCCCGCCGCACATGTCCGACGCGCAGTACAAAAAATTCATTCAGGCGTACGTGAAGAAGAACGAGGAGTTCTTCGACCGGAATCTGATGACGGAGAAGGAGCTCGCGAACTTCAAGCAGCACCACGACGACTACGTGAACCGCGAAGACCGGCTCGCCGCCGCGGACGCGCGCGTCGCCGCCGCGAAGACGGACAAGGAACGCGCCGCCGCGCTCGCCGACAAGGCCGCGCTCGAAAAGCGCATCGCCGCCGCGCCCGAGCTGCTCTCCAAGAACGCCGACAGGCTCCGCGAGTTCCAGAGCTGGGCGTATCAGCGCTACCTGCAGGATTACCTCGCGACGATCCGCGGCGTGGACGACGGCGTCGGCGAAATCCTCGACTACCTGAAGAAGACGGGCCTGGACAAGAACACGATCGTCTGCTACGCCGCCGACCAGGGCTTCTACCTCGGCGAGCACGGCTGGTTCGACAAGCGCTTCGCCTACGAGGAATCCTTCCGCATGCCGCTCATGATGTGCGGGCCGGGCATCAAGGCGGGCTCCAAAATCGAGCAGCTGACGCAGAACATCGACTTCGCGCCGACGTTCCTCGACGCGTGCGGCATCAAGGCGCCGGCGGAGATGCAGGGCGTCTCGTTCAAGAAGCTTCTCGACGGCAAGATGCACCCCGACTGGCGCAATTCGCTTTACTACCAGTATTACGAATTCCCGGCGGAACACAGCGTGCGGCGCCACTGCGCCGTGAACTTCCGCTCGCACGACGGCGCGGAGGACTGGAAGCTCATCCACTTCTACAAGGAAGATGTGTGGGAGCTCTACAATCTCAACGCCGATCCGACGGAAATCCGCAACGTTTACGGCGAGCCGGGCACGGAAAACGTCACCGCGCTGCTCAAGGACGAAATGAAGAAGCTGCAGGCGCAGTACGCCGTGCCCGCGGAATATCTGACCAAGGGCGTTCCCGTCCACGGGAAGGAGTGAGGCGCGATGCCGTCCTTCGGCGATGAGGCTTCGGCGGCGGGAACGGGCTTTCCCGCCCGCGCGCCGCTCCCGCCGGGCGCGGATCTCTGCCGCCCGCATCCGCAGTCGAAGGTCACCGTGCGCGATTTCTACGAATCCGCGCGGGACCGCCTTGAAATGGAGATCGTCGCGGGCGAGACCGGGCTCGGGAACGTCATCGGCGAAAAATCGCTGAACCGCCCCGCGCTCGCGCTCACCGGCTACTTCAAGCATTTCGGGAGCAGCCGTCTGCAGCTTTTCGGCGCGGGCGAAATCTCCTACCTCGCCGACCTGCGGCCGGAGACGCAGCGCGTCATTCTCGAAGAGATCTTCCGCAAGCGCATTCCCGGAATCGTCGTCTCGCGCGGGCAGCACCCGACGCCGTCGATGGTCGCGCTCGCCGACGCCTACGGCGTGCCGATTCTGCGTTCCCGCCTGAAGTCCAAGGACTTCACGGCGGAGGCGACGATGCTCCTCGACCAGAAATTCGCGCTTCGCGGCAACATGCACGGCACGCTCATCGACGTGCGCGGCGTCGGCGTGCTGCTGCGCGGCGAAAGCGGCGTGGGCAAGAGCGAATGCGCGCTCGCGCTGATCGAGCGCGGCTATTCGCTCGTCGCGGACGACTACGTGATCGTGCGCCTCGTCGGCGACAGCTCGCTGCTCGGCTCGGGCAAGGACGTCTCGCGCGGGTTCATGGAATGCCGCGGCATCGGCATCATCAACGTCGCGAGCATGTTCGGCATCCGCTCCGTGCGCCGCGAAAAGACGATCGACCTCATCATCTCCTTCGTGCCCTGGCGCGAAGGCATCGAGGAGGACCGCACCGGGCTCGAATCGCGCGAGCTCGAGATTCTCGGCCGCAAGGTGCCGCACATCCAGCTCGCCGTGCGCCCGGGGCGCGACATGGCGCGCCTCGTCGAAGTCGCGGTCATGGTGCACTCGCTCCGCCAGATGGGACACGACCCCGCGGAAGAGTTCAACGAACGCCTCATCCGCATGATGAATCCCGAAAACGCGCGCTGACTTCCGTCGCGCGCGTCGGATTTTTCCGGAAGCGGCGGGAACGCCGCCTTCCCGTTCTCACGCGTTCGCGGAGGGCGCGGCGACGCGCTCCATGAGCGGGACGAAGCGGCGTTCCCGCTCGCCGACGTAAACCTGGCGCGGACGGTAGATTCTTCCGCCCGGGCGTTCCGCCATCTCCTTCCACTGCGCAATCCAGCCGGGCATGCGGCCCATGGCGAAGATCACCGGGAACATGTTCACGGGAATGCCGAGCGCGCGCAGGATGATGCCGCTGTAGAAGTCCACGTTCGGGTAAAGATTGCGCGACTTGAAGTAGGCGTCGTTGAGCGCGATGTCCTCGAGCCGGTGGGCGATCTTCAGCAGCGGGTCCTCGACGCCGATCGCGTCGAAGATCTTCATGCACTGCGCGTGGAGGATCTTCGCGCGCGGGTCGTAGTTCTTGTAGACGCGGTGACCGAAGCCCATGAGACGGACTTCGCCGGCCTTCGCGCGCTCGACGAATTTCGTGCCGTCGTCGCCGGATTCGCTGATCTCGGTGAGCATTTCGATGACGGCCTGATTCGCGCCGCCGTGCATCGGACCCCAGAGCGCGCAGACGCCCGCGGAGACGGACGCGAAGAGATTGGCGCCGCCGGAGCCGACCATGCGCACCGTGGACGTGGAGCAGTTCTGCTCGTGGTCGATGTGCAGCAGCAGCAGCGTGTCGAGCGCCTTGGCGACGTCGGGGTGAATCTGCGAATCCTCTCCCGGGTAGGAGAACATCATGTGCAGGAAGTTCTCGCAGTAGCTGTATCCGCGCTTCGGATACGTCACGGGAAGCCCGTTGCGGTAGCGGTAGCCCATCGCCGCGAGCGCGCGCACCTTGGAGATGAGCACGGTCGTCGTGCGGTCGAAGTTCTCCAGGTCCTGCTTGCGGTTGTTGGACGAAAGTTCCGGATAGTAGCAGCCGAGCGCGTTGAGCATGGCGGAAAGGCCCGCCATCGGGTGCGCCGTCATCGGGAAGCCGGCGACCATCGTGCGCAGCGCCTCGTGAATGCCGGCGTTGAGCAGAATGCGGTTGCGGAATTCCTCGAGTTCCCGCGGCGTCGGCAGCTCGCCGTAAATGACGAGATAGGAGCTTTCGATGAAGTTGGAGCGTTCCGCGAGCTCCTCGATCGGGTAGCCGCGGTAGCGCAGAATGCCTTTTTCGCCGTCGATGAACGTAATCGCGCTTTCGCAGGAGCCGGTGTTTCCGTAGCCTTCGTCGTAGGTGATGAAGCCCGTTTCCGCGCGCAGCTTGCGGATGTCCACCGCGTGTTCGCCCTCCGTGCCGACGATGACGGGAGCGACGTAGCCGCGATTGCCGAAAGTGACCTTGATTTCTGATTTGTTCGTCATGGCTGAAAATTGCCCGCAGTATTCATTATTTCCGCGCGTTTTTAAATGTTTTTTTCGCGTGCGCCGCTCCGCTCCGAAACGCCGGAGGCGCGCCCGGAAATCGGGCGCGGAAAGGCGCGGCGGGAACGCCTCTCACTTGTCGCGGATGGCTTCCTCGCGGGCGCGGGCGTAGTCCGCGCCGGGAATGCCCCAGCGCGCCCCCCAGTTGACGACTTCCTTGTACGCCTTGCGCGCTTCGTCGTAGTCGCCGTCCGCCTCGCACAGATCGCCGACGGCGAAGAGCGCGCGCGCCAGCCAGTAGCCGGACGAGACGCCCCAGCGCGTGCTCGGATCGACGTTCCCGCGCGCCGCGCGGTCGAACAGCTCGTTCTTCACGCGCCAGAGAATTTTTCGGGCTTCGGCGCGGACGCGTTTCCGCGCTTCGGGCGAAAGATTTTCGGATTCCGCGGATTTCGCCGTCGCCTCGCCCCATTTGTAGCCGGCCTCGGCGCGGAGCTCGTGCGCGGCTCCGGGGCCGTTCTCGTAGGCGTCGCCGGGCAGGCTGAAGAGGCGTTCGTAGGCGGCGATCGCCTTGCGCAGCGAGCTCGCGCGCGTTCCCGCGTCGGTCTGCGGCGCGGAGGCGAGCGCGAAAAGGCAGTCCGCGCGCGCGATTTCCGTGCGGCGCAGATCCGGATGGTCGGGATATTTCGCGATCAGCGATTCGTAGACGACGAGCGCGGACTCAAAGTCGTTGAGCGAGCGGAAGCAGTCCGCCTGCCGCTTGCGCGCGTAGAAGACGAGCGGCGAATCCGGGTATTTCGCGATCAGCTCCTCGAGACGCGCGATCGCTTCGCGGAAGCGCCCGAAGGCCGCCTCCTGCTGCGCCGCCTCGAAATACGCGATGATGCCGTAGCGGGCGAACTTGGGTTCCGCGGCGCAGATTTCGATCATCTTTTCGAAACAGCGGAGCGCGTCCGCGAGCTGCCCCCGCTCGGCGTAGGCACGGCCTTCGTCGAGGTAGGACGCGGGAACGGCGGTGCCTTCGGCGAATTCCGCGCGCAGGAGCTCGAGCTGCGCGCGCGCGGCGGCGAAGTCTCCGTCGGCGAGCAGCCCGCGCGCCTTGAGCAGCGCGGCGCCGCTCCGCAGCGCGTTCCGTTCGCGCGGCAGGCGGGCGTCCGGCGGGAGCGCGTCGAGCATCCTGCCGATCTCGTCGGCGGCGGCGACGGTCGTCTTCGGCGCTTCGAGCTCGAGCCCGAGCAGCGCGCGCCACCACAGCACGCGCAGGCGGTAGGTCTCGGGAACGCCGAGCTGGGCGAGGAATTCCGCGCAGCGCTTTTCCGCCGCCGCGAGCTTGCCCGAACCGCGCAGCTTCGCGATGAGAAAACATTCCGCGCGGAAGACCCACTCGCGGTCGAACGGGAGCGCCGCGTTCCCGCGCGCGGCGTCGATGAGCTCTTCCGCGCCCGCGAAATCGCCGGCGTTCAGCTCGCACAGCACGCGCTGGGAAAACACCGTTCCCGCGTAGCGGCGCGCGACGGAGCCCGCGCTTTCGGCGACCTTCGCGTAGGCGGACGAGGCGATCCGGTAGTCGCCCGCGAGAAAGCGGCAGTCCGCGAGCACGATGCCGATCTCCGCCTTTTCGTCCTCCGTTCCCGCGGCGTCCTTGAGGCGCTCGAGATAAGGCACGGCGCGGCGGTACTCGCGGCGCGCCATCGCCTCGTCGGCGAGCACGCGGAGTACGTCCGGCACGAAGCGGCTGTTCGGGTGCTTTTCCAAAATCTCGTTCGCCCACTTTTCGATCTCGTTCTCCCTGCCGCCGACGAGCCCGGCGATGCGGATGCGCGCGAAGAGCTCGAGGTCGGCGACGGCGGGATCGGGCCGAAGCCGCTCGGGAACGCCGGGAATCTCCTTCCCGTCGAAGAACGCGTCGATCTCCGCGGCGGCGGCGGACGCGGCCTCCTCGTTCTTGCGCTCGCCCGAAGCGAATTCGGACTCCGCCTTCTTTTCTCCGGCGGGAACGCCGTCGCCCTTCATGATTTCGCGGACGTTGCGCCAGAGCCCGGCGATCGCCGCCTCCTGCAGCGCGATGTCCGGGCGGCGGCAGAGCGCGCGCATGAAGGCGCGGCGCGCGCTTTCGCTCTTCGGCGAATCCTGCAGCACGCCGTCGAGAAAATCGAGCTCCGCGCGCGTGTTCGGCGGGATCTTTTCGTCCGCGGCGCGGGCGAGAACGGCGCGGGCGGCGCCGCGCTTCTCCGGATCGCGGTTCGCGTCGAGCGCGACGGAAAAGGCGTAGAGTCTGGCGAGGCGCACGCGCTCCTGCGGGTCCGTCGCGGCGTCGGCGCGCGCGCGGAGCGCCTCTAGCTCGGCGGCGGAAAGCTCGGGAACGAAAGTCGCGTTCGCCCAGGCGCGCACGTATTCGAACTGGGCGCGCTGCTCGGCGCCGACGGCGCGTTTCAGCGCGGCGTCGAAACGCCGTTCCGCCGCCGCGTCGTCTCCCGCGTCCTTGGCGACGACCGCCGCCGCGAGCTCGAACCAGGCGGCGTCGCTCGGCGTCAGATCCGCTTCGACGACGCCCGCGAGCGCGGCGCCGGCTTCGCGGATTTCGCTTTCGCCGATCTTCGCCCACGCGCGGTAAAGCGCCTTCACGGAAGAACTCTCGCCGACGGCGTCGAGCGCCTTTTCCGCCTCGGCGAAGCGCCCGCGCTCGATCAGCGCCGAGGCGCGGATGCGCAGCGCCGCGTCGCGCAGCCCGCCGCCGACCGCGCTCTCGTCCTCCGCCAGCACGTCGTCGGTGAATTCGAGCGCGAGCCCCGTGAGGCCGCTGCGCAGCGCGGAACTGGCGAGCACGACGTTTTCGCCCGGATTCGCGGCGGGAACGGCGACGTTCCCGGGCTCGCCGACCGGATCCGCGGCGGGCGTTTCCGCCCGGCAGAGCGCGCCGGACGCGACGGCGAGCAGCGCGAGCCCGCCGAGAAAAATCTTTCTTTCCGCAAAAAACATTGCGGCATTATGCGTCTCCCGCGCTCCCGCGGCAATTGAGAATCGCGCCCGCGAAAAATCCGCTTTCCGCGGCGGCGGTTTCGCCGTAGAATGCCGCGCAACAATGAACAGCGACCCATCTCAAGTTT
The DNA here is from genome assembly GCF_050314555.1 of Candidatus Spyradosoma sp. SGI.093. Classification (NCBI taxonomy): domain Bacteria; kingdom Pseudomonadati; phylum Verrucomicrobiota; class Opitutia; genus Candidatus Spyradosoma; species Candidatus Spyradosoma sp. SGI.093. Next base: position 8,287 of record NZ_JBNPNH010000005.1, on the reverse strand, counting down.
CCCGCTTTTTTCTCCTGAGCGACGGCGGCCCGTTCGTCTGGGCGCTGGCGCTCGTCGGCGTCTTCGGCGTCGCGATCATGATCGAGCGCATCTACTACCTGCACAGCAAGCAGATCCGCGCGCAGGATTTTCTCGAAGGCATCCGCAACAATCTGCGCAGCGGGCACTACAACGAGGCGCTGACCGTCTGCGAAGAGGCGCCGGGGCCCGTCGCGCGCATCGTGAAGGCGATTCTCGTGCGGCGCGACCGCGGCGAAGCCGGCATGCGCATCGCCGCGGAGGAAGCCGCCGTCGCGGAGCTGCCCGCGCTCGAGCGCCGCGCGGGAACGGTCTGCGCGCTCGCGAAGATCGCGCCGCTCGTCGGCCTCGCGGGAACGGTCTTCGGGCTGCTGCGCGCGTTTCTGAACATGCGCTCCGCGGGCCATTACGCCTCCGCCGACCTTTTCGCCGGCGACATCGCGAGCGCGCTCGCGGCGACGGGCTTCGGGCTCGTGCTCGCGGTCGTCTTTCAGCTCGGGCATCACCTGATCGCCGGGCGCATCCGCGCCGTCACGACGGATTTCGAAAAGACCGGAATCAGCCTCATCAACTTCATCGTCTATGAGCTGAACGAGCCGGACGCGGCCGCGGGCGCCGACGAGCCCGCCGCGAAATGAGCTCCGGCGCGTCGTGTTTTCGCTGAGCGACATTCGGCTGCGCTACGGCCCGCGGGTGCTCTTCGACGGCGTTTCCGCGAGCATCGGCGCACGGGAGCGCATCGGCCTCGTCGGCTCCAACGGCGCGGGCAAGTCCACGCTGCTCAAGATTCTCGCCGGCGTGCAGGACTACGACGCGGGAACGCTCGCCGCCGCGAAGAACGCCACCGTCGGCTATCTCCCGCAGGACGGGCTGGAGACGCACGGAAAGACGCTCGTCGCCGAGGTCGAAAGCGCCTTCGAGGACATCGTCTCCCTGCGCGCGAAGCTCGCCGCCGCCGACGCCGAGCTGCAGACGCTCCCGCCGGATTCCGACGCCTACCGCGACGCGCTCGGGCTCATCGCCGACATGGAGCGCCGCCTCGAAGACGCCGACTCCGCGCGCCTGCGTTCCCGCGTCGAGACGATTCTGCACGGGCTCGGCTTCGCGCAGAGCGACATGGAGCGCGACACGGGCGAGTTTTCCGGAGGCTGGCAGATGCGCATCGCGCTCGCGAAGCTGCTCCTGCGCGAGCCGACGCTGCTGCTGCTCGACGAGCCGACGAACCACCTCGACATCGAGTCGCAGGACTGGCTCGAGGGCTGGCTCTCGCGCTACGCGGGCGCGGTGATGCTCGTCTCGCACGACCGCGCGTTCCTCGATTCGGTCTGCGGGAAGATCTTCGCGCTCTCCGCCGGGCGGCTCGAAATCTACAACGGCGATTATTCCTATTTCGAAAAGACGTCGCGGGAACGCCGCGAGGCGCTCCGCCGCGCCGCGCGGAACCAGGCGCGCGAAATCGCGAAGACGGAGGAGTTCATCGAGCGCTTCCGCGCGAAGGCGACCAAGGCGGCGCAGGTGCAGTCGCGCATCCGCCAGCTCGAAAAGATCGAGCGCGTCGAGTTCGAGGAGGAGGACGAGTCGCAGATCGCGTTCGCGTTCCCGCCCGCGCCGCAGAGCGGGCAGGTCGTGCTCGAGCTGAAGGACGTCCGCAAGGACTACGGCGACGTGCGCGTGCTGCGCGGCGTGAATTTCAGGATCGAGCGCGGCGACCGCATCGCCGTCGTCGGCGTGAACGGCGCGGGCAAGTCCACGCTGATCCGCCTGCTCGCGGGCGTCGAGCCGCCGAGCGCGGGAACGCGCGCCGAGGGGCTCAACGTCGCCGTGTCCTATTTCGCGCAGCACCAGGCGAAGGAGCTCGACCCGAACCTCGACGTGCTCACGACCGTGAACGACGTCGCCGCCGGGCTCGGCACGACGCGCCTGCGCACGCTCCTCGGCGCGTTTCTCTTCCGCGGCGAAGACGTGTTCAAGCCCGTCGGCGTGCTCTCCGGCGGCGAGCGCAACCGGCTCGCGCTCGCGCGGATGCTGCTGCGCCCGTTCAATTTCCTCGTCCTCGACGAGCCGACGAACCACCTCGACATGCGCTCGAAAAGCGTGCTTGCGCAGGCGCTGCGGCAGTACGCGGGAACGTTCGTCGTCGTCTCGCACGACCGCGATTTTCTCGACCCGCTCGTGACGAAGGTCGTCGAGGTGAAGAATCACGGCCTGCGCGTCTTTCTCGGGAACGTCAGCGACTACCTCGCGGCGACCGCGGACGAGCGCGCGCGGGAACGCGAAAGATTCTCCGCCGCCGCTTCCGCCTCCGCGAAAAAGCCTTCGGCGGACGACCCGCGGGAACGCCGCCGCGCCACGGCGGAACGCGCGAAGCGCCTCGCGCCCGTCCGCAAAAAGATCCGCGAGACGGAGGAGCGCATCGCCGCGCTCGAAGCCGAGCAGGCCGCGTTCGAGGAAAAGATGACGGCGCCGGACTTCTTCTCGCGCGACGGCGAGGCGGTGAAGTCCGACATGGCGCGCTACGACGCCGTGAAGCGCGAGATCGCCGCCGCCTACGAATCTTGGGAAGCGCTCTCGCTCGAGCTCGAATCCGACGCGTGAGCGCGCGCCTTTTCGGGCGGTTTTTCGGGACGCGCTTCGGGCGGATTTCGCGGAAAACGCCCCGTTTTTTCGCCCGAAAAAATTTTTTTGAAAATTTTCAGCCCTTTGTTTAAGCGGGCTGCAGGGAAAACGTCACAATTGCGACACAATTCGTTTTCGGAAAAAGTGTAATCTGTGCGCCGGTCATGCTCCACGAACCCGAAAAATCATCCCTGAACGTTCCCGCCTACGACGCGCGCGGGAACGTTCTCGCCGAATACGGGAACGCCGCGTATCCGGTGAAGTTCGCCTACGACGCGTTCGGGCAGAAGACGCAAATGCGCACCTTCCGCGCGCTCGCGGGCGCGCCGGAATCCCCGGGCGCTCTCGACGACGACGCGGGCGACCTCACGACGTGGACTTACGACGCGGCGACGGGCGCGCTGCTTTCGAAGACGGACGCCGCCGGCGCGTCGGTGAATTATGTTTACACGGCGACGGGGCTGCTCGCCTCGCGCGCGTGGTCGCGCGGCGTCTCGACCGCCTGCGCCTACGACGCGTGGAACCGACTCGTCTCGACGACGTATTCCGACGGCACGGCGGGCGTTTCCCAGGCCTACGACGCGCTCGGGCGCCTCGCCTCCGTGACGGACGCCGCGGGCACGAAGACCTTCGCGTACGACGCGTACGGCTCGCTCGTTTCGGAGAGCGACGCCGCGTTGAACGCGTCGCTGGCGCGCGGGCTCGACGCGTACGGGCGGGAAATCTCGCTCACGGCGACGCGCGGGGGCGAGCCCTTCGCGCTCTTCGCGCGGAGCTGGGACGCGGCGACGGGGCGCCTCTCGGGCTGCGCCTACGGGAACGTGGAGTTCGCGTACGGTCGGCTCGCGGGAACGGATCTGCTCTCGGAAATCGCGGTGATGGGCGGCTACGTGATGACGAAGCGCGTCGCCTACGCGGCGGATCGGGATTTGCCGGTTGAAATCGCCTACGAAAAAAGCGATGCTTCGCTCATCGCGAAACGCACTTACAGCCACGACGCGCTCGGGCGCGTTTCCGCGCGGACGCAGACGCGCGGGAGCGCCGCCGCGCGCTCGGACGCCTTCGGCTACAACGCGCGCTCGGAGCTGACTTCGGCGACGCTCGGTTCCGACGCGTACGCCTACGCGTTCGACTACATCGGCAACCGCAGCACGGCGACCGAAAAAGACGCGTCGCTCTCCTACGTGACGAATTCCCTCAACCAGTATTCGGGAATCGCCTCTTCCGGGGAAGCGACTTTCCAGTCGCTTGTTGAAAACCCCTCCGAAGAAAATTTCTCTCCGACCTACGACTTGGACGGGAACGCGACGCTGATCCGCACCTCCACGGGAACGTGGCAAATCACCTACAACGGCGAGAACCGTCCGATCCGCTTCGAAAACGCGGCGACGCAGGCCGTCGTCGAGTGCGCCTACGATTCGCAGGGACGCCGCTTCGAGAAGAAAGTGACCGTCGCGGGAACGCTCACGCTGCACGAGCGCTATGTTTACGACGGCTATCTGCAGATCGCCGCGTTCGACGTTTCGACGGACGCCGAGGGAACGGAAAGTTTTGCGCTGAAACGCGTGATCTTCTGGGATCCCGAAGAACCGACCGCGACGCGCCCGCTCGCGATCAACGTCCTCGGCGACAACCTCTATTTCCCGACCGTCGATCTGACGAAGAACGTCTGCGAGCTGGTCGATTTCTACGGGGACGTGGCGGCGACCTACGATTACGCGCCCTTCGGCGCGGTCTCCGCGGGAACGCCTTCCGGCTCCGCCGCTCCCGACAACCCGTTCCAATGGTCTTCGGAAGTTTACGACGATGAGTTGGGTCTCGTCTATTACAACTACCGCCACTACTCGCCCGCCGACGGCCGCTTCCTCTCCCGCGACCCAATCGAGGAACAGGGAGGAGTGAATCTGTATGCGTTCCTGGGGAATTTTGTCACGAAGAAATCAGATTATTTGGGAAATTTTGATTGTGATGGCATGGTGAATAAAGCAAAAAACACAGAGGCTTATCTGAAATATAAAAAAATTCTAGATAAGACGTGGACGTGTTTTCCTCCTGAAATATCTTGTGGGTGTTGTCAAGGAAAGGCGGAAGCCTTTTTTCAAAATACTTCGCTGTTCTCTGGCGTCACTAAAGGCGTTATAAAAATCTGTAAAAATAATTTTAAAGATACTTGGATATTTCAAGAAAAAATCAATGCAATCGTAGCCCATGAAATGCTCCACACGGTGCAAAATTGTTTTGACAGAGAGGAGGAAAATCCGTGCAAAAAGAGCATTTGCCGAGAAATAGAGGCGTATACCAAACATTCTTATCCCGGGGTTTCTAATTTAAATAAAGATGAACGAAGAGAGAGAGTAAGATCTAGTGTTCTCGCTTCCATAAGTCTTTTCAGTACTTGTTCCTCGGAGGTGGAAAACGGGACTTGGGGGGATTATTTCGATGAATTGTATGAAACCTGTTCGCAAAAAACGCGCGATTAATACAGTATTGTTTGTCGTAGGAGGAATTTTCTTCTTGGAAATCCTTTCCGTATTTTTCGACAGGCTTAACGAGGTGTACCAATACATTGTTTCTTCTCGAATTCTTCGCACTCAGTATCTTCCGGAGGGAACGCCCGTGGTGTTGTACGAGATACCGAACCATGCTGAACTCACATGGAGGGAGAAAATTTTTAATTTTGGAACCTTTTTGCGAAATGAAGAAGCTCTCAAGATTTTGCCGAATTTGGAAAAGCTGTCCGTCAAGAGACGATCTTTTTATTTCGGCGAAAGCGACATGATTAGCTACGATTATTTCTATAATCCTTCATTTTATATTCCGGCAACAATACCTTATCACAAGCGAGATTTTGAATTTACTGCCGATATGAAATTAGGATTCCTTTATCATATGGATAGAGAAGCATTGGCGCGATTGGAGACGGAACTTCTTCCTGTCAGAAATCGATTAGAGTCTTTGCGTTCCATTTTTTCCGAAATGGAATTTCTTGACGCTAACAAGGGGGAGGCCTCTTTCTGTTCAGATGCAAAAGGATGCCTTGTTTTGATTCTAGAAAATCGGGACGCTCCCTCGAAATCTTCCATTGACGCTGAAATCGCCTTCTTCGCAAAAGAAGGTCAAGAGCTTTATTCTTCACAGATCGACCTCCTTTCGTTCAGAGAGGCGATTGGAAAGAGCGATGAATTCTATTTGGCGACAAAGGAACTCGCAGTCGGACTGGCGCAAGATGCGCCGACAAAGCGTTGGAGGCTGTCATGTGTTCGCTTCAGCAAGAAAGAATTTCTCTCATTGCTCAGCAAAAGAATTCCAGAGGAGCACATCGCTCGGCTTGAGCTAAGAATCCTTGATCCTCAAGCGCAGTCTGAGGAGAATTTGTTGACCGGAGACTCCCTGATGAAAGGAAAAGATTTTCGGGGCCTGCTGAAGATTTTTGTCGTTCCGATTTTTCTTTAAAGATTTTTCGACATGAGTAAACTTGCTTCATTTTTTAGGAAGAATGTCTTTGATTTGAAGATTTCGTCATTGTTTCTTCTTGGATTGTTTTTGATTCTTTGTTTGCCGAACGTGCATTTCCGTCTCGACAGATACTATTTTGATTTGGAGACATATTTGAATTCATGCGAAAACGATGAATATAGTCTTTCTCATGCAGGTAAAATCCAAAATATTTTCTATGATGAATCCTCGAACAGCCTTTATTATTCCAAAATAGGAGATGGCGTCTATAATCAGGAAGAGTTTTATAAGTTTTTGTTTTCGGAATATGTCCGAGTGCCTATAAGAAAAGAGGAGGTGGAGAAGGATATTTTGGGGAAAATGCTTCCGGCTGAAAAATTTTTTGAAAATTCTTTGCGGACCTCCCTCATAAAATCGTCTTCTCTTGTTTTCTGCTATACGGGGATTTTTTGGGGCGTAGTTTTTTTATTGACGAAAATAAAAAGGAGGGGGGCTCTTCATAGAATTTCGACGGAGTCTTCAAATAACGAATTTCCTGAATATCCGCCTCCGAGCGTAAAGAATCATCTCCAAAACTTAGGAGATTCGGATCAGAAGCTCTTAACTAATATTTCTGAGGCCGCATATCTTCTTTCTTTTTCGATTTTGAGCGTGGGAGCGCTCATCATTCTTTTTTCCTTTCGAGAGTATTCTTTTCATTTCTTTTTGATTTTGGGCTTGTCTTTGGTTGCCGGAGTCTGCTTTATATATTATTTTTTCAACCTTTTTAAGAAATAGAAGACGGGCATACATGCCGATTTGATTATGAGCGAAGAAATTTTAGAGCTGACGTTCCGCGCGGATTTTCGGAGAAGCGCACTCCTGCACCTTCTGCTGATTTTTTCTTTTGTGGAACCGTATTTTGTTGGGTTGTCGCGATATCCGGCGAATCCCGATCTTTTGGGAATGTGGTAGGTTTGGCGTCTTTTTTCTCGTATGGTTGCTTCCCGGAATTCTTCTTTTGACCTCTTCCGTGAAATTCTCCGTCGCTAAAGGAGGATATTGCAGGAAACTTGATCGATGGGATTAAATTTTGAAAAAAGGAGAAATTATGAAAGTCTTTAAAATTTTAATTTTTTGTGTTGTTTGCTTTTACTGCGGATTTGAAGTTGCGCTGCTCTTTTCGGAGCGGCAAAGTGTGGTTATCGACACTCTTGAGTTTCCGATAAAACGTATTGATGGGAAGACAAATCTTTTTTTTGAAAAATCAGCGGTGATTGAAAAGGTGAACTCCCTTATCGAGGCCGAGAATCAAGAGATCGAAAACTTTTCCTTTGTTGGCGAGATGTTTATTGATTTTAATTACGGAAATGGAAATTTTTACGAAAATAGGCCGAGAATTACCGCGACGCTTATTTTAGGACTTGGGTCTCGTTGGTCGTTTTTTCCGTTTTTAGTTCCGGAGATGTTTTCCTCATATCGACAAGAGCGCCTTTATTCTTTGCTGGCAAGAATATTTGATCTCGTAGAAGAAGAGATTGAGCTTAGTTCAAATAAAGACTACCAAAAAGAAATAGAAAATCCTGCAATAGATCCGAGAAAGTTAGAGTTTTTCTTTGCGTCGAAGATAACTGAGAGGGATTACGCTTTCATAAAAAACATGAAAGAATCGGATCGTTGCGAATTAAAAATCGCTTTGCTTCAAGGGATTTCGCGTTATATTGATCCGGGGCGCGTTTGTTATCCAGGATACATTTTGCGTGATATAGAAGAGAATCTTGGTTTCTTGAAAAAAGATTCCTGTCCGCATGTTAGAAATCTCGCGGAAACAGTCATTGATTCTTATTTGAAAAATTAAGACGGATTAAAATATTTTCGAAAAAGCCGAAGAGATTGAATATTAATGCGCGTCAAAACTAATTTTCAGAATATAGAGCGTAGTCGCTTGAATCGTTCCGTGCGCTTCAAAAATGCGGCGACGCGCCCGCTCGCGATCAACGTCCTCGGCGAAAACCTCTATTTCCCGACGGTCGATCTGACGAAAAACGTCTGCGAACTGGTGGATTTCTACGGGAACACCGCCGCGACCTACGACTACGCGCCCTTCGGCACGGTCTCCGCGGGAACGCCCGAAGGAACTGCCGTTCCCGCGAACCCGTTCCAATGGTCCTCGGAGTTCTACGATTCCGAACTCGACCTCGTCTATTACAACTACCGT
>NZ_JBNPNH010000004.1:0-217030 GCF_050314555.1 Candidatus Spyradosoma sp. SGI.093 | reverse complement strand
CGGCTCCAATCGTTAAGCTTAAAAATTTGCGTTCCCGCGGGAACGTTTTTTAGACTGAAAAAACTTTTTTTGATTCCGATGGAAGCCGCAAAACAGATCGAACTCCTGAAACAGCGCGCCGAGGTCTTTCTCGGCGAAGAACAGCTCGTCGAGCGCATCCGCGCGGGAAAGAAGCTCCGCGTGAAGCTCGGCGTCGACCCCACGCGCCCGGACCTCACGTTCGGGCACATGGTCGTGTTCAACAAGCTGCGGCAGTTTCAGGACCTCGGGCACCAGGCGGTGCTCGTCATCGGCGATTTCACGACGCGCATCGGCGACCCGTCCGGCCGCTCCGTCGCGCGCCCGATTCTGAGCGAGGCCGAAATCGAGGAAAACGCGAAGACCTATCTCGACCAGGCGTTCAAGATTCTCGATCCGGAAAAGACCGAAGTGCGCCGCAACAGCGAGTGGTTCGGCAGGATGTCGATGCTCGACGCGCTGCAGCTTTCCCGCCAGATGACGGTCGCGCGTATGCTCGAGCGCGACGATTTCGCGAAGCGCTACGCCGCGAAGACGCCCATCTCCATCGTCGAATTTCTCTACCCGCTGCTGCAGGGGCGCGATTCCGTCGAGCTCGAAAGCGACGTCGAAATCGGCGGCACGGACCAGCTTTTCAACAATCTCGTCGGCCGCCAGCTGCAGAAGGAGGCGGGAATGCCGGAGCAGGCGGTCATCACGATGCCGCTGCTCGTCGGGCTCGACGGCGAGCGCAAGATGTCCAAGAGCTACGGCAACTACATCGCGCTGAACGATTCCGCGAAGGACATGTTCGGCAAGGTGATGAGCGTGCCCGACGCGACGATGTGGGTCTATTACGAGCTGCTGCTCGAAAAGTCGCCCGCGGAAATCGCCGCGATGAAGAACGAGCACCCGATGGAGATGAAGAAGCGCCTCGCCGCCGCGCTCACCGCGAAATTTCACGGCGAGGAAGCCGGGCGCTACGAGCGCGAGCAGTTCGAGAACGTGTTTTCGAAAAAACAGGTGCGCGCCGACGTTCCCGAGTTCGCGTGGGACGCGCTCGTTCCCGCGGGCGCGGCGGACGCGAGCGTCGTCGATCTGCTCGCCGCGACGAAGATTTTCCCGAGCAAAAAGGAAATCCGCCGCCTCGTCGAAGGCGGCGCCGTGAAGGTGAACGACGCGAAGCTCGCGGACGTGAACGCGCGCCTCACGCGCGAAGCCGCCGCGGGGACGGTCATTCAGGCCGGCAAGCGCAACTTCGTGAAGATCGTCTGAGGAGGGCGCGGGCGTGACGGACGGCACGGACACGCGCTTCCGCGCGATTCCGATCGGAACGTGGGAGCGCCGCGAGCTCTTCCGCTTTTACGCGGGCTTCGCGAATCCGAACTACAACGTCTCCGTCGCGCTCGACGCGCGGGAGATCTTCCGCTTCGCGAAGGAGCGCGGCGAATCGTTCTTCCTGCTCGCGTGCTTCGCGGTCGCGAAGGCGCTGAACGCCGTTCCCGCGATGCGCCTGCGCTTTCTCGACGACGAGCGCGTCGCGGAATACGCGGTCGTGCACCCGTCGTGCCCGCTCGCGCGCGAGGGCTCGGAGCTCTTCGTGCAGGCGCTGCTGCCGTACCGGCCGACGTTCGCCGAGTTCCGCGCCTCCGCCGCGCCGATCGTCGAATCCGTGCGCCGCGGGAACGCTCCCGCCGAAACGGGCGACGGCCTGCCGAACATTTTCTGCGCCTCGTGCGTGCCGTGGTTTTCGGCGACGGGAACGAGCGCGGCGGACTTCGCCTTCAATCAGGCGGAGCAGATTCTGACCTGGTTCAAGATGACGCCCGCGGGCGAAATCACGCTCTCGGGCCGCTTTAATCACTGCTTCACGGACGGCGTCCACCTCGGCGCCTTCTTCAACGGCGTCGCCGCGAACTTCGCCCGCCCGGAAACCCTCTGAAGACGCGCGTTCCCGCGTGAGCGCGCGCGGCGTCAGGCGCCGCGGAGCAGGCGGGCGAGGGCGTCGTCGAAGAGCGGCGGGAGCGGGGAGGACGCGCGGAAGCGCAGCATCCCGCCGCGCAGCGGGAGCGCGATTTCCGTCTCCGCGGCGTGCAGGAAAAGCCGTCCGCGCGCGTCCGCGAGCCGGTCGGCGTCGCGTTTGTCCGCCGCGGCGTCGCCGTAGGCGCGGTCGCCGACGATGGGCATGCCGCGCGCCGCGCACTGCACGCGCAGCTGGTGCGTGCGTCCCGTCTCGGGCGAAAGCTTCACGAGCGCGAACGCCGCGTTCCCGCGGATTTTTTCGACGGCGGTCGCGGCGAACTGCGAGCCGCGGATTTTCCCGTGAGGCGCGACGCGCACGCGCAGCTCGCCGCCGCGGCTTTCGCGAAGCAGAAAATTCTCCCAGCGCGCGGCGGCGGGAGCGTTCCCGCGCACGAGCGCGAAATAGGTCTTGCGGACGCCCGTTCCCGCGAACGCGGCGCGCGCGAGGCGGGCGACGGCCTCGTCCCAGGCGCAGAGCACGACGCCGCTCGTCGGCGAATCCAGGCGGTTGAGCACGAAGATTTTCCGCGCGGCGCCCGCGGCGTCGCGCACGCAGTAGCATTCCTGCTTCAGACTGTAGTCGGCGACGAGCATTGCGCGCTTCGCGGCGGCGACGCCGGGCGCGTTCGGGTGCGTCATCGTTCCCGCGGGCTTTTCGAGCGCGAAGATCCCGCGCGGGTCGGCGGCGAGCACGCGCACGCCCGCGTTCAGCGGGAGCGCGTCGAGGAGCGGCGTTCCCGCGGCGGATTTCGGTTCTTTGTCTTCGTTCATGGCGCGCTTCTCGGGCTTTCCTTTTTTCATTCTGTCAGGTCGGCGAATCTGCCGCCGACGTAGGCGCGGAGCGTCTCCGGCGCGAGCTCGACCTGAAAGCCGCGCCGCCCGGCGCTGACGACGAGCGTGTCGAAAAGCGTCGCCGTCTCGTCGAAGACCGTCGGGAACGCCTTCTTCATGCCCACGGGCGAGCAGCCGCCGTGGACGTAGCCGGTGAGCGGGAGCAGGTCGCGCTGCTTCAGCATCTCGACGCTTTTTTCGCCGACCGCCTTCGCCGCCTTCTTCAGGTGCAGCGTCGCGTTCACGGGAACGGCGAACACGTAGTGCGCGCCGGACGCGCCCGTGGTGACGAGCGTCTTGAACACGTGAAACGGATCCTGCCCGAGCGCGGCGGCGACGGCGTTCCCGTCCGTCAGCTCGGGATCGTATTCGTGGACGGCGAACGGGATCTTCGCGGCGTCGAGCAGGCGCATCACATTGGTTCTTTCCGATTTCGGCATGGTCGCGTGAAGTTTTTCGCGAAATCGAACGCCGTCGGCGGTGCGGAAGCAAGATTTTTGAAGAATTTTCTCGCGAATCCGTGCCTGCGGGCTAAGGTTGAGGGCATGAAAAAGCTTTTACTCGTTGTCCTCCTCGCCGTGTTTTCGGCGACGGCGTTCCCGCTGAGCGCGGCGCCGAAAGCCGCCAAGAACTCCGAAAACACGATCGTGCCGCAGCCGGTCTCCTACAAGGCGGCGAGCGGCAAGTTCGTCTTCCGCCCGTCCACGACGATCGCCGCGCAGTCGCCGGAGGCGCTGCCCGTCGCCAAGTATTTCGCGAAGGAGATCGAGCGCGCGACCGGCATGAAGCTCGAAGTCGGCAAGTCCGGGCAGGTGAGGCTGCGCATCGATCCCGCGGCGAAGACCGGCGACGAAGGCTACAAGCTCGACGTCTCGAGCGCGGGGATTTCCGTCGTCGCGAAGACGCCCGCCGGGCTCTTTTACGGGCTGCAGACCGTGCGCCAGATGATGCCGCCGGAGATTTATTCCCGCAAGCCCGTGAAGGAGAAGATCGAGTGGAGCCTTCCCGCCGCCAAGATCACGGACTCGCCGCGCTTCGCGTGGCGCGGCGCGCATCTCGACGTCGCCCGCCACTTCTACACGAAGGAGGAAGTGAAGAAATTCATCGACACGCTCTCGTGGCACAAGATCAACCGCTTCCACTGGCACCTGACGGAAGACCAGGGCTGGCGACTCGAAATCAAGAAATACCCGAAGCTGACGGAAATCGGCGCCTGGCGCGACAACATGCTCATCGGCGAGACGCCCAAGGAAGAGCCGCGCGGACAGTATCCGCTCGAAAAGAACGATTCCGCCTGCTGGAACTCCAAGGGCGAATACGGCGGATTCTACACGCAGAAGGACGTGAAGGAGATCGTCGCCTACGCGGCGGAGCGCTTCATCACGATCGTTCCCGAGATCGAGATTCCCGGCCACGCGCGCGCGGCGATGTATTCTTATCCCGAATACACCTGCACGGGTAACCGCCCGGGGAAGATGCCGCTCGTCGGCGGCGTGTACGGCCAGGTTTACTGCCCCGGCAAGGAAAAGACCTTCAAGTTCCTCGAAGACGTCTTCACCGAAGTGCTCGCGCTGTTCCCGGGAAAATACATTCACCTCGGAGCGGACGAATGCCCGAAGGGCGATTGGAAGAACTGCCCCGCCTGCCAGAAGCGCATCAAGGAAGAGAAGCTTGAGCCGGAGGAGGTCGTCGTCGCCGGAAAGACGCACAAGCGCTCGGCGGAGGACAAACTGCAGTCCTACACGATCGCGCGCATGCAGAAGTTCCTCGAATCGAAGGGACGCAAGATCATCGCCTGGGACGAAATCACCGAAGGCGGCATTCCGAAGGGCTGCACCGTCATGCACTGGCGCGAATACACCGACCCGAAGATCGCGCCGAACTGCGGCGAAGACCTCATCGTCTGCACGCGCCCGAAATGCTACTACAACTGGGGCTACGACAAGGCGGACCGCAAATTCCTTTTCTCGCAGGGCGGCATCATGCCGATGAAGCAGGCTTTCGACTTCGAGCCGATTCCCGGCGGGCTCGACCCGAAGCTCGAAAAACACGTGCTCGGCGCGCAGGCCTGCTTCTGGGGCGAGAAGGCGCAGAACGCGCAGATCGTCGAATTTCACTTCTTCCCGCGCATGTGCGCGATGAGCGAATCCGTCTGGTGCCGCAAGGGCACGCGCGATTTCGAAAGCTTCATGCGCCGCGTCGAAGCCCAGCAGAAACGCTACGCCGCCGCCGGAGTCAACGCGCGCCCGACCGTCATCCCCGACGGCTACAAGCCCTACAAGAAATACGACGCGCCCAAGACCAAGGGCAAACGCTGAACCGCCCGCGAGCCGACCGACCCGCATTTCCCGAAGCTCATGAACGCTCCCGCCCTTTCCGCCGCCGCGCTGAAGTCTCTTCCCGCGAACAGCCCCTTTTCCGGAATCTTTCTGCTGAAGAAATGCGCCATCCGCACCGCGAAGACGGGAACGCCGTTCTACTCGCTGGAACTCGGCGACAGGACGGGAACGTTCTCCGCGCTCGTCTTCTCCGACAACCTCGCCGGCGTCGCGCTGCGGGACGTTCCCGAGGGCGCCGTCGTGCGCGTCGGCGGGATCGCCGAAAGCTACCAGGGGCGCTTTTCGCCGAAGCTCGACGCCGTCGAGGCGCTCTCCGAAGAGGAAGTCGAGGCCTCCGGCGCGCTCGGCGATCTCGTCGAAAGCTCTCCGGAAGATTTCGACGCGCTTCAGGCGGAGCTGGACGAACACGTCGCGGCGATTCCGGACGAGTCGCTGCGCGCCGTCGCGGCGTCCGTCTTCGCCGAAATCCGCGAGACGTTCCTGAATTCGTCCGCGGCGATTTCGATGCACCACGCGTACCGCCACGGGCTGCTGGAACACTCGTGCCACGTCGCCCGCGTCGCGCGCGCGCTGCTGCCGCTTTATCCCCAGGTCGATCCCTCGCTCGCGATCGCGGGAGCGCTGCTCCACGACGTCGGGAAAACCGTCGAATACACGCAGGGGCTCGCGACGCGCAAGACGCGCGCCGGCATGCTGCAGGGGCACGTCGTGCTCGGCTACCGCATCGTGCGCAAGCACGGCATCAAAAACCGCCTCGCGCCGGAAATCCTGGAGCGGCTGGAACACGTCGTGCTCAGCCACCAGGGCGAGCTCGAATGGGGCGCCGCGGCGCTCGCGGCGACGCCGGAGGCGGTCTTCGTCTCGCTGGCGGACAATTTCGACGCGAAGCTCGGCATGGTGCAGGCCGCGCTCCGCAACGCCGTTCCCGGCGGACCCGAATTTTCGGAATACCTTCCCGGGCTGAAGTCCTCGCTGCTGCTCACGCCGCCGTTCCCGGAAGCCGAGGCGGAGTCATAATTTCATCACCGAGTTTTCGAGCGTCAGCAGCTCCGCGGGAACGCCGACTTTTTCGAGGCAGAAATCCCGCATGTCCGGCGGGAGCGGCGCCGTGAACGTCCGCGAAAATTCCGGGCTTCTGAAGACGAGCCGCGCCGCGTGGAGCGCCTGGCGCGGCAGTTCGAGTTCCCGCCGGAGGCGCGGCGTCATGCCGTTTTCGCAGAACTCGAGATACAGCCGCTCGTCGCGCCCGTAGAGCTTGTCGCCGACGACGCAGTGCCCGATGTGCTGCGCATGCGCGCGGATCTGGTGCTTGCGCCCCGTGTACAGCTCGACGCGCGCGAACGTGTAGCCGTTCCCGCGGAAAATCGGCTCGAAGAATGTGACGGCGGTCTGCGCGTCCGGACCTTCGCCGACGCACTGCTTCACGAGCACGGGACTCGCCGTGTCGGGGCGCAGCGGCGCGTCCGCGAGCGTCGGCTCCGCGAGCTCGCCTTCGAGAATCGCGAGATACGTCTTCGAGACCTGGCGACGCTCCACCGCCTTCTGCGCCTTGCTCGCCGCCTCGCGGTTGAGCGCGACGAGGATGACGCCGCTCGTCTCGCGGTCCAGGCGCGAAACGAGGTGCATCGTCGCCCCGCCGCGCCATTCGCGCACCGCGCCGACGAGGCTCGACCACGGCCCGTTCTTCGACGGATGGCAGACGACCCAGCCCGGCTTGTTGAACGCGAGAAAATCCGCGTCCTCCTCGACGATCCACGTCGGCAGTTCCGCGGGGTCGATCAGCGGCGCGTTGAGCGCCTGCGCGCCCGGCGGCGGGAACGCGCAGCAGTCCGGATTTCTCTTCGCCTGAAAAGCCATGCGCGCCAATGAACACGAAATCCCCCGCCGTGGCGAGCCTCGACGCGCGTCCGCCGCGGGAACGCGCGGGCGCGGAAAATCTCCCGCGGAACTCGCGGATTGGCGCGGAAAACGCCCCGGCGGGGCGAAACAAAAGTAACCCCATGCGCGCCGCGAAGCGCGCTTGGGGAACGCCTCGCGCGGGCAGAAAGTTTTTTGCCGCAGATGTCACGGATGAACACAGATGAAAGCCCCGACGGGGCGGAATTGCCCAGCGTAGGGTGCCAACCCTACGGAAACGGCAACGAAAACGATGCGCGCTGTAAGTGTGCGATTGCGGGAACGCGCGGGCGCGGAAAATCTCCCGCGGAACCCGCGGATTGACGCGGATTTTTTATCCACGAATTGCTCGAATTTCACGAATTCGGCGGGGCGCGGGAACGCCGCGCGGGGAAAATGCGGAGGCGGGAAATCGGGCGTCGCGGGAACGAAGGCAGGAATGCCTTCGCCCCCAAATTCGAAATGATGATAACGAGGTCAAAGAAAAAATGTTTTTCGGGCGAAAATTCGCTTCTTGACGATTTACATACGGGGGGGGCATTACTGTTTTTCCCACTTATGAAAAACATCATCGCAATTACCTCTCTCCTCGCCGCGGGAACCGCTCTCGCGAATGCGGCAGCGGATCTCTCGAACGCCGCTTGCACGAGCGCTCTCGCCCAAGCCCTCATCGACACGAATTATCACGTCGGAGACGCTTTCGAGCTAAATATCAAAATCGGAACCCACAATTTTGTCGCCGACCAGTCTGGGTCAGTGTTGGCGCTTGCCGGAACTGCAACTGCAGGTGTTCGCGTTGAGGGACAGCAGGGTTCTCAGAACGACACGCTTTCGTCGAATTATTGGGGTGTTTTTACGCAGGCCGGCAACTATGTCGCAATCGACAGCGGTGCGGCTAGTGATCGTACGTGGACAAGTCCGACTTCCAGATCGGGGTCGACGTTTACTTGGGAGACTTCGAACGGTGCGCTTTTGGACAGTTGGGTTTCTTATAATTCGTTAGGGGATCGAGCAACGCCCGGCATTCAGAATCTCGGTATCAACGTGACGTACTCCGGAACGGTTGGCGACGTCGCCGGTAATGTGGTCATCACGCTTCTGATGCCGAACAATACGACTTCCATCATCAAAGCGGGCGGAGTCGCCTTGGACGCGAACGATATCGCGTTGGGGGCTCATATTACGGCGCTTGCGGAGCTTGGTACCTTCACGGCGAACGGCGTGACGTCGCTCATTCCCGAGCCGTCGGCGTTCGGGTTGCTGGCGGGCCTGGGCGCGTTGGCGTTGGCGGGAACGCGTCGCCGCCGCGCGAAGAAGGCGTGAGCTGACTTTTTCTCAGTGTGTTAAATAAGTAGGCGTTCCCGCGGAGCGATCCGCGGGAACGTTCTTTTTTGCCCGCGGAACGCGCGTCGCCGCCGCGTCCGCGTTCGTTTTCGCGGCGCTTTGCGTTTGATAATTTCGCGGGAACGGCTAAGCTTCGAGGCATGGAAAACCCCACGTCGAAAATTCCTCAATTCAAGCACACTCGCGCCTACGAAAATCTCGACTTCCTCAACAGCCCCGTGGCGCGCACGATCCGCGTTCAGTGCGAAATGCTCGAGCCGTATTACCGGCTTTATCCCTACGGCGTGCGCAAGACCGTCGTGATGTTCGGCTCGGCGCGGACGCTCCCGCTCGTCGACGCCGAGGAAAACCTCGCGCGGGAACGCCGCAAGGTGCTCGAATCGCCGCTGCCGGAGGCGGAAAAGGTCGCCCGTCTCGCCGCCGCCGAGCGCGCGCTGAAGAACGCGCGCTACTACGAGGACGCGCGCCGTCTCGCGCACGACCTCACGCTCTGGTCGAAAAAAATGTTTCCGAATCCGGAGGACGAGTTCTACATCTGTTCCGGCGGCGGTCCGGGCATCATGGAGGCGGCGAACCGCGGCGCCTACGAGGCGGGCGGCAAGTCGCTCGGGCTCGGCATTCATCTGCCGTTCGAGCAGAAGCCGAATCCGTACATTTCGCCGGAGTTCGATTTCGAGTTCCGCTATTTCTTCATCCGCAAGTACTGGTTCCTTTATCTCGCCCGCGCGCTCGTCGCGTTCCCGGGCGGCTTCGGCACGATGGACGAGCTCTTCGAGATGCTCACGCTCGTGCAGACGCGCAAGGCGGGCAAAAAAATCCCCATCGTGCTTTACGGCGAGGAGTTCTGGCGCTCCGTCATCAACTTCGAAAAATTCGCCGAGCTCGGCTACATCTCGCCGGAAGATCTGCACATCTTCCATTTCTGCGACAAGGTCGAGGACGCGCGCGAGCTCATCATCCGCGAAATGACGTCGGAGGATTCCCAGATCGCGCGCGACGTCGCCGAGCGCAGCGAAGACGGGCTCCACCCGCACGAGCTCGACAAGCGCTGTTCCCGCGGCTTCGTGAAAAATCCCTGACGCGCGCGCGTTCCCGCGCCGCTTCCTTCGTTCCCGCCTTCCGAAAATTTCCACGCCACGATTCATGAAAAATTTTCTCCGTCCGCTCCTGTTCGTCTTCTGCGCGCTTTCGGCGACGCTCTTCGCCGAAGAATCCGCGCCCGCCGCGGCGGCGCCCGTTCCCGCCGCTCCCGCGGAGGCTCCGGCGGCGGAAAAGCTCTTCTATTCGGCGACGCTGAACGAGTCCGTCTTCATCAACGACAAGGAGGCGCTCTACAACGCGCGCGCGACGATGCGCGTGCTGCAGGGGCGGCTCGACGCGGTCGTCTTCGAGGCGGTCGGGCAGGGCGAAATCGTCAGCGTGAACGGCGACCAGGTGCGCGACTGGAGCGTGCGGCACGCGGGCTCGCGGACGTTTCTCGAGATCCGCCCGAAAAAGGCGCCCGGCGCCGGCGAAAGCTTCACGGCGACCGTCGTCGCGCGCAGGGCGCTCGAACTGCCCGCGACGATCATGCCGATGATCTTCACGGGAACGGACGCGACCGCGTTCGACGGCATGGTGCGCATCGTCTCGACGCCGGAACTCCGCCTCTACGGCAAGCAGTCGCGCGGGCTGATCCCGCTCGGCATTTCGACGGACAAGAACGAGCTCGCCTTCGGCATCAGCGGCTCGCCGTCGCTGCGCCTCGACATCGCGCGCGGGAGCGAGCTCCTCGCGCCCGTCTCGCTCGAATCGTTTTCGCTGGTGGGCGTCGCCGACGGCGGCACCGTGCATTTCCGCATGCGCGCGACGGCGAACGTGCGCGAGCTCGGCGCGGAAATCGCCGTGCTCTCCGGCGACGCGGCGCTGAGCAATTTCGCCGAGTCGTCCGCGTTTTCCGTCCGCGCTGAAATCGACGCCGAAAAGAAAAAGCCGACGTATTTTCTGAAGTTCCCGCAGCGCGGGAACTTCGACGTGGATCTGGAGTTCGACGCGCGTGTCGCGTTCGCGGACGGCTGGAAGCGCCTCGACTTCGCCGTTCCCGCCGTGCGCGTCGCGCCGTTCCGTCTCGAAGGGCTCGCGGGCGAAATCCTCTTCGCGCCGTCGAGCGTTTCCGTGCCGCAGCCGGACGAAGGCGGCTACGCGGGCTACCTTCCCGCGAACGGCGTCTTCGACCTGCGCTGGCAGGAAGTCTCGGGAACGCCGCCGGAATTTTCCGCGTGCGTCTTTTCCGCCGACGCCGTGGGCGAGCAGCGCGTCTCGACCGGCGTACTCGCGCTGCGCCAGGAAATCGCGCTGATGATCTCGCAGGGCGCGCTCTCCAATCTCGTCTTCGATCTTTTCGGCGAGGGCGAGATTCTCGACGTCTCCGGCGCGGACGTGCTTTCCTGGAGCGTCGAAAAGGCGGCCCCGCCCGCCGCCGTTCCCGCGGACGCCGCCGCCGCGCCCGCGCCTTCGGGGCGGCTCAACGTCGTGCTCAGCCGGCGCAAGAGCGGCGCCTATGCGCTCCGCGTGAGCGCGCGCAGCCGCTTCGCCTCGCTGCCCGCGACGGTCGAGCCGCTGCGCATCGTTCCCGTCGCCGCCCAGCCCGACGCCGCCGTCTGCGTGCGCTTCAACGAGCTCGTCCGCATCGTGAACGACGGCGCCGTGCGCTGCGAAATCCTCCCGCGCAACGGGCAGACGCAGGTCGCCGAGTCCGCGTTCCCGCGGAACGACGAGCTTTTCGAAGACACCGGCGCCGCGCAGGTGCAGGCCGTGTACCGCATTTCCAACGGCGGGAGCGGGCTCACGCTCGCCGTGGACGAAATCCGCCCCGACGTCTCGATTCTGCAGACGACGCGCTGCCACTTCGATTCCGAGCGCATCGTGCAGCTGACGCGCCAGCGCCTCAAAATCCGCGCCGCGCCGGTCTATGAATGGACGGTGCTCGTGCCCGACGACTGCACCGTCGAATCCGTCTCCGCCGAGCTGCTCGCCGGCTACGAGCTTGCGGAAACGGCGCGCGACGGCCGGCGCGAACTCCGCCTCGTCTTCACCGAGCCGCTTTCGGGCGAGCACGAGATCCGCATCTTCACAGGCAAAAGCGCCTCCGTCGAGGGCGCGGAGACGTGCGCGCTGCGCAGTCTGCGTTCGCCGCAGGCGCGCTTCGTCCGCGGATTCGTCGGCTTCGCGGCGGCGAAGAATCTCCGCCCCGTTCCCGTCGCGCTCGACGGGCTTTCCGAAGTGCCTTCCGAATTTTACCCGCAGACTTCGGGCACGCTCCCGCAGCAGGTGTTCCGCATGCGCGGCGCGGACTGGAGCGCGGACGTGCGCGTCGAAAAGACGCTGCCCGCGCTGCACGGGAGCGTCTCGACCGTCTATGAGATCGCCGCCGACCGCGTGCGCGGGAACGCCGTCGTCCGCGCGGAAAACGCCGTCGAGCCGATCGAAAACGTCTCCGTCGCGCTGCCGAAGAACGCGAAGTTTCTCGGCGTCGAGAACGCGTCGGACTTCTTCGCGCCCGTCGCGGGCGAGGACGGCGTCGTCGCGCTCCAGCTGCGCGCGCCGCGGCGCGACGCGTTTTCCTTCCGCGTGAATTTCGAATTTCCGGAGACGCCGGCGGACGGTTTCGCCTCGGCGGACTTTTCCGGCGCGCGCCTCGCGGACGTCTCCGGCGAGCAGGGCGAAATCTTCATCACGAGCGACCGCGCGGTCGCGCTGCTTCCGCCGGAAAACGAGGCGGAAAATCCCGCCGTCGCGGAAGTCGCGCGCGAGTGCGTTCCCGCCGAATCCTTCGCCGGACGCGGCGGAAAGATTCTGCTCGGCGCGTTCCAGTACGTGCGGCGCCCGTTCGCGCTTGATTTCGGATTCCGGACGCTGCCGCGGCGCGAGTTCCCGCGCTGCGTCGTCACGCGCGCGACGGGGCGGCTGGTTCCCGGCGTCGCGGGCGCGCCCGCGGAGTTCGTCTGCCGCTACGAATATCTGAACGACGGCGCGGCTTCGCTGGCGCTCGACCTGCCGCCGGAGACCGCCGTCGGCTCGGCGCTCCCCGAGGGCGCCGCCGTCTCCGGGACGCGCGTGACGGTGCCGCTGAAGCCCGGGCGCGGCGAGTTCGCGCTCGCGCTCCGCGGCGAGGCGTTCGCCCCCGGCCCCGGAACGATCAGGCTCGCGCTGCCGCGCGCGGACGTTCCCGTGCTTTCCTCGCGGCTCGAAGGCGCGGGCGAATTTCCCGGGCGTGCCTTCCGCAACGGACGCACGCCGCCCGCGTCGTGGGGCTCGCTCGCGTGCTCCGTCGCGAAAAACCTTTCGGACGCGGCGCCGCTTCTGCCCGCGCTCTGCGTCTTCGCGGGAACGCTCGCGATTCTGCTGGCGACGCGCGCGCGGCGCTTCTGGCGCGTGCTCGTCGGCGGCGCGTGCGCGGCGTCGCTCTTCGTTGCGCTCTTCGCGGGAACGGCGGCGCTGCGGCTCGGCTCGAGCCCGAGCTACGATTTTTCCGTCGCCGTCTTCGGCGCGGGCGAGACCGTCTCCGCGCGCTTCGTGCCGTGGACGACGCTCGGCGGCGCTCTCTTCGGGGCGGCTCCGGCGACGCTTTTCGCCGTCATGGCGGCGGGCTGCGTCCTGCTTTCCGTCGGCGCGGTCTGGCGGCGCAGCGTGATTCTGCGCCTCGCGGGGCGCGTCGGCTTCTACGGCGCGTTCGTGCTCGGCACGTCGGACGCCGCGCACCGCGTTCCCGCGCTCGTCGCCGCGGTTCTCGCGTCGGAAATTCTGCTCGCGCTCGTCTCCTTCCTCTTCGCGCTGAAGAAGCGCTTCGGCGGCAAGGAGGAGCCGCCGCGGGCGGGCGCGCCCTCCGCCTCCGCCGCGGCGCCGCTGCTCGCGGCGGGAACGCTCGCGCTCGCGTGCCTCGCGGGAACGGCGGAGCTCCGCGCCGCGCCCTTCGGCACGGACTTCGCGGAAGAGGAGCTCGACGTCGAGCTCGCGCGCCCGCAGAATATCGCCGAGCGCATCGCGCAGGACGTCCGCATTCTTTCCGACCGCGTCGTCGCCTCGGGCGAAATCCGCGTGAAGGGGCGCGCGGGCGAGCGCTTCGACCTGCTCGCGTCGCCGGCGGTGCTGACGCGCTTCGCCAAGGCGGACGAAGCGGCGCCGATGCGCCTCGAACGCCGCCGCGGGAAAAACGGCATCGTCTATCAGATCGTCCTCGACCGCGCGGGAACGTTTTCCGCGCATTTCGGCTACGAGCTCGCGCTGAACCGCGACGCGCGCGGCATGGCGCTGCCCACGGGCAACGCGGCGGCGGACGTTGTCGACGTCTCCGTCGACCGGCTCGACAGCCGGCTCTCCGCCGAGGGCGAAGTCACGCTCTCGCCGCTGCCCGCCGAGGGCGCGACGCAGCGCGGGACGATCGTCTTCAAGCCGATCGAGACGCGCCGCATTCTCTGGAACCCGCGGGAACGCGACCGCGCGGGCGAGCCCCTCGCGCTCTACGCCGAAAGCGCCGACCTCTACGTTCCCGCCGCGGGCACGATTGAGGGCTTTCACGAAATCACGCTGACGCCGGCGCAGGGCGAATTCTCCAGGACGGAAATCCGCATTCCTGAGGGCTTTTCGGTCTCGCGCGCGGACGGCGCCGCGATCCGCCGCTGGAATTTCGGGCGCGACAACGTGCTCACCGTCCTGCTCGATTCGAAAAGGTCCGAACCGGTTTCTCTGACCGTGCGCACGCAGGCGCCGCTCGACGTCGGCAGGCCGCAGCGCTTCGCCGCGCTCGAGATTCTGAACTGCGCCGAGAGCGTCCGCACCGTCGGCGTCGCCACGGGCGACGACCTGCAGGTGGACGAATGCGCCGCGCCCGGGCTCGTCGTCGTGGACGAAAAGGAATTCCCCGCCTCCCTGCGGGAACGCGCCGCGGAAGCCGCGCCCGGCGCGCAGCTGCGCCGCGCGTTCCGCTCCGTCTCCGGCGAGGCGGCGTTCCGCGTCGATCTTTCCGAAGTGAAGCCGAACCTGCGCATCACGACGAAGGACGTGCTCGTGCTCAATCACGACAAGGTGACGTTCACGGCGGACGTCACGGCGGAAGTCTCCCGCGCGGACGTCTTCAGCCTTTCGTTCCCGCTGCCGGAGGGGCTCGAGCTCGAGTCCGTCTCCGGCGACGCGCTCGCCTACTGGTCCGAGTCGCAGGAAAGCGCGGACGAGCGCAAGGTCACGCTCTTCATGAAGCACTCGCTTTCCGGCGAGGAGAATTTCCGCGTCGTGCTTTCGGGCGCGTTTCCGGCGGGCGCGCCGACGTGGACGGCGCCGCAGCTCGTCTTCAACGGCGCGCGGCGCCAGCAGGGCGATCTCCGCGTGTTCACGGAAGAAGGGCTGAAGCTCCAGGTGCGTTCCCGCGAGCGCGTCGTCGAGATTCCGCCCGCCGAGATCGAGGACGACGTTCCCGAGGACGTCTCGGGAACGGACGCGGTCGCGCCGCTCGGCGTGCCGAATTTCGCCTTCCGCCACGGGGGCTCCAAGTGGAGCGTCACCTTCGCCGTCGGCTCGGCGTCGTCGCGGACGACGGCGCGCTGGACGCAGAAGATTGAGCCGCTGGAATTTTCCCGCTACGCGCGCGCGGAGACGCGTTTCGAATGCGACGTCGAGAGCGCGCCGCGCCAGGCGCTCCGCGTGCGCCTGCCGAAGAACGCCCTCGCGCCGCGCTTCTTCGGCGAAGCTGTCGCCGCCGCCTCTCCCGCGAACGCGGGCGCGGACGACGCCGCGGGCGACGTCTGGGAAATCCGTTTCTCCAAGCCCATGCGCGGCGACGTCGTCTTCGGCGTCGTCTATTTCCGCGAACTCGCGCGCGCGATGACGTTCGAGCCCGTGAGCGTGCTCGACGTCGCCGAAGAACGCGGCGAAATCGAGCTCGTGCCCGGCGGCGTCTTCCGCGTCGCGGAGGACGCGCCGCTCGCGCGCGGGACGGAATTCGCCGGGCCCGTCGCCGTCGAGCTCGAGGAATCCGTGCTCGCCGACTGGCGCCGCCTGCGCTCCGGCGTCAGCGACGGCTCCTTCGTCTGCCCGCGGCTGAGCCGCTTCACCTGCGTTTCCGCGGACGGCTGGGCGAATTTCGACGTGTGGGAAATCGAGGCGCGGCGCACGGATCTGCTGCGCATCGTCTCCGCGGGAACGGAAATTCTCGGCGCGCGTCTCGACGGCGCTCCCGCGGCGTTTTTCGAAAGCGACGGCGATTTTTATCTGACGATCCCGCGCACGGAAGAGGGCGCGAAGCTGCGCCTCGAAATCCTCAGCCGCGGCCGCTTCGCCGAGGGCGCGACGCGCGTCGCCTCCGCGCCGCGGACGAGCGCCCGCCCGAAACGCGTCCGCTGGGCGTTCGCGCCGAACGTCGCGGGAGCGAATCTCGGCGTGACGGAAATCTTCGGCCTGCCCGCGGACAAGGTCGTCGCCGCCGCCTTGCCTGAAAAGATGCCGCTTTGCTTCGAGGCGTTCCCGGCGACCGCGGCGTTCGAGACGGACCGCGTCCCCTGTTCCGACGAGGGCGCGACGCTCGTCTTCGAGACGCCCGTTCCCGAGCCTCCCGCCGCGCTCTCCGACCGCGCCTTCCGCGCCCTCTTCGGCGACGCCCGTTGAAATTTCTGAGAAATTTCACGAATTTGGAGCGCGGCGTTCCGCTTGTCCGGCGCTTGGGCGCGAAGACGTCCGCGTCTTCGTCACGGGGCTCGGGAACGCGCGGGCGCGGAAATGCGTCCTCGGGAAATCGCCTGTCGCACGGACGAAGGCAGGAATGCCTTCGCCCCAAAGCCCCGACGGGGCTGCCCCAAAAGAAACCCCGGGCGGAAGCCCGGGGATGCACGCGAAACGGAAAAGCCTTGTAAAGGCGACCCTGTTCCCACGGCGAACGGATGCGCCCGGAGCAGGGGCGCCCCGACGGGGCTTGTCGGATTTTCCGTCCTGCCCCAGGTTTCCACCCGGGGTTTCAAAGAGGGACGCCCCCGGCGGGGGCTTTTCAAAGTGCGGAAGGATTTTCAAAAGCCCCGGAGGGGCGAAATTGCCCAGCGTAGGGTGCCAACCCTACGGAAACGGCAACGAAAAACGATGCGCGCTGTAAGTGCGCGATTGCGGGAATGCCGCGGTCGCGGGAAAATCTCCCGCGGAACTCGCGGATTGACGCGGATTTTTTATCCACGAATTGCTCGAATTTCACGAATTCGGAGGAGCGCGGGAACGCCGCGCGGCGGATGTTCGTTTTCGGGCGCCCGAACGCCGCGGGAACGAAGGCAGGATTGCCTTCGCCCCCAAAGCTCGTTCCCGCGGGAATCCCTCAAAATCCCTGCAATCCCTGTTTTTTTTCGGGCTTTGCGGGAGCCGCAAACGCAAAAAAAGCTCCGGGCCGGCGGGCGGCTCGGAGCTTTTTGAAGGCGCGGGAACGCGTCAGGCCTTGCGGGCGGCGACGGGTTCGGGCTGCCCGATTTCGCGGAGCAGATTCTTGAACCACGGGAACGCCATGTTGAAGGGCTTGCCGCCCTTGATGCGTTCGAACTCGATCGGGCGCAGGCGATCCTGGTGCGCTTCGTCGTGACCGATCACGCCGCTTTCGCCGCGCATCGCCGCGTCCACCGCGAGGTCCACGCAGCCCTTGATGAGCGTGAGGTCTTCCGCGTTCGCGGGAGCGGAGCGCGCGAAGTAGCCGGACTTCTGGACGAGCACCTTTTCCGCGCCGATCATTTCCGCGAACTGCTTGCCGAACCACTTGCCCGGGTTGATCGCGTCGAGCTTGACGTGGCCGAATGCGTCGCGCGGCACTTCCTCGCCTCTGGCTTCCATTTCCTTGATGATGGCTTCGACGCCGGCGCCTTCGGAGATGAAGATGTTGACGCAGTCGTAAAGATCCATGACGGCGTGGAGGCGTTTCGCTTCCTTCGCGAGGTCGATTTCCATCTCCGGCAGGTAGATGCCGTGGACGTCGTAGCGCTTCGGGTGCACGCCGCCGATTTCGGGAACGAACTCGTTGGAATAAAGTTCCTTGCGGTACTTGAGCGCCGTCGCCGCCGTGAGCCAGCCGCAGTTGCGGCCCATGACTTCGTGGACGATGAGCATGCGCGGGTTCGCGGAATTTTCGGAGACGATGTTCTTGAAGAAGATCGCTCCCTGTTCCGCCGCCGTCCACGCGCCGAGAGACTGCTTGATCGGATAGACGTCGTTGTCGATCGTCTTGGGCAGGCCGATGACGGTCAGGTCGTAGTTGTTCTGCTTGAGGAACGCCGCGAGATCCGCCGCCGCCGTGTTCGTGTCGTCGCCGCCGATGGTGTGGAGCACCTGCACGCCGTCCTTGACGAGCTGGTCCGCCGCGACCTTCTGCGGGTCTTCGCCTTCCTTGACGAGGCCGCGCTTCACGCAGTCCTTGACGTTGGTGAGCTTGACGCGGGAATTCCCGATCGGGCTGCCGCCGTAGAGCAGGAGCGTGAACGCCTTTTCGCGGATTTCCGGAGAAACCTTCACGCTGTCGCCGAGCAGCAGGCCCTTGTAGCCGCCGCGGTAGCAGATGATTTCGATTTCCGGATCAATTTCCGTGTAGCGCATGATGAGGCCGCCGACCGCCGCCGAAAGGCACGGAGCGAGACCGCCCGCCGTGAGAATACCGACTTTTTTGATTTTGCTCATGATTGCTGATGATTTGTATGAAATTGAAAAAAGGTTCTTCAATTCTGAATTCCGCGCGGCGGGAACGCAACGCGGAAACGCGGCGCATCGCGGGAACGCCCGGTTCCGCCGGCGAGTCATGAAAATCCGCATACGCGCGTTCCCGCTTCAGCGGCGGAACCACGCCTTCATCGTGTCGAGGACGCGGACGAGCTCCGCCTCGCCGATGACGTAGGGCACCATCGCGTACAGATAATTCAGGAACGGGCGCGCGAAGACGCCGCGGGAACACGCGAACTGCCGGTAGCCTTTGAGCGTCGCGGGATCGAAGACCTCGATGCAGACGCAGCCGCCCATGATGCGGATTTCGCGGATGCGCGGATCCGAAAAGCCCGCGAGCTCGCGCCGCGTGATCGCCTCGATGCGGCGGATCTTGGCGAGGTAGTCGTCGCGCTCGAAAATCACGATCGACTTCAGCGCGACCGCGCACGCGATCGCGTTGCCCATGAACGTCGGGCCGTGCATCAGCGCCTTTTCCGGCTCGTCGCCGTAGAAGCCTTCGTAAACCTTGCGGTTCGCCACGGTTGCGGCGTGGCCGATGCAGCCGCCCGTCAGCGCTTTGCCGAGGACGATGATGTCCGGCAGGACGAGATCGGCGACGAAGCGGTTGCCCGTGCGCCCGAATCCGGTCGCGACTTCGTCGAAGATCAGCAGCACGCCGTAGGCGTCGCAGAGCTCGCGCGCGCGCTTCAGAAAGGCGACGTCGTACATGCGCATGCCGCCCGCGCCCTGCAGCAGCGGCTCGACGATGAAGCAGTTGAGCTCCGCGTGGTGCTCGGCGAACGCGCGTTCCAGCGCGGGAATTTCCGTCGGGACGTGAATCGCGTTCGGGCTTTTCCCGTAGGCCTTCAGCACGAAGTGGTAATCCTCGTCGTCGCCGACCTCCATCGCCTTGAACGTGTCGCCGTGATACGCGTGCGTGAGCGCGAGCACCTTCGTGCGCCGCGTCTCGCCGCGGTTCACGTAGTACTGCAGCGCCATCTTCAGCGCGACTTCGACGCCGACGCTCCCGGAATCGGAGAAAAAGCAGTAGTCCAGATCGCCCGGCAGAAACGCCGCGAGCTTGTCCGCGAGCCGCCGCACGGGTTCGTGCGTGAGCCCGCCGAGCATGACGTGCGAAAACTTCTCCGCCTGCGCGCGAATCGCCGCCGTCAGCTCCGGATGGCGGTAGCCGTGAATCACGCTCCACCACGACGAGATCGAATCGATCAGCGTTCCCGCGTTCGTTTGCAGGTAAACGCCCTCGGCGTCGAGCACCTCGTAGGGCGCGTCCATCGTCTTCATCTGCTGATACGGATACCAAATCATATCCCGCCATTACACGCCGCGCGCCCGCGTTTTTCCACGAAAATTTTTCGCGGGAACGCGGAGCGCGAAAGGCGGAAGGTGTAAGGAAATAAACTCTAAACCATAAACTATAAACCTTACGCCAGTGGATAATGGATAACTGATAACGGATGAATAAATCCTAAACCCTAAACCTTACACCTTACACCCTCCACCGCTCCGAAGGAGCTTCCCCAAAAAGGGCGCGGTGGGAGAGAGCTCGGGCGGGAGCGCGGCGAGGCCGGGGACGTCGCCCTGGTACACGACGCGGCCGCCGGCGTTCCCGCCGTCGGGCCCGATTTCGACGATGCGGTCCGCCTCCGCGAGCACGTCGAGATGGTGCTCGACGACGATCACCGTGTGCCCTTCGTCCGCGAGCCGGTGCAGGAGCAGGAGCAGTTTTTCGCAGTCCGCCTGGTGCAGCCCGATCGTCGGTTCTTCGAGAATGTAGCAGTTCCTGCGCGGCGTTCCCGCGGGCGTTTTGCCCATGCGTTCTCGCCACGACGGGAGCGCGCCGACGAGCTCGCTCACGAGCTTGAGCCGCTGCGATTCGCCGCCGGAGAGCGTCGGCGAGCTCTGCCCGAGCGTGAGATAGCCCAGCCCGCATTCGACCATGAGCGCGCAGATTTCCTGCAGTTTTTTGTGAAACGCGAAAAATTCCGCCGCCTCGGCGAACGTCATCGCGAGCACGTCGGCGATGTTTTTCCCGTTCCAGCGCACGTCGGCGACGGCGGAGGAATAGCGCGTTCCCGCGCAGTCCTCGCAGACGACGCTGGCGTCGGGCATGAAGTTCATTTCGAGCTTCACGCGCCCCGCGCCCGCGCAGGTCTCGCAGCGCCCGCCCTTGGTGTTGAACGAGAAGAAGCCCGAGGAAAAGCCGCGCATGCGCGACTCGGGCAGCTCTGCGAAGACCTGCCGGATGATGTCGAACGCGCCGATGTAGGTCGCGGGCGTCGAGCGCGAAGTCTTGCCGATCGGCTCCTGATCGACGACGACGAGCCGGCGGAAGAATTTCCCGCCGCGCAGTTCGCGGAACGCGGGCGCGCCGGAATCGTCGTCGATCACGTGTTCCCGCAGGGCGCGCGCGCCGTCGAGCACGTCGAGCTTCTTCGCGACGGCGAACGCGAGCGCGGGCGCGAGCAGGTCGGAAACGAGCGTCGATTTGCCCGCGCCGGAAACGCCGCACACGACGTTGAGCCGCGCGACGGCGAACTTCACGTTCACGTTCTTCAGGTTGCGCAGACGCGCGCCGCGCACTTCGACGAAATCGCCGCCGCGCGCGGGAACGGGGCGCCGCGAGCCGCGCATCGGGTGCGCGATGCCCTCGCGCAGGAATTTCGCCGTGAGCGAATTTTTCCCCGCGAGCGCGCGTTCGAGCTTTTTCGGCGGGCCGGAAAAAAGAATTTCGCCGCCCTGCGTTCCCGAGCCCGGGCCGAGATCGACGACGTTGTCCGCCGCGCGCATCGTGTCCTCGTCGTGCTCGACGACGAGCACGGTGTTCCCGCGGTCGCGCAGATTCTTCAGCGATTCGATGAGGCGCGCGTTGTCGCGCGGGTGCAGCCCGATGCTCGGCTCGTCGAGCACGTAGAGCGCGCCGGAAAGATTCGAGCCGAGCTGCGCCGCGAGGCGGATGCGCTGCGCCTCGCCGCCGGAAAGCGTGTCGCTCGCGCGTTCGAGCGTGAGGTAGCCCAGCCCGACGCCGTCGAGAAAACGCAGGCGGGAACGCACCTCGGGCACGACGCGCGCGGCGATCGCCTTTTCGCGCGCGTTCAGTTTGAGATGCTCCAGCACGTCGAGCAGCTTCGCGGGCGGGAGCGCGAGCAGCTCCGGCAGCGAGAACGACGTCCCCGCGCCGCATTCCGCGTCCGCGAAAATCCGCACCGCGCGCGCGAGCGGATTGAGCCGCGCGCCGCCGCACGCGGGACAGATTTTTTTCGAAACCTTGTCGGCGAGCGCGTCGTCGTTCAGCGTGCCCTCCTCCGCGCCCCAGCTCTCGACGACGCGCCCGTGCCCGCGGCACTCCGGGCACCAGCCGCGCGGCGAGTTCCACGAAAAATTCTTCGGATCGAGCTCCGGGAACGATTCGCCCGTGAGCGGGTCGATGCGTTCCCGCGAAAGCCATTCGAGCGCGCGCCCGCGCGAATCCAGCAGCGCGCACACGCCCTTGCCGACGCGCAGCGCCTCGGCGACGGATTTTTTCGCGTCGAAATCCGGCGACGGGAACGCCGCGACGACGACCTCGACGTCGTGCTCGCGGTAGCGGTCGAGCGGCGTGAAGTTCGCGGTCGGGACGAGCTCGCCGTCCGCGCGCAGGTGCGTGTAGCCGTGCTCGAACGCCCATTCCGCGAGCGGGCGGTGGTGCCCCTTGCGGTTGCGCACGAGCGGCGCCGCGAGCAGCAGCGAGCCCGCGCGCTTCGCCTTTTTCGCGGCGGCGAGCACGCGCTCGAGCACGCGTTCCTGCGTTCCCGCGACGAGCGGCGTGCCCGTCTCCGGGTTGTGCATCACGCCGATGCGCGCGAACAGCAGGCGCAGATACTGCGCGACTTCGGTGACGGTCGCGACGGTGGACTTCGCGCTCCCGCGCGTGAGGCGCTGCTCGATGGCGACGGTCGGCGGCAGGCCGTCGATCGCGTCGGCGTCGGGGCGCGGCATCTGCTCGACGAACTGGCGCGCGTAGGCGCTCATGCACTCCATGAAGCGGCGCTGGCCCTCGGCGAAGATCACGTCGAACGCGAGCGAGGATTTCCCCGAACCGGAAACGCCGGTGAACACGGTGAGCGCGCCGTGCGGCACGTCCAGCGACACGTTCTTGAGATTGTGCTCGCGCACCCCGCGCAGAGAAATCTTCCCCGCGGAACCGGCGGCGGCGTCATTCGAAGCGCTCGAGGAACTCACGGCGAATCTTCTCCGAAATCGCGTCGGCGTCCGCGTCCGCGGGAACGACGGAAATGCGGCGCGGAAACCGCGCGGCGAGCTCGAGATAGGCTTCGCGGACGCGGCGGTAAAAATCGAGGCGCATCGTCTCCATGCGGTCGGTCTTCCCGCCCGCGTCCTCGGAGGCGCGGGAACGCACGCGGGCGAAACCGAGCTCGGGATCCAGGTCGAGAAGCACCGTCCAGTCCGGCTCGAGGCCGCCGGTCGCGAACGCGTTGACGCCCTCGATCGCGGGAACGCCGAGCGCGCGCCCCGCGCCCTGAT
Organism: Candidatus Spyradosoma sp. SGI.093; assembly: GCF_050314555.1. NCBI lineage: Bacteria > Pseudomonadati > Verrucomicrobiota > Opitutia > Candidatus Spyradosoma > Candidatus Spyradosoma sp. SGI.093. The sequence goes on along the minus strand of NZ_JBNPNH010000004.1, from coordinate 194,372 downwards.
ACGCGACGGAAGAATCCGTGAAGCGGTCGGAAATCACGCACGCGCCGCGCTCGAGCGCGGGAACGACGACCTCGCGGACGAGCTGCGCGCGCGCCGCGGAAAAAAGCAGCGCCTCGGTCTCGGGCGCGAGCGCGTCGCCGTAGTCCGCGAATTTCAGAATCCTGCGCACGTCTTCGCCGAGCGCGGTTCCGCCCGGCTCGCGCGTGAGGAGCGTTTCGCGTCCGCGCCCGCGCAGGAACGCCGCGAGGCGCTCGATCTGCGTCGTCTTGCCGGCGCCCTCGCCGCCCTCGAAGGAAATGAAAAGTCCTCGTCGCATCGTCATTGGACGCATATTTGACCACGGAAACCGAAAAATGAAAAGCGGAGAATGGTGCGGGAGCACGGAGAAGGGCGAGCGGCTCTTCGCGTTCCCGCGCTTGCGTTTCGGGCGGTTTTGGGATTTTCTCGCGTGCATGAATTTTTCACGTTCCGCCGCCGTCTGTCTTTGCGCCGCCGCGCTCGCCGTTCCCGCGTTTTCCGCGGAGGGCGAGTCCGCTTCCGGGAAGACCTGGGGCAGGCACGACCCGAATTACGATCTCGAGGCGACGCTGAAGTCGAGCGGCGCCGCCAGGAGCGAAAAGGCGCGCAGGGATTTCGACGAGAGCCCGCGCGAGAGCACGCTGCGCGTCGCCGTCGCGCCGTTCCGCGCTTTCGGGATGACGGGCGACGTCTCCGGCGGCGACGGCTGGGGCGCGAGCGCGTCGGCGCTGCTGCAGATGAATTCCGACGAGCCGGACTTCAAGTTTCTGCTCGGCGGCGAGCTTTTCGGCTTTTCCGCGAAGGGCGAGGACGGCGGGCGCGATTCCGAGATCCGGACGCTGAACCTGATGCTCTGCGCCGGGTGCGCCTACGATTTTTCCCGCAGCTTCGAGCTCGGCTGCGTGCTCGGCTACGGGCTCGTCGGCGCGACGCATTTCCGGCGCGACAAGGAGGACGGCGGGAGCGAGTCGGAGGGCACGATGAACACTGTGCTTTCCGTGAAGCCCTACGCCGAATTTATGCTGAACAAGAATTTCGCGGTTTTCGTCGCCTACCGTTTCGCCTACATGGTGCCGTCGCTGATCTCCACCGCGGCGGACTGGGGCGACGTGGAGACTTCGGTGAGCGCCGTGGAAGTCGGTTTTTCGTATCGGTTCTGAGGGCGGTCGCGAGGCGCCGTCGGCGCGACCGATTTCTACAGCCTCATCATTTCCGTCGCTTCGCGGTCTTTCGCGCCGGGCGCATTTTTAAATTGTCGTTCCGCGTCCGTTCGGTTTTAATTCGTTCAGAATTTTACGAAGTCCCCGCGTCCGCGAGGGCGCATCCCCCAATTTACCTCAAGACCATGTTCAAAAAATCCCGCACGTTTTCTTTGGCAAAAGCTTCGCTGTTCGCGATTCTCGTCGCGCTCGCGGCCGCGTCCGCTCCGACGGAATCGTTCGCGCAGCAGGCGCCGAAAAAGGTGACGATGACGTCGCTCATCGCCGACATCACGAAAAAAATGGAAGCGCAGGACTACAAGGGCGCGGTCGATTCGCTGAAACTTTACAAATCGCGCTTCTGGGACCGCCTGCCGCAGAAGAACCGCGCGCTCGCGGATTTCACGCTCACCAACGCCTATTATCAGATGAGCGACTGGGCGAACGCGGAAATCGCGCTCAAGGATTTCTGCGCGATCTACAAGGACGAGCAGGACGAGGAGATCCGCGCCAATCTGACCGACGCGATGGTCACGCTCGCGGACGTGTACATTCAGCAGAAGAAATGGGCGGACGCGCGCGACCAGCTCACGCGGCTGAGCAAGCTTGCGTCGCTTCCCGCGGCGAAGCGGCTGAAGATGGGCGTTTTCCGCGCGGAGGTCATTCAGAAGGAAGCCGAGGAGACCGGCGACGAGGAAAAGATCAAGCAGGGGCTCGCGACGGCGGAGGAGCTGCTGAAGAAGCTGACGGCGGGCATCGGCAATACGCCTGAGGCGATCGACGCGAAGCAGCGCCTCGTGCAGGTTTACCAGAAGCAGGGAAAGCGCCGCGAAGCCGAAGCGCTCAAGAACGAGATCGACAGCGCGGGAACGAAGGATCCCGCGAGCGTGATCCGTTCGAACTACCAGGGGCTCGGGCTCGGCGACAGCTATTTCCAGCAGGCGATGGACACGTCGGAGGAAGACCAGCAGCGCGAGCTTTTCCGCGAGGCGCTCGCGCGCTACCAGGGCGTGCTCCGCAAGAACGCGCTGCTCACGTATTTCGCTCCCGCGATCGACGCGGCGCGCAAGAAGCTCGAAGTCTTCAAGGAAAAGGTTCCGGAGCCGAACGACGATCAGGCGGCCCAGCTCGAAAAACTGCAGGGCAATCTCGACGAGCTCGAAAGCTTCAAGACGGAATTCGAGAACAACAAGGACTACGACGCCTACATTTCGTTCCGCATCGGCGCCTGTCTGCTTTCGATGCGCCGCCCGTGGGAGGCCTACGTCGCCTTCGAGGACATCGTCTCCAATCACAAGGACTTCGAAAAGATCACGCTCGCGACCTACTACTACATCGCGTGTCTGCGCCAGCTCGGACGCAGCGCCGAAGCGCAGACGCAGTGCAAGAAATACATCGAGAGGTTCCCGAAGGGCGAGGAGATCGGCGAAATCGCGCTCATGCTGGGGCAGATTTCGTTCGAGCAGGGCGACTACATTTCCGCGATCGAAAACTTCACCTGGGCGAAGAAGAACGTGCCCAATCTCGAAATCGGGACGAAGTGCGAGCTCGACTGGTACACGATCACGGCGTGGTTCGCGCGTTGCCCGTGGGGTCTCGGCGTCAAGGAAGAGGACATCGTCGGCATGGGCAAGCCCGGCTACGTGCCGAAGCTGACGCAGGCGACGCAGGACACGATCGCGCTCATCGACCAGTTCGTCAAGGACTACGGCGAAGGACGCAAGGCGTTCGAAAATCAGGTCGAGGAAATGCTGTACCGCAAGGGGCTGCTCTATTTCTTCAGCGGCTTCTACAAGGAAACCAAAGAGGCGATGACGAGCTACGTGACCGACCACCCGAAGGGGATTTTCGTTCCCGACGCGCGTTACCGCATGGCGATCGCGAAATTCGGCGCGCGCTACAAGGACAAGAAGAAGGACCTCGAAAACCTCGAGGAAGTCTTCGGCGACTGCCGCGCGTGGCTGAAGGATTATTTTGAAGTCACCGACCAGACGCTGCTCAACGAAAACGTCATCGCTCCCGTCCGCAAGGAGGACGCGCTGCCCTTCCGCAGGGAGAACATGGAGGACGCGATCGCTTCGGTGCAGAACCAGCGTCCGGAAATCTACACGCTGCTCGCGGACTCCTACAAGCGCATCGCCGAGGGAATCAAGCCGCCGAAGCGCGGAAAGATGCCCGAGCACGACGCCGCCCGCAAGGAGCGCGCGACCAACGACATGATCCGCGCCTACATGCTCGCCGCGAAGACGGCGCGCAACAATCCGGAGACGCTCCGCGTCGCCACCGGAGAGCTCGACAAGCTCCTCGCCGGCCGCGGCGAATGGCAGCGACTGCTCGACCTTTACAACACGCTTTACGACTGGGACCCGGATTCTTCCGAAGCGCTGCTCTATCTCGACAAGCGCATCAGCTACACCGAACGCCTCGCGAGAACGCAGGGCGACGAAGCCAAGGAAAAGGCGAAGCAGGACGCGAAGGGCATCCTCGCGGCGGCGATTCTGAAGAACATCAACGATCCTGCGCAGGAAAACGTCGAAGAGCTGATTTACCGCCTCGCCTCGCGCCTCGCTAAGGAATCCATGCTCTCCGTGCGCCAGGCGGACCGGGCGAAGAAGGCCGCGGAAAACGCCGCGCTCGCCGCCGAAGAGGCCGCGAAGAACGGTCAGCCCGCGCCCGTCGTCGCGCTGCCGCCGATCCCGCCGCCGGAGAGCGTCTACACGCCCGCGAAGGCGGCGGAAGAGATGCTCGCGCTGCTGAAGCTCGACGGGAAGGACCCGAACGCCGAGAAGCCGACGCTCATCGGTCTCGCCCGCGGCGCCTTCGCCCGCGCGATGATTTACCAGCTTACCCGCAACGACTCGGAATACGCGCGCTACATGCGCAACATCGCGGCGACCTACAAGCCGGACGAGCTCGGTCCTACGATTCTCGCCGAAGTCGGCAACTTCCTCTACAACGCGGGCGAACGCGACAAGGCGGAACCGTTCTATCGGTATCTGATGGACAATTACCGCAGCGCCTACCGCGCGGACTCGGGCTTCGCGGGCATCGGCAAGATCTGCCTCGACCGCAAGGATTTCCGCAAGGCCTACGAGACGTTCAACGACGCGCTCGAGAACGGCGTGTACGGGGAAGAAGAGCTGACGCTGCGCATCGGCCGCGCCCGCGCGCTCATCGGCCTGCCGAAGGCGGACGCCGCGCAGCTCGAAATCACCGATCCGTTCGAGCGCGCCCTGAAGGACCTCAACTTCGTTCTCGCCGTCAAGGACTGGAAGTTCGCCGGCGGGCACGCCCAGGCTTTCTACTACAAGGGGCAGCTTGAGGAAGCCCGCGGCAAGCCGAACGAGGCGGTCAAGTATTACTACAGCTGCTACCTGACGCAGGGCAAGTGGAAGGAGTTCGCCGCCCCGGCGATGCTCCGCGCGGGGATTCTTTACGAAGAAAAGCTCGGCGACCGCAACGCCGCCTCGCGGATTTACTATGAAATGTCTCAGCCGAAGCACCGCTTCGCGGGAACGGACGCCGCCAAGGAAGCCGCCCGCCGCGCGCTGAAGCTGCCCTACACGCCTCCGGCGGAAACGCCCGCGGCGGCTCCGGCCGCTCCCGCGGGAACGCCCGCCGCGAAATAATCTCTTGGAGGAACATTCCGCAATGAACAAAATTTTCCGATACATCGCCGTCGCGCTTTTCGTCGCCGCGCTGCCGCTTCCCGCCTTCGCGCAGGAGGCCGCTCCCGCGCCCGCCGCCGAAAAGTCCAAGAAGAAAGCCAAGAAGGAGGCGCGCACGCCCACCGTGATTTTCGAGTTCTCCGGCAAGGAGGTCTGGAAGACGAACTACCCGCCGTTCCTGTTCCCGCCGGAGCAGAAGAAACGCGCCACGCGCTTCAAAGGCAACGCGAACGTCATCGAAGAGCGCGGCGGCTACTACGTCGAAAAGAAGGAAGTCGTCCGCGACGCCGAGTCCGTGCGCTCGTTCCCGTTGGCGCAGACTCAGCGCATCGGCTGGCCCGACAAGGACCCGCGCCTCGAGGAGGCGCAGGCGGAACTCCTGCGCGGTAATCCGTCCGCCGCGCTCGGTATCGCGGAACGCTTTCTCGCCTTCTTCGCGCCGCTGAAGACGGTCGAGGGCTCGCCGTGGATCCGCGCCGCCGTCATCAAGCTCGACGCGCTCGACCAGCAGGCGAACGATTCGATTCTCGACATGTTCATCGGCGAGATCGAGGCGACGCCAGGCTATCAGCTCATCGAAGGACTGCCGCAGAAGATCAAGCTCGCGCGCCTGAATCAGCTCGTGCGCCGCGGCGAAAACGCCGCCGTGCTCGTTTCCGCGGACGAAATGATCCGCGGGCAGACGAACACGGAGATGCTCGCGCGTCTGCACATCATCAAAGGCAACGCGCTCTACAATCTCGCGCGCTACGACGAGGCGCTCAACGTCTTCCTGCGCATTCCCGTGTTCTACGGGAACGAGGCTTCCTTCGTTCCCGCGGCGAAGCTCGCCGTCGCGCGCTGCCTGAAGCGCATGGACAAGCCCGAGCTGCGCGCGATGAATCTCGCCGGATACGCCGAAGAATACCTGACGGAAATCATCACCGAGTACCCGATGTCGCTCGAGGCGAAGGTCGCCTTCGAGGAACTCCCGAAGCACAAGCGCGACGCGCTCGAGGCCGCGGGATCGATGGAGGAACGCGCCGCGAAGCGCGCCGCCGTCACCTCGCAGATCGAAAATCCGGACGCCGAGGACGGCGAATCCGGCGGAAGCGGCTCCGACGACGATTCCTACACGGACGACTCGACGACCTCCGACGACTCCGATTACGAATGATCCGCACAACCACCTTTACATCAGAAAACCAAAAACAATCCGACTTATGAAACAGAAATTGCTCAAGCTCATCAAAACCCTCCTCCCGCTGTTCGTCGCGGTCGCCGTGTTCGCCCCGGTCGCCGTCTTCGCGCAGGAAGCCGCGGCCGAAGCCGCCGAAGCCGCCGCCGAAGGCGAACGCACGGAAACCTTCATCGACACGCTCGCGCAGGGCGGCTGGGTCATGTGGTTCCTGCTCGCGGGCTCCATCGCCCTCGTGTGGCTCACGGTGGACGGCTTCATGCGTTCGACCATCAAGCACATGTTCCCGCCGCAGCACGTCTCGCAGATCCGCTCGCTCTTCCAGGCGGGCGACTACCGCGGCGCCTACGAATACTGCCGCGCGAATCCCTCGTCGCTGACGGACGTCGTCCGCGTCGGCGTCGCCTTCCTTCCCGACGGCAAGACGATGACGGAAGAAGCGATCTTCTCGGAAATCTCCCGCATCAAGTCCGGTTTCGACGCCCGCATCTCCTACCTTTCCGTCATCGGCGTCTGCGGCCCGATGATCGGTCTGCTCGGCACCGTCACCGGTATGAAGGGCGCGTTCGGCGCTCTCGGCAAGGAAGGCGTCGGCGGCGGCGGCGCGGGCGAACTCGCGGCGCACATCGGTGAAGTTCTCGTCGCGACGGCGTCCGGCATCGCGGTCTCCATTCCCGCGTTCTTCTTCTTCTACCTGCTGCGTAACCGCATCACGTCCGTCATCCACGACCTGCAGGAAGTCGTGACGGGGCTCTTCCGCAAGATGCCGTACGAGAAGTTCGAAGGCTACCTCGTCGGCGACGAAGAGATCTACGCCGCGGCTCCGAGCTGGACCGTCGCTCCCGCCGAAGGCGCGGAACAGCAGCCCGCCGAACCGGCCGCGCTCCCCGAAGGAGAAAAGCCCGCCGAAGAACCGAAGGCCTGACGCCGTTCCCGCAACGGCGGCTCGTGAACTTTTCAAAGAAGGATAAACCATGGCAAGCAGCGGAGGAGGAAACGGGGAACCGGAATTCCAGATCGCGCCGATGCTCGACGTGCTCTTCGTTCTGCTCATCTTCTTCATGAGCATTTCGACGTCGCAGATGCTGAAGATCGACAACAGCATCACGCTGCCCGTCGCCGCGAACGGAGAACAGCCGGACCCGAAGACCAAGGCCAAGGCCGTGCTCTTCAACGTCGGCTGGGACGCGACGCTGGGCAAGCCCGTCGTCAAAATCGACGACCGCCCGGTGGACATCACCGAACAGGGACGCGAGGACACGATTCAGGAAATCGTCTCCCGAGCGACGAATCCCTACACCAAGGAAATCGATCCCGAAATCCGCTTCCTGATCCGCGCGGACAGGCAGGTGACGGCGAAATACATCAGCCAGATCCTCGAACTCGCGGCGGAAGCGGGCATGGACAACATCGCCTTCACCGGCATGAACAAGGAGGACTGACGCCCCATGAAACGCGTAGAAGCGGAAGAAACTCCCAATCTCGGATTCCAGATTGCGCCGATGCTCGACGTCGTCTTCGTCATTCTCCTTTACTTCATGGTGTTGGCGGGAACGATCAAGATCGAGTACGAAATCAAGACCACGCTTCCCGGCAGCGTCGAGTCGTCCGCCAACGCGGACGCCTCCGAGCCGCCGCAGGAAGTCACCATCGGCATCAGCGAAGTCGGCGAAGTCTCGCTGGACGAAGAACCGCTCGCCGGCCCCGAAGACAAGAAGCTCGTCGAGCTTTACGTCCGCATGCGCCAGCTCGCGGACCTCTCGAACCAGTCCGGACAGAAGATCATCGTCACCGTCGCCGCGGAAGAAACCGTCAAATACGACCGCATCATGAACGTGCTCGACGTCCTCGCGAAGGCGAAGGTGATGAACGTCACGTTCAGCGCGACCGGCGGAGACGATTTCTGAGTCGCGCCGTTCCCGTCGCGCGGCGGCGCGTCCGCCGCGCGGGAACGCGCGCCGTTTCCCATGCCGCCGAGCCTCACAGCCCTTTCCGCCGCGCCCGCGAACGCCTTTCGCGCGGACGCTCCGGATTCCGCCTTTCGCGACGCGCTCGGCGCTTTTTCGGACGCCGCCGCGTCCGTTTTTTTTTGCGCCGCCGCGCGTTCCGATGAGGCGCGCGAAAATCGGCCGACGCCGCCCGAGGCCTTCCGCGGCAATTTCTTCGCCGCCTGCGGGCGCGTCACGACCGGTTCCGCCGCCGTCGCGGAGGCGATCGGGCGCTCCGCCGCCGCTTCCGACGCGCTCCTGCTCGGCGACGTCGAAGGGCTTTCCCTCGCCGAGTGGACCCCGGCGCTCCCGCGCGCGCGTCGCGTCGTCGCCTGGGTGTTTTCGGACTGGCCGCGCGAATTTCCCGCCTGCGATCCCGTGTGGACGGAGGCGCGCCGCGGGCCTCTGCCGCGTCGGCTCGTCGCTTCGACCTGCGAGAGGCTGGCGTACAAGAAAAATCTCGCGCATCGCGACGTTCTTTCCGCCGTATCCGCGGCGGTCTTCGCCGACGAGGCGCTGCGCGAACGCAACGCGCGCTCGTTCCCGCGGCTGAAAGACGCGTTCGTCGCGCCGCCGCCGATCGACGGCGACGTCTTCCGCTTCAAGCCCTGCGCGCCCGCGCGCAAAAATTTCTGGGGCTGTTTCGGCGACGCGGACTCCGAGCCGGAGGAGCTCGAGACGGCGCTGAAGATTTTCGCGTTCGAGGCGCTGCGCAATCCGGAATGCCGGTTTCGCGTCTACGCGGACGTCGCTTCGCCGGCGGGGCAGAAGATCGTCGCGCTCGTCCGCAACCATCCCGCGCTCGCGCCGCGCACGGCGTTCGCGCCGCCTCCCGGAGGGAACGCGGAACTCGCCGCCGTGCTGCGGGCGCTCGGCGTCCTCGTGGCGCCGCGCCGCCGCCGCAAAAACGCGTTCCCGCGGCTCGTCTCGCTCGCCGTCGCCTGCGGCTGTTTCCCGATCTGCGGGAAGGACGCGGAGACCGCGACGCTGCTCGCGCGGCGGACGACCGAAATGCTCTTCAACGCGGAAACGCCCAGCTCCGCCTTCCTGCTCTGCGAAAAACTGAAGTCGCTCGCGCCCGAAGCCCTGAGCGCGGCGCTCGAGCCGCTCTCGCGCGAAATCCTCGCCGCCGCCGAAAAGACGCGCGTCGCCCGCGTCCTCGCCGCCGCGGTCGCCGCCTGAGGCGCGCGAATTTCGCTTTCCGCCTCTCGGCCTCTGTGGTTTCATAGGCGCCATGAAGACCGATTTTCAGCCCAAACCCGCACGCGTTCCCGCGAAGTTCAGGCCCGAGCCGTTCGCGTATCATCAGGAGCTCGAGCTCGAAATCGCGACGCTGACGAATCTCGGCGAGGGCGTCGCGCGGCGCGACGGCTGGGTCGTCTTCGTGCCGGGAGCGCTGCCCGGCGAGCGCGTGCGCGCGCGCGTCTGGCACAACGCGAAGAACTTTTCCCGCGCCGACCTCGTCGAAATTCTCGTTCCCGCGAAAGACCGCGTCGAGCCGCGCTGCCCGCTCTTCGGCGCGTGCGGCGGCTGCCAGTATCAGAATCTCGACTACGCGGCGCAGCTCGAATGGAAGACGCGCCAGGTCGCCGAGCTGCTCGAACGCCTCGGCAAGATCTCCTTTCCCGTCAGTCCCTGCCGCGGCTCGCCGAAGCGCTACGGCTACCGCTCGAAGATCACGCCGCACTTCGAGCGCCCGCGCCCCGGCGACGCGGATTTCCCGATCGGCTTTCTCGCCGCGGGAACGGCGCGCCGCCTCGTCGACGTGCCCGCGTGCCCGATCGCGACCGACGCCGTGAACGCCGCGCTCCCGCGTCTGCGCGAGAACGTGCGCGCCCGCGCCGCGCGCGGCGAGTTCCGCAAGGGCGCGACGATGCTCGTGCGCGAAACGCTCGAAGGCGTCGTCACCGACCACAAGGCGCCCGTCTCCGAGCGCGTCGGCGCGCTCACGCTGAAATTCGTCGCGGGAGACTTTTTCCAGAACAACCCGTTCATCCTGCCCGAGTTCGTCGAGTTCGGCGTGCGCGCGGCGCGCGGGAACGGCGAATGCAAATATCTTGTGGACACCTATTGCGGGAGCGGGCTCTTCGCGCTCTCCGCGGCGAAGCATTTCGAGCGCGTGCTCGGCGTGGAGGTCAGCGAGGACGCCGTCGTCAAGGCGCGCGAGAACGCGGCGGCGAACGGGCTAGCGAACTGCGCGTTCACGGCGGGCTCGGCGGAAATCATCTTCGCGGAAGTGCCGTTCCCGCCGGAGGAGACCGCGCTCGTCATCGACCCGCCGCGCCGCGGCTGCGACGAGGCGTTCATCGCGCAGCTGCTCGCGTTCGCGCCGCGCCGCGTCGTGTACGTCTCGTGCGGACCGGACACGCAGGCGCGCGACCTGCAGCGCATTCTCGCCTCCGGCGCCTACGCGCTGGAGCAGGTGCAGCCCTTCGACCTGTTCCCGCAGACGCGCCACATCGAAAACGTCGCCGTGCTCGCGCGTCGTTGAAATCCGGATACGGAATTTCCGCGCGGAGCTTCGGCGGAGCGAAAAAAACGCTCCCGCGCGGAAGGCGGGAGCGCTCTCGGATTCCCTCGCGGGAACGCTTATTTCAGAGCCGTTTCGTTGATGAGCGAGACGACGTTCTGCGGCAGCGGCACGTAGTCGAGCTTCGTCGCCGCGGCGCTTCCCGTCGTGAAGCACCAGTTGAAGTAGTCCTTCAGCGCGCTCTTCTTTTCCTCGGAAGCGTCCTTGCGGAACAGGATGTAGGTGACCGCCGTGATCGGCCAGGCGTTTTCGCCCGCGGCGTCGGTGAGCTCCATGTAGTAGCCCGGCGCGTTCTTCCAGTCCGCTTCGGCGGAAGAGGCGACGAAGGAGGACGGAGAGGCTTCGACGAACTTGCCGGCCTTGTTCTTCAGCGTGACGCAGGCGAGGTTCGCCTTGGTCGCGTAGGTGAATTCCGTGTAGCCGACCGCGCCGCGCGTCTTGGCGACCGCGCCGCAGACGCCCGTGTTCTTCTGCCCGCCGAGACCCGTCGGCCAGTTCACGGACTTGCCTTCGCCGACCTTTTCCTTCCATTCGCCGGAGATCTTCGAAAGGTAGTTCGTGAAGATGAACGTCGTTCCCGAAGCGTCGGAACGGCGCACGACCGTGATCTTCAGCGCCGGGAGCTTCAGGCCCGGATTCAGCGCGACGATCGCGGGATCGTTCCACGTGGTGATCTTCCCGAGGAAGATGTCCGCGAGCGTGCTCTGGTCAAGCTTCAGCGCGTTGTTCGCCACGCCGGGGACGTTGACGACGACCACGACGCCGCCCGTCAGCATCGGGAACTGAATCAGGCCGGATTCCGCCTGTTCGTCAGCCGAGAGCGGGCTGTCCGTTCCCGCGAAATCGATCGTTCCCGCGGCGATCTGCTTGATGCCCGAGCCCGAGCCGATGCTCTGGTAGTTGACTTTCGTCTTGTCCTGCGACTGCGAATACGCGTAGGTCCACGCCTGGTACACGGGCGCCGGGAACGACGCTCCCGCGCCGTTGAGCGTTTCTTCCGCGTTGAGGGCGATGACCGCCGCGACGGTCGCGATTGTGCTTGTGAGTATTTCTTTGATCATAGCTTTTTAAGAAAGTTCCCACAGCATACGCGCGCCGCGTTCGCGCCGTGTTGGCGTTTCGTTAGTTTTTCGTTAGACGCGCGCGGAGCTCCGAAAAGGCGTTCCCGCCGCGAGGGTTCCGGAAATTTTCCGGCGAAGCGCCGTTCAGCGTCCGCGGATTGCGCGGAGCCATTTGCGGTGCGGGCCGGAGAGCGTGATTTTTTCGAGCTCGCCCGCGGGAACGCGGAAGAGCGCCGCGCCCGAGAGCGTCTTTTTCTCGGCGAAATCCTTCGGCGGCGCGCCCGCGTAGATGCGCTCGCGGATGCTCTCGGACGCGATGCCGCGCTTCCCCTCCAACAGCAGGTCCGCGGCGCGCGGGGACGCGTCCGGAAAGACGTCGCTCCAGAGCGGCAGCTCGAAAAGCTCGCGCAGGCGGCGCGCCGAGGCGTGCGGCTTCGCGAGGAGCACGGAGCCGTCCGCGAAGCGCGCGAACGCGCGTTCGACGTCCACCTTCTTCGTCGCGCGCGCGGCGAAGCGCGGGAGCGCCGCGACGCCCTCGCCGAGCGCCCTGCCGTCGCAGAACGCGGCGACGGGGCAGAGCAGGCAGCGCGGATTGCGCTTCGTGCACATGGTCGCGCCGAGCTCCATCATCGCCTCGTTGTGGTCGCCGGGGCGCGCGGGATCGAGGAGCTTTTCCGCCTCGGGCGCGAAACGCTTCACGGCGGCGCCGCCGTCCCTGAACTCGGTTTCGTCGGCGGAAAGCCGCGCGAGAATGCGCACGACGTTGCCGTCCGTCACGGCGGCGGGAACGCCCTGGGCGATGCTCGCGATCGCGGCGGCGGTGTAGGCGCCGACTCCGCGGAAGGCGCGCCAGCCGTCGGCGTCCGCGGGAACGGCGCCGCCGCGCGCGGCGATCTCCTTCGCGAGCGCGTGCAGATTCCGCGCGCGGGAATAGTAGCCGAGCCCTTCCCAGGCGCGGAGCACGTCGGCTTCGTCCGCGGCGGCGAGCGTCGCGAAATCGGGCCATTTCGCGACCCAGTTTTCGAAATACGGCCGCACGGTGTCCACCTGCGTCTGCTGGAGCATGAATTCGGAGACGACGGTGCGATAGACGGAGCGCTCGCGCCGCCACGGCATGTCGCGGCGTTCCCGCAGAAACCAGCCCCGCAGGGCTTCGCGGAAACCGCGCAGGCGCGCCTCGCTCGTCGGAAAATCTCTCATGAGCGGAAAGCATTCACGCTCCGCCCGAAAAGTCGATTTTCTTCTTCGGCGAATTTTTCCCGGAATTCCTGTTCGGTTTCGCGGGCTCACAGCACGGCGTTGAAGAAGAAGCCGAGGGCGACGATGAAGACCGCGACCGTGCCGAAGAAGACGCCGAGGAGCTTCAGCGTCATCGCCCTTTTCAGCAGAATCGCCTCCGGGAGCGACAGGCCGACCGTCGCCATCATGAACGCGATCGCCGTGCCGAGCGGAACACCCTTCGCGACGAAGACCTGGATCACGGGAACGACCGCCGCCGCGTTCGCGTACATCGGCACCGCGACGAGCACCGCCGCGGGAACGCTCCACGCGTCGCCGCCGCGCAGCGCGTCTTCGAAAAATCCCGCCGGCACGAAGCCGTGCACGCCCGCGCCGACCGCGATGCCCGCGAGCACGTAGGGCAGCACGCCGACGACGATTCCGTGCGCGTCGCGTGCGATCGCGGGAACGCGCCGGAGAAACGGCGCGCGCGCGCCCGGCTCCGCGTCCGCCGCCGCGGGAGCGTCGTTCCCGCCGACGGCCGTCGCCGCCCGCGCCCACGGCGTAAGCCGTTTTTCCAGCCGCATTTTCCCGAGCGCCCAGCCGCCGACGGCGCCGAGCAGCGTTCCCGAAACGGCGTAAATCAGCGTCGCCTTCACGCCGAACGCGCCGAGAAACATCGCGACGGCGATTTCGTTGACCAGCGGCGACGTGATCAGAAACGCGAACGTCACGCCCAGAGGAATCCCGCCGCGCACGAAGCCGATGAACAGCGGCACGGACGAGCACGAGCAGAACGGCGTCAGCGCTCCGAACAGCGCGGCGAGCAGATACTGCGCGCCGAACAGCTCGCGCTCCGCCAGAAATTTCCGCACCCGCGCGATCGGGAAAAACGCGTTCACGACGCCCATCAGAAAACTGACGACGTAGAGCAGCGCGAGAATCTTCAGCGTGTCGTACACGAAAAAATTCACGGCGTCGCCGAGCCGCGTTCCCGCGGGAAAGAGCAGCACGTCGTGAACGAACCGGTCCGCGAAATCCCGGATCACGGCTCAAGCCTTTCCACGAAAGCCTCGATCTCGTCGCGCACGCGGCGATAGACGGCGAGCGCGTCCGCGCCGGGCGGCAGCGTTTTCGCGAGCGCGGGCGGGTCGTCGAACGGCGCGTGCGCTCGGCGCTCGGCGGGAAGCGTCGGGCAGGATTTCTCGGCGTTCCCGCAGACGGTGACGAGCAGATCCCAGCGCGTTCTCGCGGGCAGTTCCGCGAGCGTCTTCGAGCGGTGCCCGTCCATCGAAAATCCGCGTTCCCGCATGACGGCGAGCATGCGCGGATTCAGCCCGTGCGCTTCGATGCCGGCGGAAAACACGTCGGCGTCCGGGAAGCGCCGCCGCGCGAACGCCTCCGCCATCTGCGAGCGGCAGGAATTTCCCGTGCAGAGAAAGAGCAGCGTCCTGCGCACCGCGGGTTTTCGTTCTTCGTTTTTCATGATTTCAGAAAATCAGCAGCGCGGCGCCGGATTCCGCGCGTCGGCGGGCTGCTCGGCGGCGGGCTGCGCGGGAACGTCCGCGTCGCCCTGCGAGGCGCGGTTCCACAGGCGGACGGCGGCGATCAGCGCGAGCAGGACGACCGCCCAGACGACCAGCCGCCGCAGCGTCTTCTTCGGCGGATTCTTCGCGCCGCCTCCGCAACAGCACCCGCCGCCGCACGCGCACGACGCGCCCGCGGCGTTCCCGCGCGCGTCGGAAACGCGTTCCGCCAGAAGCTCCTTCAGCGTTTCCCTGTCCGGCGCCTTCCCGGAAAACAGCAGTTTCCCGTTCACGGCGAGCGCGGGCGTGCGCGCGATTCCCGCCGCCGCGATTTTCGCGAAGTCGGTCTCCTTGACGACTTCCGCCTTCGAACCGATTTCCGCGAGCGCCTCGCGCGTCGTTTCCGCCAGCGCGGCGCACTTCGCGCAGCCGCTTCCGTAGATCGTGATTACGTCCTTCATAATTTTTATATTTTTAAGAATATCAAAATATTGTCAAAGAAAAAAACGCTCACGCGCGTTTTCCGCCCGCGAGCACGCAGGCGAAGACTTCCGCGAGGCACGGGCACGCGAGCGAGTAGAAGACTTGTCTGCCGCGCTGCTCGCAGACGAGAATGCCGGCGTTCTTCAGCAGGTTCAGGTGAGACGAGACCGTGGAAATGTCGCGTCCGGCGATTTCCTGCAGCTCGCAGACGCAGCGTTCCCGCGCCGTCGCCGCCGCGACGATCTTCACGCGCACGGGATGCCCGAGCGCCTTGAACACGGCGGCGAGCCGTTCGGCGTCGCGCTCCGGCAGTGGTTTCTTCGCGGTCTTCTTCTTCGTCGTCTCCGTCATGCCTTCAATCATTTTGACGTCTGTCAAAATGTCAACGCGAAAGCCTCGCGCTTGCCCCCGGGAAGCCGTCCGCGGGAACTTCCCTTTAAGCTTTAACCCTTAAGCTTTAAGCTTTTTTAACACAGAGGAACGGAGAAACAACGGAACGGAGATTCGCGGGAACGGAGGGTAAGCGTCCCGCTTGCCCTCGGAATTCGCCAGCGGAAATTTCGCCGGCAGGACGCGATGGAGCGGAGAGCGAAAGAAAACGGGCACGCCGTTCCCGCGCGCATTTTGTGCTTTTCTCCCGCGGGCAAAAGGGTAAGATTTTCCGCACGAATTCACGTTAAACCCTCAACAAGAAAAGTCATGGCATCACCCCTTCCTCCTCCCCCGCCGCCTTCCGCGGCTCGTCCGCAGCTCGTTCGTCCGCCGGTCGCCGTGCGTCCGGCTTCCGCGTCCACGCCGATTCAGGCTCCCGCGGTGCCCGGCGCCGATTCGCCGAATTCGGTCGGCAAGCTCGCCGCCGCCGTGGACGTGATCTTCTTCCTCGCCGCCGCCGCCGGTCTCGTGCTGATGCTGCTCGAGTTCATGGCGCGCGAATACAAATAATTCCGCTTCGGCGACGCTTTATTTTCACTATGGCATCTCCTTACGTAAACGAATTGGACAACGACACGTTCGACGCCGCGATCGCCGCGGACGTTCCCGTGCTCGTGGATTTCTGGGCTCCCTGGTGCGGGCCGTGCAAGGCGCTCGGTCCGACGATCGACCAGATCGCCGACGAGGTCGGCGGGAACGCGAAGATCTGCAAGGTCAACATCGACGAATCGATGGAAATCGCCGCGCGCTTCGGGATTCAGAACATCCCGACGGTGCTGATTTTCCGCAACGGCGAAGTCGCGCAGAAGTTCGTCGGCGTCCAGCAGAAAGGCACGCTGCTCGCCGCGCTGAAATGACGCGGCGTTCCGCCGAACGCGATCCGAAAGAGAGGCGGCAGCGATGCCGTCTCTCTTTCGCGTTTCCGTCCTTCTCCTGACTCACGAAAAACTCTCCTCTCATGTCCTCGACCGCGCCGCAGCTCGCCCTCACGCGCCCGGGGCTCATCGAAGCCTCCGCGGGAACGGGCAAGACCTTCACCATCGCCGAAATCTATCTCGCGCTGCTGCGCGGGCACGCGTTTTACGCGCCCGAGTCCGCGGAGCCGCCGCCGCGCGTCGCCGAGCCGCCGCGCGCGCGCGAAATCCTCGTCGTCACCTTCACCGAAGCCGCGACCGCGGAGCTTTCCGCGCGCCTGCGCGCCCGCGTCCGCAAGGCGCTCGACGAGCCCGCCGCCGAGCGCGTTCCCGTGAGCGCGGCGGAACGCGTCGCGCTGCGGCTCGCCGACGCCGAGTTCGACGAGGCCGCCGTGTCCACGATCCACGGCTTCTGCATGCGGATGCTGCGCGACTTCTGTGTCGAATGCGGGCTGCCGCCGGGGCTGAAGCCCGTCGAGGAGGACGGCGACGCGATCCGCCGCTTCGCCGCGCGCCTGCTGCGCCGCCGCCGCCTGGCCGGCGACGCGGATTTCGCCCGCGTTTCCGTCGACGAAGCCGCGGAGCTGCTTTCGCTTTTCGCGAAAAATCCCGAGACGCCTTTCGACGCCTCCCTCGCCGCACCGTGGAAAAGGGCGTTTCTCGAGGAAGGGCTCGCGGCGTGGCGCGAACGCCGCGTTTCGGGCGATTCGCTTTCCTTCGACGACGTGCTGCTGCGCCTGCGCGACGCGCTGCGGGAAAATCCCGCGCTCGCCGACAAGATCGCGCGCCGCTTCAAAGTCGCGCTCGTCGATGAATTTCAGGACACCGATCCCGTGCAGTGGGAGATTTTCGAGCGCGTCTTCGTGCGGAAAAAACGGCCGTTCTTCGTCGTCGGCGATCCGAAGCAGGCGATCTACGAATTTCGCGGCGGCGACGTCTTCACGTACCGCGCGGCGCGGGAACGCATCGAATCCGAAAGCGCGGGAAACGCGCTCACGCTCGGCACGAACTGGCGCTCGACGCCCGAAGCGATCGCCGCGTTCAACGAGCTCTTCGCCTTCGACGCGCGGATCGGCGACTTCAAGGGCGCGCGGGTCGGCGGGCATCTCGAATTTCAGGAAACGCGCCCGCCCGCGGACAAAGGCGAGACGACGGGCGCTCCCGCGGCGTTTCTCCGCGTCGGCTTTCCCGGCAACGGCGAGACGGCGCGCACAGCGGTCCGCCGCCGGCTCGTCGAGGACGTGCGCGCGCTCGTGCTCGGGCAGGGCGTTCCCGCGCGCTCGGTCGCCGTGCTCGTCGGCAAGAATTCCGAAGCGGAGACGCTGCGCGAGGCGCTCGTCCGCGCCGGCGTTCCCGCCGTGACGACGTCGAAGAGCGCCGTCTTCGAGACGCGCGAGGCGGCGGACGTACGCGCCGTGCTCGAAGCGATGCTCGCGCCCGCGGACGAAGCCGCCGTGCGCCGCGCCGCGACGACGCAGTTCTTCGGGAAAACCTTTTACGCGGATCTGACGCCGGGCGCGGAAAACGCCGACGGGCTCGCGCGCCTGCGCGAAGCGCTTTTCGAGTGCGGAAAGCTCTGGGAACGCCGCGGCGTCTTCGAGGCGTTCTCGCGTCTCGCCGACGCGTACGCGTTCGCGGAAACGCTCGCGAAGCTCGAAAACGCCGCCGCGCGGCTGACGAACGCGCGCCACGTGCTCGAGCTGCTGCAGAGCGGCGAATCGCGCGAAAATCTCGCGCCGCGCGCGCTGTTCGAGCGCGTCTTCGGCGCCGGGGCCTCCTTCGGCGACGCGACGGAGACCGCGCTGCGCGCCGGCGGCGACGAGGAGGCCGTGCGCCTCGTCACGATGCACAAGAGCAAAGGGCTCGAATACGATTTCGTCTTTCTGCCGGGCCTCTGGGACCGACCGCTGTTGGTTCGGGATTCCAAGCGGCGCCGGAAATACGTGCGCGCGGAATCCGCCGACGGCGCGAAGCTGCTGCTGCGCCCCGAGGACGGAAATTCGCGGACGGCGGCCGCGCGCGAGAACGCGAAACGCTTCCAGCGCGCCGAAATCGAGGCGAACGCGCTGAACGAATCCTGCGTCGCCTACGTCGCGCTCACGCGCGCGCGCTTCGCCGCCGTCGTCTATCACGCGCAGGCGACGTCGTACAACGCGCCCGCGGAATCCTACATGCGCCGCCTGCTCGTCGCCGCCGGGCTGATCACGCCCGAGAACGCGATCGCGCCCGCCGCCGACGCGCTCCCGCACTGGCGCGCGCTGGACGAGGCGGAGCCGCTCCAGCGCCTGCCCTTCGAGCCGCGCGCCGAGGAAGCCCCGAAATCGCGCGCCTTCGACGCCGAGACCGCGCGCGGGAACGCCCTGAAGATCGACGACGCCTGGGGCGTGTACAGCTTTTCCGGGCTCGTCGGCGGGCACGACGAAAACGCCCGCGACGAGACCGACGCCGAGCGCTTCGCCGACGCGGAGACGCCCGCCGCGGACGAAGTCTTTCCCGCGCCGCCGCACTGCGACCTGCCCGCGGGAACGCATTTCGGCACCTTCGTGCACGCGATCTTCGAAAAGCTCGATTTCCGTTCCCGCGGGAATCTCGACGCGCTCGTCGAAGAGAACAAGGGCGCGTTCCCGGAATGGCGGGACGACGCCGCGACGCGCGGAAAATTCGCCGGAATGTTCGACGCGACGCTGCGCCTGCCCTTCGGCCCGGCGGGAATCCGGCTCGAACAGATCGACGTCGCCCGCGACGCGCTCCGCGAAGTCGAGTTCTTCTTCCGCCTGCGCAGGACGGAAGATCTGTATTCAAAACTTCACGACGTCTTTTCGCGCTGGGGCGGAATCTACGCGCGCACCGCGGAGACGCACTGGGCGCGGCGCGCGCGCGGCGCGCTCGACGCGGACGGGTTCATGCACGGCTACATCGACCTCGTCGCGCGCGTCGGCGACGCGTATTTCATCGCCGACTGGAAGACCAACCGCGTCATGGAGAAAGGCGCGAAATTCATGACGCGCCGGAATCTCGAGGACGAAATCGTCGAAAGCGGCTACGCGCTGCAGTGGGCGATCTACGCGATCGCGCTGAGGCGGCTGCTGCGCGAGACGCGCGGCGGGAACGGCGGCGCGCGCCTCGCCGGCGTCGCGTATTTCTTCGTGCGCTGGAACGCCGTGCATTTCGACGATTCGCTCGACGACGCCCGGCTCGACGAGCTCGAGGCGGCGCTCGCGCTTGAAGGAGGCGTGAAGGCATGAACGCGGAACTCGAGAAACTTTTTTGCGCCGAAGCCCGCTGGCTCGCCGTGGAGACCGCGTCGATCGCGCGCGACTGCGGCGTTCCCGCTGACGGCGTCGCGCGCCTCGAAAAACTCGCGCTGCGCCTCGCCGAAGCCGTTTACGCGGAAAACGCGACCTGCCTGCGCCTTTCGCGCGGGGAGCTCGCCTTTCTGCGGGAGCTCGGCGGCGTTCCCGGCGCGTCGGCGCTCGTCGCCGCCGCCGGCGAGGACGTTCCCGCGCCGCTCGTCTTCGACGCCGAGACCGCGCCCGACGCGCCGACGCTCTACTTCCGCCGGCGCCTCGCGGAGGAGCGCGCAATCGCCCGGGAGATCCGCGCCCGGCTCGGCGCGCCCGAGCCCGTCTCCGACGCCGCGAAGGCGCTGCTCCGCGCGGGCGAGGCGGAAGGCTTCGGCTTCGCGCTCGCGGACGAACAGCGCGCCGCCGCGGAGCGGATTCTTTCCGGGCGCCTGGCGCTCGTCTCCGGCGGCCCGGGCACGGGCAAGACCACGCTGCTGCTGCGCGCGCTCGCGTGCGTGCTCGCGGAAAATCCGGACGCGAAGATCGCGCTCGCCGCGCCCACGGGCAAGGCGGCGGCGCGCATCCGCGAATCGCTCGTCGGTCAGGTCGCCGCGATCGATTTTTCGCGTATCCGCGAAGAAAATACGCGATCCGCGCTGCGGAAGATCGCCCGGCTCGAACCGAAGACGCTGTACCGCCTCCTCGGCGTTTCGCCGGAGCGCCTCCGCGTCGCCGCGCCGCTCGACGCCGACCTCGTCGTCGTGGACGAGGCGTCGATGATTTCGCAGAGCATGGCGGCGCTGCTGCTCGGGGCGCTGCCCGCGCGCGCGAAGCTCGTGCTGCTCGGCGACGGGAACCAGCTCGAATCCGTGATGCCCGGGCGCGTCTTCGGCGAGCTCTGCGCCGCGGAAAATCTCGCGCCCTGCCGCGCCCGGCTCGAATGCGGGCACCGCTTCCGCGCGGACAGCTTTCTCGGCGGCCTCGCGCGGCGCGTGCTCGAAGGCGACGCCCCCGGCGCGCTCGCCGCGCTCGGCGGAAGCGTTCCCGCGAACGTCGTTCTCGGCGACTGCGGGAAGGAAAAAAGCCGCGAAAAAATCCTCGCCGCGCTCGCGGAGACGTTCCCGCCCGAGCTGCGCGCGCCCGCCGCCGACGCCGATCCCGCCGCGCTGCTCGCGCTCTTGGAGACGACGCGCGTGCTCACGCCGACGGCGGAAGGCGCGTTCGGCAAAAACACGATCAACGCGCTCGCGGAAGCGGCGTTCGCTCCCGGCGCGCGCGCGGGCGACGGGCATTTTCACGGGCGCCCGATCGTCGTCACGAAAAACGATCCCGCACAGGGGCTGAACAACGGCGACGTCGGCGTCGTGCTACGTTCCCGCGAAGACGGTCGCCTTTACGCGTGGTTCGCCGACGAGAACGGGAACGCGCGCCGCGTCCCGACGGCGTTTCTGCCGCCGCACGAGAGCGCCTACGCGACGACGATCCACAAATCGCAGGGCTCGGAATTTTCCCGCCTCTGCGTGTTCTTCCCGCCCTCGCCGCGCGAAGGCTTCTGCACGCGCCCGCTGCTCTACACGGCGCTGACGCGCTTCCGCGAAACGGCGGACGCGACGAAGAGCCGCCTCGCGTTTTATTTCTCGCCCGACGCCGTCCGCGCCGCCGTCCTCACGCTCCCGAGCCACGCCTCCCTCCTCGCCGCGCGCATTTTCGTAAAAGCCTGAAAATTCTTCATTATGGATAACTCTGTCGCCATACCCCCCCGGTAATAAAAGTCTGACCGACGCCGCCCGCCGCGCCGCCGCCAAGGCGTTCGCCGAGTTCTGGCGCGGCAAGGGCTACGAAAAGGGCGAATCCCAGCCCTTCTGGCTCTCGCTTCTCCGCGACGTCTTCGGCGTTGCCGAACCCGAAAAATTCATCTCCTTCGAAAACCGCATCCAGCTCGCGAACACGAGCTTCATCGACGCCGCCATTCCCGCGACCAAAGTCCTCATCGAGCAGAAAGGCGCCGACAAGGATCTCCGCAAGGCGGCGCGCCAGTCCGACGGCTCGCTGTTGACGCCTTTTCAGCAGGCGAAGCGTTACGCCGCCGAGCTGCCTTACTCCGCGCGCCCGCGATGGATCGTCGTCTGCAACTTCGCCGAATTCCACGTCCACGACCTCGAGCGTCCCCACGCCGAGCCCGAAATCGTCCGCCTCGAAAATCTCGAGAAAGAATACTACCGCCTCAACTTCCTCGTGGACGAAGGCGACGAAAACACCCGCCGCGAGTTCGAAATCTCCATCAAGGCGGGAGAGCTCGTCGGACTCCTCTACGACGAATTTCTCGCCCAATACCGCGACCCCTCCGATCCGCGCGCGCTCCGCAGCCTCAACGTTCTCTGCGTCCGCCTCGTCTTCTGCCTCTACGCCGAAGACGCCGGCATCTTCGGCAGGCACGCCGCCTTCCACGACTACCTCCGCGCCTACGACGCCCCGCACGCGCGCCGCGCCCTCATCGAGCTCTTCCGCGTTCTCGACACGCGTCCCGAAGACCGCGATCCCTACCTCGCCCCCGAGCTCGCCGCCTTCCCCTACGTCAACGGCGGGCTCTTCGCCGACGAAAACGTCGAAATCCCCAACTTCACCGACCGCATCCGCTCGCTCCTCCTCCGCGAAGCCAGCGAAAATTTCGACTGGTCCGAAATCTCTCCCACCATCTTCGGCGCCGTCTTCGAATCCACGCTCAACCCCGAAACCCGCCGCTCCGGCGGCATGCACTACACCTCGCTCGAAAACATCCACAAAGTCATCGACCCGCTTTTCCTCGACGAGCTCCGCGCCGAGTTCGAAGCCGCGCGCGCCGAGCCCGTCGAGCGTTCCCGCGAACGCCGCTTCGAAGCCCTCCGCGCGCGCCTCGCCTCCCTCACTTTCCTCGATCCCGCGTGCGGCTCCGGCAACTTCCTCACCGAAACCTACCTCTCCCTCCGCCGCCTCGAAAACGACGTCCTCCGCGAGCGTTCCCGCCAGATCGAATTCGACCTCACCGGCGACCTCATCCGCGTCTCCATCGGACAGTTCTACGGGATCGAAATCAACGACTTCGCCGTCACCGTCGCCAAGACCGCCCTCTGGATCGCCGAGTCCCAGATGCTCAAGGAAACCGAAGACATCGTCCGCCGTCCGCTCGACTTCCTCCCGCTCAAATCCTACGCCAACATCGTCGAAGGCAACGCCCTCCGCATCGACTGGGCGAGCGTCGTCCCCCGCGAAAAACTCTCCTTCATCATGGGAAATCCGCCCTTCGTGGGCGCGTCCATGATGAGCAAGGAACAAAAAGACGAGGCGGTCAAAATTTTTGGAAAAGGGAAATTGGTGAACAGCATCGATTACGTCGGCGCGTGGTATCGCAAAACCGCCGAACTCATCGCGGGAACGCCGATTCGCGCCGCGCTCGTCTCCACCAATTCCGTCACGCAGGGCGAACAGGTCGCCGCGCTCTGGAAACCGCTCTTCGAACGCTTCGGCGTCCGCTTCGACTTCGCCTACCGCACTTTCCGCTGGGACAGCGAAGCCTCCGTCAAGGCGCACGTCCACTGCGTCATCATCGGCTTCTCCTTCCGGGGAAGCGACATTCCTGTCGCTTCGGCGAAAGCCCCTTCTGCGCAAACTATCCCGCGCATCTTCCTCGAGACCGGAAACGCCGTTCCCGCGAAAAACATCAACGCCTACCTTTTCGACGGTCCCGACGTCTTCGTCGAGTCGCGTAGCAAACCGATTGTAAGCGTTCCTGTAATGACCAACGGCAACAAACCGAGCGACGGCGGAAATTTCATTTTCACGGAAAGCGAGCGTAGAGAATTCGTCGAAAAATATCCGATGCTTACGGATTTGTTGCGACGCTACATCGGTGCACGAGATTTCATAAACTCGGATGAAACGCGCTATTGTCTTTGGTTGAAAAACGTTTCGCCCGCACGCTATCGCGACAATCCGGAAATTCGTTGTCGCCTTCAAGCCGTGCGCGAATTTCGTTTAGGAAGTTCTGCCGCACCCACACGCGCGTTTGCGGAAACTCCATATCTTTTTTTCTTCGCTCCACACAAAGAAAAATCTTACCTACTCGTTCCTCGGCATTCGTCTGAGAATCGCAAATACGTGCCGATGGGATTTTTGGACGCGGGAACGATTTCTTCAGATGCAAACCTCATCGTTCCCGAGGCGACGCTCTACCACTTCGGCGTGCTGACGTCGAACGTGCACATGGCGTGGATGCGCGCGGTCTGCGGGCGGCTGAAAAGCGATTACCGCTACTCGGCGAGCGTCGTGTACAACAATTTCCCGTGGCCCGTTCCCGCGCCCGAGCTCCGCGCGAAAATCGAGGCAACCGCGCGCGCGATTCTGGACGCGCGGGAACGCTTCCCGGAATGTTCGCTCGCCGATCTTTACGACGAAACGACGATGCCCGCCGAGCTCCGCCGCGCGCACCGCGACAACGACCGCGCCGTCATGGAGGCCTACGGCTTCGACTGGCGCGCGATGACGGAATCCGCCTGCGTCGCCGTCCTCATGTCCCTCCACCGCGCCCAAGCGGGAACGCAGGGGAAATAAAGGGGAAGTTTGTGCGGGCGGATTCCGAGGAAGCGACAAGAATGTCGCTTCCCCCCTAAAAACTTCCTTTGACTTTGCGGTCTTCCCGAACGCGTTCCCGCATGAAATGCGGAACAAAAATAACCCCATGCGGCTCCGCCGCTTGGGGCGGCGTCCGCAAAAGAACACGCGCTTGAAAAGCGCAACTGCCCCGCGGGAACGGCGCGCCGCGAAAACGTCGGACGCTTCGGGCGGTTGCGCCTTTCAGGCGCGGCGCAGGTGCGGAGCTTTCCCCAAGCGCGCGCTTCGCCGCGCGCATGGGGTTACGCTTGTTCCGCCCCGCCGGGGCGGGTTTGAAATTTCCGTCCGCGGATTCCGAGGGCAAGCGGGGACGCTTGCCCTCCTTTGCGTTCCCGCGGGCCTCCGTTCCTCTGTTTCTTCGTTCCTCTGTGTCAAAAGAAGAGCTTAAAGGGGAAGTTTGTGCGGGCGGATTTCGAGGAAGCGACAGTAATGTCGCTTCTCCCCTGAAAACTTCCTTTAACTTCCTTTGACTTTGCGGTTTTTCTTCGCGGTCAGACGCCCTGTTTGTCGTAGAGCTCGCGGTAGAGCGGGCAGGAGGCGTAGAGCGCGCCGTGCGCGCCGTCGCCGACGACGCGCCCGCCCGAAAAGACGAGGATGCGTTCCGCGATGCGGATCGACGAAAAACGGTGCGCGACGATGAAGGTCGTGCGCCCGCGCGCGAGCTTTTCGAGATTGTCCTGGATCTTCTTTTCGCTCTCGGAGTCGAGCGCGGAAGTCGCCTCGTCGAGAATCAGGATCGGGGCGTCCTTGAGGAAGGCGCGCGCGACGGCGATGCGCTGGCGCTGGCCGCCGGAGACACCGTCGCCGAAATCGCCGAGCTTCGCGTCGAGCCCGCCGGCGACGCCGAGCGTTCCCGCATCGGCGGCGGCTTCGCGCGCGGCGCGCTCGACCTCGGCGTCCGTCGCGCCGGGGCGTCCGATGCGGACGTTTTCGCGGATCGTCCCTCGGAAGAGCACGGCGTGCTGGGGCACGAGCGCGATGTTGCGGCGGAGGTCCTTTTTGCGCAGTTCGCGGACATCGGTTCCGCCGACGAGCACGGCGCCGCGCGTCGCGTCGTAGAAGCGCGCGACGAGGCTCGCGAACGTCGTCTTGCCCGCGCCGGAGGGCCCGACGAGGGCGACCGTCTGCCCGGCGGGAACGCGCACGCTCACGTGCGAGAGCGCCTCGCGGCCGTTCCCGTAGTCGAACGAGACGTCGCGGAATTCGACCGTTCCCGCGTCGGGTGGGAGCGGTTTCGGGTTTTCGGGGTCGGGCATCGTGTCGGGCTCGGTCAGAATCGCTTCGAGGCGTTCGAGCGAAGCCTGCGCCTGGTTGAGGCGGTTCCACGCGAGCCCGGTGCGCCGGATCGAATCGAAGGCGAAGAAGAGCGCGCCCGCGACCGCCATGAAGTCCGTCAGCGCCATGCCGGCCGAGCGTCCGCGCACGAGCACGAACGCGAGCGCGAGCGCGGTGATGACTTCGAGGGCGGGCGACGTCGCCTGCTGGTATTTCACGACCTTGAGCTGTTCGCGGCGGAAGCGCTCGGACACGCCGCGCAGGCGCTCGACCTGTTCGCGCTCCATGCCGTAGGAGCGGATCTCGCGCTGCGAATTGAGGCTTTCTTGGACGACGGCGCTCATTTTGCCGACGTTCTTCTGCGCGGCGCGCGACTTCGCGGCGATGCGCCTGCCGCAGAGCCAGATCGGCGCGACGGCGACGCCCGCGCAGAGCACGCTGACGACGAACATCGTCGCCTCCGCGCGGTCCCAGAGCACGAACACGAGGGCGGAGATCGACGTCGCCGCCGTGAGCGGCTGCTTGATGATGTCGCTCGAAATCTTCGTGATCATCTCCTGCACGTTCTGCGCGTCGGAGACGATGCGGCTGAGGAGGTCGCCGCGCATCTGCCGTTCGAGAAACGCGAAGGGGAGCGTCTGCAGGCGCGCGAACACGTCGATGCGGATCGATTCGAGCAGGCGCAGGCCGAAATAGTTGACCGCCATCGCGTTGACCCACATCGCGACGCCGCGCACGACGAACACGAGCGGCATCGCCGCGCACGCGACGAGGAGGACGACCATGTTCAGCGAGTCCGCGGGAACGCGCGCCGCGAGAAAATCCAGAATCGGCTTCGGCATCGTCGTCGGGTCGAACACCGCCGGGAACACCTTGTAGATCATCACGGGAATGCCGAGCCCGCTCGCCGACGCCGCGACGAGCCCCGTCGCGAACGCGAGCAGAAAGTACCATTTCAGCGGCCAGACGTAGCCCGCGTAGTGGCGCACGCGCGAGAAGAAGCGCGCGGCGCGCGCCGGGAACGCGTCGCGCAGTTCGGCGCGGGAACGCGGATTCTTTTCGGGAACGGTTTTTTCGCGGCGGCTCATTTTTCGCCTTTCCCCGCGCGCGCGGCTTCGGCGACCTGGCGGTCGTAGAGCTCGCGGTAGAGCGCGGATTTTTCGTAAAGTTCGGCGTGCGGGCCGTCCGCGACGACGCGGCCGCTCTCGAAGACGAGAATGCGCTGCGCGCGGCGGATCGTCGAGAAGCGGTGCGCGATGATGAACGTCGTGTGCCCCTTCATCAGCTCGTCGAGCGAGCGCTGGATCTTTTCCTCGCTGAGCATGTCGAGCGAAGCCGTCGCCTCGTCGAGCACGAGAATCGGGGCGTTCTTGAGAAACGCGCGCGCGACGGAGACGCGCTGGCGCTGGCCTCCGGAAAGCCCTTCGCCGCCTTCGCCGACGGCGCGGTCGTAGCCTTCGGGGCGCTCGCGGACGAAGTCTTCGACGGCGGCGAGCGCGCCCGCGCGTTCGACGGCGGCGTCGTCCGCGTCGGGCCTGCCGATGCGGATGTTGTCGCGGACGCTCCCGCGGAAGAGCACGGGCGACTGCGAGACGAGGCCGATCGCGGCGGTGCGGTCGGCGCGGGAGATCCCGCGCACGTCGCGGCCGTCGATCTTCACCGCGCCCGCGGAGACGTCGTAAAAGCGGCAGAGCAGGTTGATGAACGTCGTCTTGCCCGAGCCGGAAGGGCCGACGAGGGCGACGATCTGCCCGGCGGGAACGCGCACGTTCACGTCGCGCAGCACGGGCACGCCCGGCTTGTAGGCGAAGGAGACGCCGGCGAACTCGACGTTCCCGCGCACGTCGCGCAGCGGCTCGGGCTCGGCGGGCTCGGGCATCTCGTCCTTGGCGTGAATCACGGCGTCCACGCCGCCGAGGGCGACGTTCGCGAGCTGGAGCGAGTTGTAGACTTCGCCGAGGCGCTTGATCGGGTCGTAGCAATAGTAGAGCGCGAGCGCGATCGCCGTGAACTGCGTGAGCGAGATCCCGCCGCGCACGCCCATGAAGAGCGAGAACGCGAGCGCGAGCACGCTGAGGATCTCGATGACGGGCGTGAGCGCCTGCTTCCACGCGGAAAGCTTGAACAGGGCGGAGACGAGCGCGCGGATCTGCCCGCGCAGCTGCTCGGTCTGCTGTTCCTCCAGCCCGAACGCGCGCACCTCGCGCTGGGCGGCGAGGTTCTGCGAGACGGTCGTCGCGATGTCGTTCAGGCCGCACAGCATCATCCGCATGCGCTCGATGATTTTTTTGCCGACCTGCTTCGTCGCCGGAATCGCGGCGGCGGCGACGAGCAGATTGAGCAGCAGCAGGCCGACTTCGTCGTTCGTCAGCGCCTGGTAGGCGAGAAAGCCGAGGGCGGCGAGCAGCGTGAGCGGCTGGATGACGAGGTCGTTCGTCACCGAAAGCGCGTTCTGCTGCAGGTTCTGCGTGTAGAAGATCGTCGTCGCCAGCAGGTCGCCGCGCGAGACGCGGTCGTGATAGGCGAGCGGCAGTTCCTGGATGCGCGCGAAAATCTTGAGGCGCAGGTCCTCGAGCACGCGCATGCCGATCTTGCTGATGAGGTAGGTGTTCGCGAACGCGAACGCGCCGCGGAAGAGCATCAGCAGCGGCATCGCGGCGGCGGCGGTCCACATCGTCAGCGCGGGAACGTCCTCGGCGGGAACGTGAGATTCCACGAAGGCGCGGAGAAATTCCGGGAGCGGCTTTTCGCCGAAGACGATCGGGAAGACCTTGTCCATCATCATCGGCAGGCCGAAGCCCGCCGTCGCCGCCGCGAAGCCGCCGCAGATCACAGCGACGAGCAGCGTGCCGCGGTACGGCGAGAGGAAGCGCCGCCACAGCGCGCGGTACGTGCGGAACGCCGACGCCGCGTCCTTTCTACTCTTCGCTTTTTTGCCGGAAGCCATCGCGGGAACGCTCAGCGTTTTTGCCTTTCCGCGCAGAAGCGTTCCACGCATTCGACGAGCGCCTCCTCGCGCGTCAGCCGCTGCAGCGCGGGCGGCGGGAAGCGGCGCGCCTCGCCCGCGGCGGCGAATTCGGCGACCGCGCGCTCGAGCGCGAAATTCAGCTCCGTCTGCCGGAACGGCGAGGGCAGCACCGTGCCGCCCGCCCATTGCGCGATCTTCGGCGCGAAGCCGCACACGTCCGTGCACACCACGGGCAGGCCCGAGACGGCGGCTTCGAGCAGGACGCTCCCGCCCGCCTCTTCGAGCGCGGGGTGGACGAGCAAATCCGCGGCGCACATCAGCTCGGGAACGTCGTCGCGTTCGCCCAGCACGCGCACGGCGTCGCGCGCGCCCAGCTCCGCCGCGAACGCGTTGAACTTCTCCGCGTCCGAGGCGCCGACGAGAAAAAGCTTCGTCCGCGCATAAAGCGTTTCCGGCAGCGCCGCGACCGCCGCGATCGCGCGCGCCGCGCCCTTGCGCTTGAAGTCCGAGCCGACGAGCGCGACCGCGAAATCGCCCGGCGCGAGCCCGAGCTCCCGCCGCTTGCGTTCCCGCGCCGCCGCCGGATTCCTGACGTTGCCGCAGCGCGCGTCCATGCCGAAGGGCACGGAGACGAAGCGTTCCCGCGGCGTGCCCCAGCAGCGCTCGTAGCTCTGCCGCTGGCGGTCGGCGATCGTGAAGATCTTCGTCGCCGAGCCCGGCGAGAACACCGCGCGCTCGAGCGAAAGGAACGTCGCGTAGCGCGGGAGCAGCCGCAGCAGGGAGCCGCAGCGGCGCGCGCGCGTGCGCTCGGCGAGACAGGTGTCGCCCGCGAAGTAAAAATCCAGCCCCGCCATCTTGTTGAAGCCCACGACGCAGTCGAAGCGTTCCCGCCGGCAGGCGGCGGCGAAGCGGCTTTCGAACGCCCTGGCGCGCGCGTGATTCGTCAACCCCGGCGTCGCGAGGCGCGTCCAGCGGATGCCGCGCGCGTCGGCGGGAATGTCCTCGGAGCCGTTCCCGCAGTAGGCGAAGACGACGTGCCCGCGCTCGGCGAGCAGCTCCGCCATGCGCAGGAAGTCCTTCTGCAGGCCGCCGTACGGGAACCAGCGGAAAATGCCCATCGCGATCTTCATTGCGGGGATCCTTTCTTTCCGCCTTCCGCCGGCAGCAGCAGTTCGGCGTTGATTTCCGCGCGGCCGCGCAGGCGTCGGAAGAAGTTGCGCAGACGCACGCGCAGCTCGAAGACGCGCGCGCCGAGGTCGCGCACCGGATTTTCCACGCCGAACGTGCGGCGCAGGCGGATGCGGTCTTCCGCGCGCGTGTAGCGCGTCGCGCGCTTGCCGGAAAGATCGATGCCGACGACTCTGCCGGCGTAGGGCGTTCCCGCCGCGCCGAGCACGAAATTGCGCTCGTGCACGTCGCCGTGCACCAGCCCCGCCGCGTGCAGGCGGGCGAGCAGCGCCGCGACCTCCGCGCCGTATTTTTCGCGGTAGCCGGGAACGCGTCCGAGCGTCTCGCCCTCGACGAATTCCGCGAGCAGGTAGGATTCGACGACCGAGCCGAAGCGGTAGCGGTCCGCGGCGAGAAAGACTTCCGCCGCCGGGAAATTCCGAGCGCCCGCGCGGTCCAGCGCCCGGATCAGCCGGCGCGTGTTCGAGCCGAAGAAGAACGACTGCCAGCGGTGGTCCGCCGAATGGTGTTCCCGCCGCTCGTGCTTGAAGACGAACGTTCCCGCCGCCGTGCGGATCTTGAAGACGCGCCCCGTCGTCGAGGCGAATTCGAGGCGCTCGACGCCCGTCCAGTCGTCGGCGACCAGCCGCTCGAAAAGGCGCAGGAGCGCTTCCGCGCGCTCCGCTTCGCAGAGCACGCGCCACTCGCCGACGCGGGCGGACTTCAGCACGACGCCTCCTTTCCGGGACGCGGGCGCGCGCGGACGCCGCCGCGGAAGATTTCGCGGCGAAACTCCGCGCGGGAACGCGCGATCGCGCTGCTTGCGTGAAGACTCATCTGACGGAATAAGCTCTCTCGGTTTGTAATGGCGGCGATTTTACAGTCTTTCTCCTCCGCGGACAAGCCGTAAGAGTCGCGGCGCGCGCCCGCCGTTCACGCTTCCGGAGACGCGGCGGCGCGGCGGGCGAGGTCGTTCTCGATCCACTCGTCGAGCGAGAGCGGCGTGTAGTCCGAGTATTTGCAGAAGCAGTTGATCATGTTGCACGGGATCGGCACCGGTTCCTCGTGCCCGTAGATCTCGCGCTTCGTCGCGCGCGTGATCGCCTGAAATTTCTCCAGCAGCCGCTGGTCGAACGAATCGTGCACGTGCCCGTAGAGCATGTAGGCGCGCGGCTTGCCCGAGGCGGAAATCCGGTACTGCCCGTTGTAGCACATGATCGGGTAGTGCGAGAGGACGACCTTGCGGCCGTTGTCGTGGAGCTCCTTGTACGGGAGCACCCAGACGAAGCGCGGGTTCTTCGCGGACGGCGCGTCGTGATTGCCTTCGACGAGGTAG
The DNA here is from genome assembly GCF_050314555.1 of Candidatus Spyradosoma sp. SGI.093. NCBI lineage: Bacteria > Pseudomonadati > Verrucomicrobiota > Opitutia > Candidatus Spyradosoma > Candidatus Spyradosoma sp. SGI.093. Next base: position 163,481 of record NZ_JBNPNH010000004.1, on the reverse strand, counting down.
AGCCGCCCTTTGAGCCGCTTCAGCACGGCGTCGGTCTCTTCGGCGGTGCCGTAGGAAAAATCGCCGAGCACGACGACCTCGTCGTTCGGGCGCACTTTGGCGTTCCATTTCGCGATCATGTATTCGTTCATCGCCTCGGCGCTCTCGAAGCCGCGGCAGTCCATGCGGTCGTTGAGCGAGCGGTGAAAAAAATGGCAGTCTGCGATGTAGTATCTCAAGGCGTTCTTTCGGTCGGCGGTTAAAATTGCTGCGGCGATAATAAGCGCGCCGCCGCCGCGTTTTCAAGCGCGGGAACGCGAAAACGAACAGGGATTTCGGGGATTTCAAGGGATTGATTCAGCCCCGAGAAGAAAGCTTAAAGCTTAAGGGTTAAAGTTTAAAGGGAAGTTTGCGCAGGCGGATTTCGAGGAAACGTCAGGCAAGCGAAGCGTGGAGCCATGCCGCCCCCTTTAAAACTTTCTTTAACTTTCTTTGACTTTGCGGTTCCGAAAAATCCGCGGAAATCCGTGGAATCCGCGGGAAAGTTCGCGTCCGCGGGAACGCGCGTTCGCGCTTGCGGAGGCGGCGGGAACGCAATAGCTTTTCCCGTTAAATTTTTTATGAGCGAAACTTCCGGAAAAAAGGCGCCCGACGCCATCAACATCGACCGTTCGGCGGGAGATTTTTCCGTCGCGCAGGATTACGCGCTGGACGCCGGGCTGGGCCTGAGCGAGCGCGTCATCGACTACATTTCCGACGCCAAGGGCGAGCCCGACTGGATCCGCGCCTTCCGCAAAAAAGCGCTCGGGATCTTCCGCGAAAAACCGATGCCGACGCACTGGGCGCCGAAGGAGATCGCGGGCGTGGATTTCGACAAGATCCGCTATTACCTCGCCAAGAGCAAGGCGGGCGCGAGCTCGTGGGACGACGTTCCCGACGACGTGAAGAGCACGTTCGAGCGCCTCGGCGTGCCCGAGCAGGAGCGCAAGTTTCTCGCGGGCGTGGACGCGCAGTTCGACTCCGAATCCGCGTATTCGCGGCTCAAGAGCGACCTCGAAAAGCAGGGCGTCGTCTTCGTCGGGCCGCTCGAAGGGCTGACGAAATACGCGGACATTTTCCGCCCGTGGTTCGGCAAGGTGATCCCGACGGCGGACAGCAAGTTTTCCGCGCTCAACGGCGCGTGCTTTTCCGGCGGCTCGTTCGTTTACGTGCCCAAGGGCGTGAAGGTCGCGCAGCCGCTGCAGGCGTATTTCCGCATCAACGCGGAGAATTTCGGGCAGTTCGAGCGCACGCTGATCATCGCCGACGAGGGCGCGGAGCTCGTTTACATGGAAGGCTGCACGGCGCCGCGCTTCGACACGGCGACGCTGCACTCGGGCGTCGTCGAGCTCGTCGCGCTCAAGGGCGCGAAGATCCAGTACGTCACCGTGCAGAACTGGGCGTCGAACATCTACAACCTCGTCACGCAGCGCGGTCTGGCGATGGAGGACGCGGAAATCCGCTGGGTGGACTGCAACATCGGCTCGCGCCTCACGATGAAGTACCCGGGCGTGATTCTCAAGGGCGCGCGCGCGCGCGGCGAAGTGCTCTCCATCGCGCTCGCGCACACGGGCCAGGTGCAGGACACGGGCGCGAAGATGATTCACCTCGCGGACGGCACGACGTCGAACATCATCTCCAAATCCGTCTCCACGGGCGAGGGCCGCGCGAACTACCGCGGGCTCGTCTCGATCCCGAAGCATCTCAAGGGCTGCAAAAACAACAGCGAGTGCCACACGCTGCTCATCAACGAAAATTCCGCCACGGGAACGTATCCGGCGATCACGGTGCGCGGGAACGCCTCGCAGACGCAGCACGAGGCGAGCGTCTCCAAAATCTCCGCCGAGCAGATCTTCTACATGCGCCAGCGCGGGCTGACGGAGGCGGAGGCGATGAGCCTCGCCGTCAACGGCTTCGTGAACGACCTCGTCAAGGAATTCCCGATGGAATACTCCGTCGAGCTCAAGCGCCTCATCGAAATGGAAATGGAAGGCTCCGTCGCGTGAACACCATGAATATCTCAAACAGCATTTCGGACGAAAACACGTTCCGCGCGGCGCTCGCCGAGCGCGGGAAAAGCGACGTCTTCGCGGGCGCGCGCGAGTGCTCGTGGGCGGATTTCAGCGCGCTTCCCATGCCGAACCGCACGATGGAGGAATGGCGTTTCGCGAGGCTTTCCGACGTGTCGTTCGACGGGTTTTCGCTCCCCGGCGACGTCTCCGCCGAGGCCGCCGCCGCGCTCGTCGCGCGCTCGGACAAGATCGCCGAGACCGCGGGAACGCTCGTCTTCGCGGACGACCGGCTCGTCGCGTGCTCGCTGTCCGACGAGGCCGCGCGCGCGGGCGTGACGTTCGCGCCGTTTTCGCGGCTCGCGCCGGAGGCGATCGAGGAAGTCCGGGACTGCGTCTTCGCTTCCGGCGGCGGCGTGTGCTCGGAAAAATTCGCCGCGCTGCACCGCGCCTACGCGTTCGGCGGCGCGTATCTGCTGCGCGTTCCTGCGGGCGCGAAGATCGAAAAGCCGTTCGCGGTCTACAACTGGTCGGTCGCGAAACGCGGCGCGACGTTCCCGTACGCGCTCGTCGTCGCGGAGGAAAACGTGTCGGCGCGCGTCGCGGATTTTTATCTGTCGGCGGACGCGGACGTCGGCGGGCTCGTCGTCTCGCGCACGGAAATCTTCGCGAAGGCGGGCGCGGACGTCGCGCGCAGGAGCGTCCAGGTGCTCGACGCCGCCGCGCGCTTCCACCACATGGAATGGACGCACGCGCGCGAGAACGCGAACGTCCGCGGCGTCGCGATCAATCTCGGCGCGGCGCACGCGCGCGCGACGACGGAGCTCCGGCTCGAAGGGCGCGGCGCGAACGCGGAGAGTTTCTCGCTCGCGGTCGCGAGCGCCGATCAGGAAATCGACCAGCGCACGATTCAGCGGCACCTCGCGCCGGGCGCGACCTCGCGTCTGCTCTTCAAGAACGCGCTGCTCGACCGCGCGCGCACGATTTTCGGCGGGAACATCGTCGTCGACAAAATCGCGCAGGGCACGGACGCCGTGCAGTCCTGCCGCAATCTGATTCTTTCCGAAGACGCGGAGGCGCATTCGCTGCCGGGGCTCGAAATCGACGCGAACGACGTCCGCTGCTCTCACGGCGCGACGACGGGCACGATCGATCCCGAGCAGCTGTTTTATCTGCTCCAGCGCGGCCTGCCGCCGGAGGAGGCGCGCACGCTGCTCGTCCACGGCTTCATGGAGGAGATCGTCGAGCGTCTCGAAGACGCTTCGCTCGCCGACGTCGTGCGCGGGCTGATCCGCGCCAAGCTCGTCGCGTGAGCGCGTCTCCGCGCGCTCAGTCCGCGCGCGTCCGCAGGGAGATTTCCCGCACGAAGGCGGTTTCGCCCCAGCATTCGCGCACGACGCGCGCGGCGGCGGGAACGTCCGTCGCGTCGGAGATTTCCGCGAAGCACGCGCTGCCGCTGCCGCTCATGTGCGCTTCGAGTCCGCAGCGTTCCCGCAGAATCTCGAAGAGGGCGGGCAGGGCGAGATGCTTGCGGAAGACGGCGCGCTCCATGTTGTTGAAGAGCGGGAGCGGCGCGCTTTCCGGCGCGTCGGTCCAGGCGCGCAGGCGCGCTTCCGCCTCCGCCTCGGAGACGTAGTCGCGCGGCGCGTTCCGCTTCATCGCGCCGTAGGCTTCTGCCGTCGAGACGCCGAACGCGGGCTTGAAGAGCAGAAAGCGGCGCCCGCGCAGATTCGCGGCGGCGGCGGGCGGGAGCGCCTCGACGCGTTCGCCGCGCCCGCGCATGACGACGGGAACGCCGCTCAGGAAAAGCGGGACGTCCGAGCCGAGCCGAGCGGCGAGCTCGCGCAGTTCCGCCTCCGCGAGCGCGTTCCCGCAGCGCGCGTTCAGCAGGCGCAGCGCCGCCGCCGCGTCGGAGCTCCCGCCGCCGAGCCCCGCGCCGTGCGGCACGCGTTTTTCGAGCCGCCACGCGACGGGCGCGCACGCGGGAACGCGCGTACGGAAGAGCTCGGTCGCGCGCAGGACGAGGTTGCTCGAGTCCGTCGGCACGCCGGGCGCGTCGCACGCGAGCGAATCCGCCGCCGCGTCCGCCGCTTCGAGCGAGTCGCCGAGCGAAATCGGCGCGACGAGCGAGACGAGCGCGTGAAAGCCGTCCGGGCGCGTTCCCGTGACGGCGAGCATGAGATTGATTTTCGCGGGCGCGAAAAGGGAGATGGGCGAAGGCGTTTCCACGGTCCGCCCATTAAGCGCGTTCCCGCCGCCCGCCCGCAAGCCGAAAAAAGACTGTTGACAGTTTCGCCGAATAAAGGTTTTTTTGCCTTTCAACAATTTTCCAGACAAATCATGAAAGTTTCATCTTCGCTTAAAAATCTGAAGCTGCGCCATCCGAACTGCCAGGTCGTTCGACGCAAGGGCCGCATTTACGTCATCAACAAGACCCACCCGCGCTACAAGGCGCGCCAGGGCTGATTCGTCGCGTTTCGTCAAACCGTTTCATTCAGGAAAATCTTACCGTGAAAAAAGACATCCATCCCACAGTCAACAACGTCTGCTTCCGCGACGTTTCTTCCGGACGCCAGTTTCTGACGAAGTCCACGCTCTCCTCCAAGGAAAAGATCACGGTGGACGGCGAAGAATACTTCGTGATCCCGCGCGACGTCACGGCCGACTCGCACCCCGCCTACACGGGCGAAAAGCGCTTCGTCGACACGGCGGGCCGCGTCGAAAAGTTCCAGAACAAGTTCGCGCGCCGTCGCGCCCGCTGAGGCTTTTCCGCTTCTTTTTCCCGAAAGCGCATTTCCTGCCCGGAAGTGCGCTTTCGGGTTTTTCGGATTCGGGCTCCGCGCGCGTTTGCGCGTTTGTCTTTTCCCGCGGCTTCGCGTAAAGTCCGAAGCTCCTGATTTTTTATGAAAGCGTATCCGGAAATCGTGCGCAGGCGACGCGCGCGCGCGGCGATGTGGTTCAACGCGGCGGCGTTCGTCTGCGCGGTTGCGTGCGCCGCGGACGTGATCTTCGTCGCGGGCTGGCAGTCGGACGCGACGCGGCTCGCGCTCACGGGGCTCGCCGTCGCCGCCGCCGCGCTCGCCTTCTTCGTTTCGGAAGTCTGGCGGGTCTTCCTGCTGGAGGAATCCGTCTCCGAATACGTCCGCCGCTGCGTTCCCGAGACGCTGCTGACGCTGGCGATCCCCTGCGCGGGCGCGGCGTTTCTTTTTTTTGCTCCGGGCTGGCCCTGGAACTGGTCGGCGGGAACCTGGGCGTTTTTTCACTGCGCGACGGCGCTCCCGCCGGCGCTGACGGCGTGCATCCGCGCGCTGCGTTTCCGCAGAAATTTCGTGCCGACTCAGAACCTGACGCCGGGGCGCGTCTTCATGCTCAGCTTCGCCGCGCTGATCGCCGCGGGAACGCTGCTGCTGATGACGCCGCGCGCGACGGTTTCGGGCATCGCCTTCACCGACGCGCTTTTCTTCGCGACGAGCGCGGTCTGCGTCACGGGGCTCGTTCCCGTGGCGAGCCTGCCGGAAACGCTGACGGGCTTCGGGCAGTGCATCATTCTCGCGCTCGCGCAGCTGGGCGGCCTGGGCGTGATGGCGATTACGTATTTCTTCGCCTACTTCTTCGCGGGCGGGCTTTCCATCCGCAACCGCTTCGCGTTTCAGGACCTTTTCAGCGAAGAGAACATGACGCAGATCGGGCTGGTGCTCGGCGTGCTCGTCGGCTTCACGCTGTCCGTCGAGGCCGTCGGCGCGGCGTGGATCTACTTTTCGTTCGCGCAGGGGGCGGTCGCGGATCCGATCTTCTTTTCGGTGTTCCACTCGGTCATGGCGTTCTGCAACGCGGGTTTTTCGACGCTGCCGAACGGGCTGGCGACGCCCGGCGTGCCCGACTGCACGGTCTTTTTGGGCGGCATCATCTCGCTTTCGGTGATCGGCGGCATCGGCTTCCCCGTCTGGAAAAACTTCTTCCTGGTCGCCTGCGATTCGCTGCGGCGCCGCTTTTCCCGCAAGCTGAACGCCGAGCCGCCCGTCAGGCTTTCGACGCACACGAAGATCGTGATCTGCACGAGCGCCGCGCTGCTGGCGGCGGGCGTCGTCCTGCTGCTGCTGACGGCGCACCGCGCGGGCGGCGGCATCGGCTTCATGCGCGCCTTCTTCCTGTCCGCGACGACGCGCACGGCGGGATTCGACATCGGCGATCCCGCGCTGCTCCCGACGGGAACGCTGCTCGTCATGATGGTGCTGATGTTCATCGGCGGCGCGCCTTTCTCCACCGCCGGCGGGATCAAGGTGACGACGTTCGCCGTCGCCGTGCTCGCGCTGCGCCAGTTCCTTTCCGGCAACCGCGACCTGGAGATCTTCCGCCGCCGGCTCGACAGCGACGTCGCCAATCAGGCGCTCGTCGTCGTGCTCCTCTCCGGACTGCTTTTCGCCGCGGTCGCCATCGCGCTCTGCATGCTCCATCCGGAGCTCGACGCCGAATTCCTGATCTTCGAGGCGGTTTCCGCGGTCGCGACCGTCGGGCTTTCCTGCGACGTGACGCCGAAGCTGTGCACGGAAGCGAAGCTGCTGCTGACGTTCGCGATGTTCGTCGGGCGAATCGGCGTGCTCGTCTTCCTCGCGTCGTTCTGGCGCCGCCGCCGCCCGACGGGCGCGCGCTTCCCCGAAGACACCATCGTCCTCACGTGAAAAACGCCCGGACGCCGCGGGAACGCGCGCGGCGGAAATGCGTCCGCGGGAAATCGGACGCCTCGGGAACGAAAGCAGGAATGCCTTCGCCCCCAAAGCCCCATCGGGGCGAAACAAAGGTAACCCCATGCGCGCCGCGAAGCGCGCGCTTGGGGGAAGGCTCCGCATATGCCCCGCGCCTGAAAGGCGCAACTGCCCGACGCGTTCGTCGTCTTACGGCACGGCGTTCCCGCGGGGCAGTTGCGCTTTTCAAGCGCATGTTCTTTTGCGGACGCTGCCCCAAGCGGCGGAGCCGCATGGGGTTATTTTTGTTCCGCATTTCATGCGGACTCGCTCGCGGGAACGCTTGGGGGCGAAGACGTCCGCGTCTTCGTCGCGGGGCGCGGGAACGGTTTTTTAACCGCGAAGTTAAAGGAAGTTAAGGAAAGTCCTGGAAATCCGCGAAAGCGATTTTGACCACGGATAGACACGGACGCGCACGGATTTTTTCCGGAACGCGCGTTCCCGCCGCATGGACGAAGCGGGAAAAGTTTTCTCCCCAAAGAAAATTCACATCTCGATGTTTGACATACGGGGGGGGGGGCATTACTGTTTTTCCCACTTATGAAAAACATCATCGCAATTACCTCTCTCTTCGCCGCGGGAACGCTCTGCGCGAGCGCGGCCGGAACTCTCGTTTATTACGGAGATACGGGTGCCGGGAGCGATATCTTTAGTGCCAGCCAATGGGGCTACTCGACGCTCTTTTACGATTATACGGAGAATGCGACCCGCGACGACGGCAAGACTCTTACTACGAGCACTTGGGCTGATGCGAATTCCTCCGTCGACAGTTATAAGACTGCGATGCAAACGGTCGGAAATACGGATTTTTCTCTCCGTTTTGATCCGACCATCGCTATGTCCGCTGCGACTTCGGTAGCTTTTGGAATCAGTTCTGCAATCTACTTGGATTCTTTTGATGTCGGAAGTGCAGCCCCAACATCGTTTACATTGGACTTCGGAACATCCGGTTCGATTACGGCAAAAAGTAAATTGAATTTTGGGGCTTCGGTGAAAGACGTTGACGGGAGTATCAACATCGTGGCTTCCGGAATTACCGCCGGAGCAGAACGCCTTCTGCTTTCAACAGAAAATCAATATGGAATTTGGAATTTGAGCGATGCCACGAGCGTTACTCTGACCGTTGACGGATATGACACGTCGTTGGGGCTGGTCGAAAGCGGGACGGTGCTTTCTGAAGGACAGGCTGCGTTGGTTTACAAAAATAAGGCGCTTTATCTCGTCTCAGGGATTCCCGAGCCGTCGGCGTTCGGGTTGCTGGCGGGCTTGGGCGCGCTCGCGCTGGCGGGAACGCGTCGCCGCCGGAGAAAATAAAGTTCAGGAGGTTAAAAGTAATTACTCCTCGACCTTTTAAACCTTTTTCGACTCCTCGACTTTTTTCATAGTGTGTGTTGGCGTTCCCGCGCGGTGAGGCGCGGGGACGCTTTTTTTGTCGCGGGAACGCGCGTTCACTCGTCGTCGGCGGGGGCGTCTTTCGCGGAGCGTTTCGGCGCGCGGGAACGCGAGTTTTTGCCCGCAGGCTTTTCGCCGGTGACTTCCGCGCGCAGGTTTCGCACGTCGGAGATTTCGCCGTCGGAAAGCGTCACGCATTCCATGAGAAAGCGCTGCGGATCCGCGCCGATGGAAAAGAGGTAAATGCGCGGCGTGCCGCGGCGGCGCTTCAGCGTCGCGTGCCAGCGGCTCTCCCAGCGCAGGTCGCGCGCCTTGCGGGCGTCGGTCTTCGTCGGGCGATAGGCGGAGTCCGCGAAGAACGTCTTGCCGTGCTCGTCGTATTGGCGCAGCCCGTCGAAGAAATCCGAAAAGACGGCGAGCGCGTCGTATTTTTCTTCGAGCATCACGTCGAGCCACGCGCCGAGCGAGCCCTGTTCGAAACCTTCCGCATGTTTTTTGTGGATACGTTTGCCGTCGTTCGAAAGCTTCGTCTTGTCCGTGCCGTCGAGCCGTATGCCGACGCGCGGTTTCGGGCTTTTGCCTTTGCCGTTGCGCCCGCCGACGATCTCGCCGTCGACGACGAGCGTTCCCGCGCCGTCGAACTCGAAGATGTCCGCGTCGGGATAATTTTCGTAAATCTCCCTGCGCACGCGCGGCAGGAACGGGAGCATGCTTCCGGAGCAGTCGAGATAGACGGCGACCTTTTCCGCGCGCATCGTCGCGCCCAGCACTTTTTTCGGCGCGAACTTCGCGACGAAGTTCTTCCCGGCGCCGAGGCCGAGTCCCGTTCCCGCGCCGACGCCTCCGCCGGAACCGCCGCCGAATCCTCCCGCGCCGCCGTCGCCGAGCCCGGACGAAAAATCGCCGCCGAAGCGCGACGCGGAAAGCTCCGGCAGCTTCATCTCGATCGGCGGGAGCGCGATCGCGGCGTGCGCGGATTTCGACGCGATGCGCGGGGGCTTCACCGCGAGCTTCGGCTTCTTCAGAATGCGGCCCGCCGTGTTCCGCGGGTCGCCGGCGTTCCCGCCTCCCGCGCCGGTGACGAAGGCGGCCGGCGTCTCTTCGGGAACGTCGCGTATCCGTTTCGTGATTACGAAAATCGAAAGCAGGATCAGCGCGACGTGCAGCGCGGCGGAGACGACGAAGCCGACGCCGAACGCGCGGGAACGCGCGCGCGGGCGCCCTTCGGAGGCGTTCCCGTCGGGCTTTTCGCCGAGTCGGCGCGCGGGGCGGCGGACGAGCCTTCCCAGGATGAAATGCGCGTCGCGGGTCGCGGTCGCGTCGGCGACGGCGGGCGGCGGAAGCACGGGCTGTTCCTCGGGGTTCACGGAAGGCATGGGCGAAAGGCGGGGACGGCGGGAGATTTTTCCACAATGAAACAGGGCGCGCGGGAACGCTTCAACGATTTTCTTGCGCGCGCGCGCCTTTCGGCGTTTCATTTTCCGCTCCATGGACGATGGCGAAAATCGGTCGGGCGGCTCCGCCCCCGCCGCCTCGAAGAAATCGGGCGGCGCGTTTTACAAGGACTGGTTTCTTTACGGCATGATCGGCTGCGTCGGGCTCGCGACGTTGTTCCCGGAAGTCGGAAGAACCGGCGGAACGCTGCGCGCCGACGAGCTCGCGAACTGGGGCGTCGCGCTCGTGTTCTTCTTTCACGGGCTCGGGCTTTCGTGGGCGAATCTGCGCAACGGCCTGCTGGCGTGGAAGGTGCACACCGCGGTGCAGGCGATGACGTTCGGCGTGTTCCCGCTGCTCACGTTCCTTTTCTGCCTCGTCTTCGAAGACGCGCTCGGCTGGCTGCCGGCGCAGCTCGCGCTCGGGTTCTATTTTCTCGGCGCGCTGCCTTCGACGATCTCCTCTTCCGTGGCGATGACGGCGATCGCGCGCGGGAACGTTCCCGCGGCGATCTTCAACGCGTCCGTCTCGAGTCTGCTCGGCATCGTGCTGACGCCGCTGCTGATCGGCGTCTTCGCGACGACGAGCGGCGATTCGCTCCCGCTGGGCAAGACGATTCTGGACCTGTTCGTGCTGCTCTTTCTGCCGTTTCTGCTCGGGCAGGCGCTGCGCCCGCTGCTGCGCGCGCCCGCCGAACGCTTCAAAAAACACATCAACGTCTTCGACAAGCTCGTCATCCTGCTCATCGTGTTCTCGTCGTTCGCGGATTCGGTCGCGCGCGGGCTTTGGAACAACTACGGCGTGTCGATACTCGCGCAGACTTTCGCGGGAACGCTGCTGATTCTGCTCGTCGCGCTGTGCGTCTCGTTCGGCATGTCGAAGCTCTGCCGCTTCGACAAGGAGTCGGAGATCACGACGGTCTTCTGCGGTTCGAAGAAGACGCTCGCGTCCGGCGTGCCGATGGCGAAGGTCATCTTCGGCGCGGCGGCGCTTTCGGGCGATCTGGACATCGGGCTGATCGTGCTGCCGATCATGTTCTACCACCAGCTCCAACTGCTCGTCTGCACGATTCTCGCGAACCGCTACGCGAAGCGCCTTTGAAAAAAGGCGACGAGGTCGTGAAGCCCGTCGCCCCCTTTAACCTTTAACCCTTAACCTTTAAGCGTTATCTTCCCCTCCATGAGTCTGGAAAATCCGCAAAGCAGCGTCGTCCTCCTTTCGGGCGGGCTGGATTCCGCGACGCTCCTCGCGAAGCTCGTCGCCGAAAAGCGCCGCGTGCTCGCGCTCGGCGTGAACTACGGGCAGCGCCATTCCCGCGAAATCGACGCGGCGCGCGCGCTCGCCGCGCATTACGGCGTCGAATATCGGCTGGCGGACCTGCGCGCCGTTTCCGCGTTTTTCGGGAAAAACAGCCTGACGGACGCGAGCGTTCCCGTCTACGAAGGCGCCTACGACGAAGCGGGCATGAAGACGACCGTCGTTCCCGCGCGCAACCTGCTGCTGATTTCGCTCGCGACCTCGTGGGCGATCGCGGAAAAGTGCGACACCGTCGCCTACGCCGCGCACGGCGGCGACCACGCGATTTATCCCGACTGCCGCGAGGAGTTCGCGGAAAAGCTCGACGCCGTCGTCCGCGTCTCCGACTGGCATCCCGTGCGGCTGGAACGTCCCTTCGTCGGCATGAACAAGGCGGAGATCGTCGCGCTCGGTGCGCGGCTCGGCGTGCCGTTCGCGCTGACGTGGTCGTGCTACAACGGCGGCGAAAGGCACTGCGGCAGATGCTCTACCTGCGTCGAGCGCGCCGCCGCGTTCCGCGAAGCCGGCGTTCCCGACCCGACGGTCTACGCCGCGTGAGGGCGCGACGCGTTCCGGGTTGCGGGAACGCGGGAAAACGCCGAAAATCCGCGCATGCGTAAAACGGAAGCGATTCGTCTGCGCGGCGTGCGGCAGAACAACCTCAAGGGATTCGATCTGGAGATTCCGATCGGGAAGCTCGTCGTCGTCACGGGGCTTTCCGGCGCGGGCAAATCCTCGCTCGTCTTCGAGACGCTCCACGCCGAAGGGCAGCGGCGCTACGTCGAGACGTTCTCGCCCTACACGCGCCAGTTTCTCGAGCTCATGCCCGAGGCGGACGTGGACGCCGTGGAGAACGTCCGCCCGTCCGTCGCGGTGAAGCAGGGCAACACCGTGAAGACGTCGCGCTCGACCGTAGGCACGATGACGGAGCTCTGCGACCGCATGAAGGTCTGGTTCGCGCACGCGGCGGAGCTTTTCGATCCCGCGACGGGAGCGCCGTTGCGCGCGCATTCGCCGTCGAGCGTCTGGAAGCGCGTCCGCGAGGCGCTCCCGGGCGAGGCGGTCTGCGTCGCCTTCGCGGCGGCGCTTCCCGAAAAGGTCTCGCGGGAACGCGCGCTCTCCGTTTACGTCCGCGAGGGCTTCACGAAGGCGATCGCCGACGGCGCGCTCGTCGAGCTCGACGCGTTCGCGGCGGACTCCGCCGTTCCCGCACCGGAAAAATTTTACGTCGTGGCGGACCGCATGCGCGTCGAGGACGCCGGACGCGCGCGCTTCATCGAGGCGGCGGCGACGGCGTTCCGCTTCGGCGGCGGCGTGCTCGCGGTCTTCCGCGCCGTTCCCGCGGGCGGGGCGGAGCTCTTCGACGTTTTTTCCGAAAAGCTCGTCTCACCCGTGACGCGCCGGCAGTTCCGCGCCGCGACGCCCGCGCTCTTTTCGTTCAACTCGCCTCTCGGCGCCTGCCCGCGCTGCCGCGGTTTCGGGCGCGTCATCACGCTCGACTGGAAGAAGGTCGTTCCCGACGAGAACCGCACGCTCGCCGAAGGCGTGTTCGCGCCGTTCTCCGGCGAAATCTACGGCGAATCGCAGCGCGATCTGATGCGCGCCGCCAAACGGCGGAAGATCCCGACGGACGTGCCGTGGAAGGATCTTTCGCCGTCGCAGAAAAATTACGTTCTCGACGGCGACGCGGACTGGGACGAGAGCGACTGGACGCGCGGCTGGTACGGCGTGAAGCGCTTTTTCGACTGGCTCGAAAGCACGTCCTACAAAATGCACGTGCGCGTCTTCCTCTCGCGTTTCCGCGCCTACGTGAAATGCCCGGACTGCGGCGGCACGCGCTTCCGCGAGGAATCGCTCGCGTGGCGCTGGCGCGGGAACACGCTGCCGGAGCTCTTCGCGAAGACCGCGGACGAGCTGTTCGCGCTGCTGCCCGAGCCGAGCGGGAAGACCGCGCCGGACTTCGCGCTCGCGGAGACGCGCGCGCGGCTGTCCTATCTGCGCGAGGTCGGGCTCGGCTTCCTCACGCTCGACCGCCAGTCGCGCACGCTTTCCGGCGGCGAAGTGCAGCGCGTGAATCTCACGGCGTGCCTCGGCGCGTCGCTTTCCAACACGCTCTTCATTCTGGACGAGCCGAGCGTCGGGCTGCACCCGCGCGATCTTTCGCGCATGGTCGGCATTCTCAAAAAACTCGTCGCCGGCGGGAACACGGTCGTCGTCGTCGAGCACGACGAATCCGTGATGCGCGCCGCGGACTGGCTGGTGGAAATCGGCCCGCGTCCCGGCGCGGAAGGCGGACGCCTCGTTTACGCGGGCTCGCCCGCGGGCATTCTCGACTGCGCGGAATCCGTCACGGGCGCGTGGCTTTCCGGGCGGCGGGAACGCGTGTTCGCGGACGTGCTCCGCGGCGGCGCGGACGCCTCCGTCGGGCGCGGGCCGGCGCTGCGCCTCGCGCACGTGACGGCGCACAATCTGCGCGATTTCGCCTGCGCGGTGCCGCTGCGGCGCCTCGTCGGGCTCTGCGGCGTTTCCGGCTCGGGCAAATCGACGCTGGTCAACAACGTGCTCGCGCAGTTCGCCGCGGACCGTTCCGGCGTTCCCGAAGAGGACGACTTCGAGCTGCCGCCGTGCACGTTCGAAAGCGACGTGCCGCTGCGAGAGATCGTGCTCGTCGATCAGGCGCCGCTCTCGAAGACGCCGCGCTCCAATCCCGCGCTTTACTGCGGCGCGTGGGCGGAAATCCGCAAGCTTCTCGCGGGAACGGACGAGGCGCGCGCGGCGGGGCTCACCGCGGCGAGCTTTTCGTTCAATTCCGGCGACGGCCGCTGCACGCACTGCAACGGCTCCGGCTGGGAGACCGTGGAGATGCAGTTCCTGTCCGACGTCTTCGTGCCGTGCCCCGTCTGCGAAGGACGGCGCTTCCGCGACGAGATCCTGCGCTTCCGCTGGAACGGAAAAAACGTGACGGAGATTCTCTCGCTGACGATCCGCGAGGCGCTGGAATTTTTCGCGGGAACGAAAAAGATCGCCGACGCGTTCGCGCTGCTCGACGAAATCGGGCTCGGCTACCTTACGCTCGGGCAGCCGCTGAACACGCTTTCCGGCGGCGAGGCGCAGCGGCTGAAGCTGTCGCGTTTTCTCGCGGAACTCGAAAATCCGACCGACGCGGAAAGGGCGGCGGGAACGTCGCTGCTGCTGCTCGACGAACCGACGACGGGGCTGCACCGCGAGGACGTCGTCCAGCTCGTCCGCATGCTGAAGCGTCTCGTCGCGGGCGGCAATTCCGTGCTCGTGGTCGAGCATCACGCCGACGTGCTCGGCGCGTGCGACTGGCTGCTCGAGCTCGGACCCGAGGGCGGCGACGCCGGTGGCCGCCTTGTCTTCGCGGGCACGCCCGCCGACTACGCGAAACGCCGGAAGTGACCGCCGCCGCCGCGGGCGTTCCCGCGTCAAGATTTCCGCGCCTTTTTCCGCTTGCTCGGAGACGGGAACGGGAATAGCGTTGCGGGACGTTTTCAGTGAGGGGTGCCGCGCGGGAACGTCCGTCGGCTGAGATCATACCCGCGAACCTGATCCGGGCAATGCCGGCGTAGGGAAAGCTGAGTTCCGACCGCGCCGCGGGAACGCGTTCCCGCGCGGGCGCTCTTTCCGAAAACGAAAAATTCTATACAGAAAGAGCAAAAATCATGGTCATGGAAGAACAGATTTCGGGCGCGATCGTGCGCTCGTTTTTCAAGAAACTCGAGAGCCATCTCGCGGTGGACGTCGCCGTCGTCGGCGCGGGCCCGAGCGGGCTCGTCGCCGCGCGCGACCTCGCCAAGGCGGGCTTCAAAGTCGCCGTCTTCGAGAGCAAGCTCGCGCCGGGCGGAGGCACCTGGGGCGGCGGCATGCTGATGAACGAAGTCGTCGTGCAGGACGACGCGGCGGAGATTCTGAACGATTTCGGCGTCACGACCGTGCCGCTCGGCAACGGCTACCGCACGCTCGATTCCGTCGAGATGGCGTCGGGGCTGATCTTCGGCGCGCGCAAGGCGGGAGCGGTGATCTTCAATACGGTCTGCGTGGAGGACATCGTCGTGCACGACGGCGTGATTTCGGGCGTCGTCATCAACTGGAATCCGGTGCGGCGGCTGGAAATGCACGTCGATCCGATCGTCGTCACCGCGCGCGCGGTCGTGGACGGCACGGGGCACCCGAGCGAGATCGTGCAGAAGGCCGTCAACAAGGCGGGCGTGAAGATCGATTCGCCCACGGGCGGCATTCTCGGCGAAAAGCCGATGTGGATGGAGGACGGCGAGCGTACGACCGTCGAGAACACGAAGCGGCTTTTCCCGGGGCTCTACGCGTCGGGTATGGCGGCGAACAACGTGCAGGGCGGCTTCCGCATGGGACCGATCTTCGGCGGCATGCTCAAGAGCGGACGCAAGCTCGCGAAGCTCATCGCGGAAGACCTAAAGTAAAGTAACGAGTGGCAGGTGACAAGCGGCAAGAGCAGTGAACAGCGAACAATGAATAATGAATAACGCCTTGCGTTCGGCTGCGCCGAAAAGATTTCAAGACAGCCCTCATCACTGCGTTATTCATTATCCATTATTCACTATTCATTATCCATTATCCAATGCTCCTGTCACTTGTCACCGACAACCTGTCGCTTCCTTTCCTTTTCCATGGACAATTTCGGTCTTTACCTCGTCGTCACCAATCCCGCGACGAGCTATGAACGATGCGCGGAAGCCGCCGTGCGCGCCGGGCTGCGCTTCGTGCAGCTGCGCATGAAGCACGCGCCGCGGGAACGCGTCGTCGCGACCGCGAAGAACCTGCGCGCGATCAGCGCGGGAACGCCCACGAACTTCATCGTGAACGACGATCCCGAAATCGCCGTCGAGGTCGGCGCCGACGGCGTCCACCTCGGTCAGGACGACATGCCGCTGCCCGTCGCGCGGGAACGCTTTCCCGAGCTGAAGATCTTCGGGCTCTCGACGCATTCGCCCGCGCAGGTCGCCGCCGCGCGCGCCGTCGCGCCCGACTACATCGGCGTCGGCCCCGTTTACGCCACGCCGACGAAGGACATTCCCGACGCGACGCTCGGACTCGCGACGATGCGGGAAATGATCGCCGCCGCCCCCTGTCCGGCGGTCGCGATCGGCGGCATCGACGCCGCTCGCCTGCCCGACGTGCTCCGCGCGGGCGCGCGCAACTTCTCGGTTGTCCGCGCCGTCTGCTCGTCTCCCGATCCCTACGCCGCGATCTGCGCCCTGCAGGAAATTTGGCGCCGCGAAACGGCGTGACGCGCGCGCGGCGGTCACTTCATCTTCGAAAAAAAAGGACGCGACTCGGAAGCCGCGTCCTGAAAGGAATCGCTTTCCGCGGGCGCTCAGCGCTTCTTCGCGGAAGGCTTTTTCGCCGGGGATTTGGCGGGCTTGGCGGGAACGCGCTTCTTCGGCGCGGGTTTCGCGGGAGCGGCAGCCTTCTTCGCGGGCTTTTTCACGACGGCTTTTTTCGCGGGGAGCTTCTTTGCCGCCTTTTTCGCCGGAGCCTTCGCGGGCTTGGCGGCGGGAACGGTCTTTTTGCGCGAGGCCGTCGCCGCGGCTTCGAGCTTCTTCGCGGGAAGCGCGCCGACGTTGCCGATCAGGCGCCGGACGATTTCGGCGAGGCTCGCGCCGTTCTTTCTGGCGAGGGCCTTCAGCCCGTCGACGACTTCGACGTCGGCGCGGAACGAAATCTGGCGGCTCTTTTCGCGGCGGAATTTGAGCGCGTCCGCGCTTTTCTCCGCGAGCGCGGTCCGCAGCAGCGAGCTGAGCGTGCGGATGCCGTACTGCCTGCGGACGGATTCCGCTTCGGAAATCAGAGCTTCGGGAAGGACGACGGTGACGAGTTTTTTGCGCGAGTTCATGATCGTAATTGTTTTCTGCTTACGCATTAAAGACGGCGGCCGCGTAGTTTTCAACCGAAAACGGCTGCAGATCCTCGGGCTTTTCGCCGAGGCCGACGAAGTAGATCGGAATGCGCAGTTCGCGCCAGATGCCCACGAGCGCGCCGCCGCGCGAGGTGCCGTCGAGCTTCGTGACGACGAGCCCCGTCAGGTTGAACGCTTCGTGAAAGATGCGCGCCTGTTCGATGGAGTTGGAGCCGAGCGTGCCGTCCACGACGAGCCAGCGGTGATGCGGCGCCTCCGGGTCGAGCTTGCCGACGACGCGCGCGATTTTCTTCAGCTCCTCGATGAGATGGCTTTTCGTGTGGAGGCGTCCCGCCGTGTCGAGAATCGCGACGTCGCGTTCCCGCGCCTGCGCGGCGCGCACGGTGTCGAAGGCGACCGCCGCGGCGTCCGCGCCGTGTCTGCCGGGAACGAGATCGATCGCGAGCTTTTCCGCCCACGCGGAAATCTGTTCGTTCGCGGCGGCGCGGAACGTGTCGCACGCGCCGAGAATGACGCTTTTGCCGTCTTCGG
This sequence comes from Candidatus Spyradosoma sp. SGI.093, assembly GCF_050314555.1. Lineage (NCBI taxonomy): Bacteria > Pseudomonadati > Verrucomicrobiota > Opitutia > Candidatus Spyradosoma > Candidatus Spyradosoma sp. SGI.093. Next base: position 146,145 of record NZ_JBNPNH010000004.1, on the reverse strand, counting down.
CGAAGCGGTGCGCGAGCTTCGCCGCCGTCGTGGTCTTGCCCGCGCCGTTCACGCCGACGAGCGCGATGACTTCGGGCCGGTGCGCGGGAACGTCGGGCAGGGCGCCGGCCGCGCCGTCGAGGATGCGCGTCAGCACGCGGCGTCCGATTTCCGCGGCGTCCTTGCCGTGGAGTTCCTTGTCGGCGGAATAGGCCTTCTTGATTTCGGCGATGATTTCGTCGGCGGTCTGCACGCCGAAATCCGCGCCGTAGAGGGCTTCTTCGAGTTCGTCGATGGAGGCGGCGTCGAGCTTTTTCGAAAAGATTCCGCCGACGGCGCCGAAGAGCCTGGCGGTCTTTCTGAAGCCGTCCTTGAATTTCTGAAGAATGGAACCGAACATGGCGGGAACGCGCGCGGCGGCTCAAAGCGCCGTGCGCAGCGGGCGGGAGAGGTTTTTCTTCACGCGGTCGAGCACGCCGTTCACGAAGCGGTGCGAATCCGCGGAGGAGAACGTCTTCGCGAGGTCGATCGCTTCGTTGATGGAGACGACGGGCGGAATGTCCGTGCGGTAGAGCAGCTCGTACACGGCGAGGCGGAGAATCGCCAGGTCGCAGCGCGCGATGCGGGAAAGCTCCCAGTTCTGCGCGGCGTCGGAGATGACGCCGTCGACGCGGGAAAGATTCTTGAGCGTTCCCGTGACGAGCTCTTCGGCGAAGGCGTAGAATTCGCGCGGGTTGCCGCGGTTTTCGGTGTCCGCGAACGCCGCGTCCGCGGGAGCGTCCTTTTCGGGGGACTGCTGCGGGACGGAGAAGAACGCGTAGAGCTCGTCGGCGAGGTCGCCGTGCGTCGCCGAGGCGTTCCACGCGTAGAGGAACTGCATGGCGGCGATGCGGTTCTGGCGGCGTTTCGCGGGAACGGCGCGGTCGCGGTTCGGCTCGGAAGTCTTTTTGTCGTCGGGCATGGCTGGCTCAGTTCTTGTGATAAGGATTGTCGGAGGAGCCGAAAAAGTCGTCGCCCTCGTCGTCATCGTCGTCGTCGAGCGAGAAATTGCCGAAGATCTCCTCGTTGCGTTCCCGCTCCATGTCGTTGCGGTCGAGCTGTTCGAGGTAGTCGGCGAGGCGGTTGCCGAGCATCGCCATTTCGACGGCGGACTCGGCGAATTCCGAGCCGCGGTCCTGTTCGCCGAAGACGCGTTCGTCCGCCTGGGCCTCGTTCAGCGTGACGACGATGCCGTTGATGACGGGGACCTGCGTGTCCACGGCGATGTGCTGAAGCTCGTTCGCGGTCGCGTGCGCGATGATTTCGTGGTGCGGCGTGTCGCCGGCGATCACGACGCCGAGCGCGATGACGCAGTCGCAGTCGCCCGTGAGCGCGAGCATCGACGCGACGTAGGGAATTTCATTGGCGCCGGGAACGCGCGTGAGCGTGACGGCGGAGGCCGGAATCTTCTTTTCGCGGAGGCGCGCGCGGACGCGTTCGATCAGGCGGTCGACGTATTTCTCGTTGTAGCGCGACGCGACGATGGCGAAGCGCAGGTCGGAGCGGGCTTCCGTTTTGTGAGTCGGTTTGTTTTTGCTCATAAAAAATCGGCGGAATTATCTGAAAGAACGAACCTCGAAAAAAACGCCGAGGTTCAGGCGGACGCGGGCGCGGCGGAATTGCGTTTCCGCCACGCGAGGCGCCACGCCGCGCGGTGGTTCACGATCCAGTCGTAGGCGGCGGCGCTGAATCCGACGTCGCGGCCGGCGCGTTCGGAAAGCAGCCATTTGTGGCGCATGATCTCGTCGCGCTCGGCGACGGTCTCACGAAAAAGGCTCGATTGCTGCGCAATCAGGTCGGCAACCGACCGCGGCAACCCGGAGGAGGTCGCGACGGGCAAAGTTCTTCTTCTGGCGCGAAGCGTGTTCATGATTCTTATAAGGTGAACGCTTCAGCATAGCCGAGCACGCCCGCTTTACAACATAAAAGCGCGGCGCGTTTCCACGGCGAAAAGGCGTTCCCGCGCATTTTTTGTTTGCGTGAGACGGGGGCGCGGAGGAAAATCAGATTTTCCCAAGCACCTTTCAACCGAAAAACAAGAAAAAGCTATGTCATACAAAGGTTATCTCGAAACGGCGAAGGCCCGTCTCGCGGAAATCCGCGAAGCCGGTCTTTACAAGGAAGAACGCGTGATCGCCAGCCCGCAGGCGGCGCACATCCGTCTTGAGGACGGGCGCGAAGTCATCAACATGTGCGCGAACAACTATCTCGGCCTCGCGGACAATCCCGAAGTCATCAAGGCGGCGCACGAGGCGCTCGACAAATACGGCTTCGGCTGCGCGTCCGTCCGCTTCATCTGCGGCACGCAGACGATCCACAAGCAGCTCGAGGCCGCGATCTCCAAGTTCCTCAAGACCGAGGATACGATCCTCTACGGCGCGTGCTTCGACGCGAACGGCGGGCTCTTCGAATGCCTGCTCAAGGAAGGCGACGCGATCATTTCCGACGAGCTCAACCACGCCTCGATCATCGACGGCGTCCGCCTCTGCAAGGCGACGCGCTACCGCTACAAGAACAACGACATGGCGGACCTCGAGGCCAAGCTGAAGGAAGCGCGCGCGGCGGGAGCGAAGAACGTCATGATCTTCACGGACGGCTCGTTCTCGATGGACGGCGTGATCGCGAACCTCAAGGGCATCTGCGACCTCGCGGACAAGTACGACGCGCTCGTCGGCTTCGACGAATGCCACTCGACGGGCTGTCTCGGCGCGACCGGCCGCGGCACGCACGAATACTGCGGCGTGATGGACCGCGTGGACGTCATCACGGGAACGCTCGGCAAGGGCATTTCCGGCGGCTCCGGCGGCTTCACCTCGGGCAAGAAGGAGATCATCGACCTGCTGCGCCAGCAGTCGCGCCCGTACCTGTTCTCGAACTCGATCGCTCCCGCGGTCGTCGGCGGCGCGCTCAAGGCGCTCGAACTGCTCGAAAACGATCCCTCGTTCGTGCAGCGCATCCAGGAGAACACGAAGTTCTGGCGCGAAGGGCTCACGAAGGCGGGCTTCAACGTCGTTCCCGGTACGCACCCGGTGACGCCGGTCATGCTCGGCGACGCGCGTCTGGCGCAGGAATATTCCCGCCGTCTGCTCGAAAAGGGCATTTACGCGATCGGCTTCTTCTACCCGGTCGTGCCGAAGGGCAAAGCGCGCATCCGCACGCAGATCACCGCCGGCCACACGCGCGCCGACCTCGAAAAGGCGCTCGCGGCGTTCATCGAAGTGAAGAACGAGCTCGAAAAAGAGCAGAACGCTTAAGGCTCAAGGCTTAAAGAAAAAGTCCGGGAACCGGCGACGGCTCCCGGACTTTTTTCAGACAAAACGCGGAGGCGAATCCGCTTCTTTCTGAACGAACCAAACGACAATGTCCGAGAAACCTATCGCTCAAGAAGATTGGCAGACGTGGCTTCGCGCCAACGGCCGCCGGCTTCTCCTGTGCGCACAGCAATGGACGAATTCTCTCGCGGACGCGGAAGACGTGCTGCAGGAGGCGTTCGTCCGCTACTGGAAGCATCAGCGGCATTTGGGCGGCAGTCCGGAAGCTCTCATCATCACTTCGATCCGTCGGGCCGCGATCGACCACGGGCGTTCCCGCAGTCGTCGGGTGCAGCGCGAGACGCAGGCCTACGAATTGGGGGACCGCTCGACGATGTTCGAGTTCGGCAAGGACGACGAGGCGAAGGTGCTGGAGGCGGCGCTGCAGAAACTGCCTCCCGAACAGCGCGAAGTCGTCGTGATGAAGATCTGGGGCGAGCTGACTTTCGACGAGATTGCCAAGGAACTGAAAATATCGCAAAACACTGCGGCGTCCCGCTATCGCTACGCGTTGGAGGCGCTGCGCAAGACAATCAAAAAAGAATCATGACCGAAGCGGAAATCAGAAAATTTGAAGAGGAACTGAAATCGGCGCCCCTGACGCCCCTTTCGGGAAGATTTTTTGAAGCCGTGCGCGCGCGCATGGCGGAGGAGGACGTCGCGCTTTCCGCGGACGACGCGGAGATCGAGGCGGCGTTGCGCGCGCTTACGCCGCGGGCGCCGAGCGAAGCGTTCTTCCGGCGCACGGCGGAAGCGCTGGGCGAAAGCGGGAACGGCGGCAACACGCTGGATTTCCCGAAGCGTTCCCGCGCGTTCCCGCGCTGGCTCTCCGCCGCCGCCGCCGCGGGCATCGCCGCCGCGGGCGTCGCGTTCTGGCAGCTTTCCGAAACGGAGGCGCCCAACTACGAGCTGGTGAGCACGGAAAACGTGCTGCGCGACATCGAGGAGCTGCCCGTCGAGCTGAACGCCGACGGCGAGCTCGTGCGCCCGATCCGCTACATTTACACGAACGCGCAGCGTTGGCGCGATCCGAAGACGCAGAAGACCTACGTGGAATACCGCCCCTTCGAAAACACCGTTCCGACGCTCGTCGCCGTTTATTGAACCCCAAGGAGAAAGGTTTCGTCATGCGCATCTCCAAGAAAATCAAGGCCGTCGCGCCGCTCGTTCTCGCCGCGGGTCTCATGGCTCCCGCGCTCGCGCAGGAGGCGAAGGACGTTCCCGCCGCGAAGGTGAATCCCGCTTCGGTGAACATCGTGAGGAGCTCCGTGCCGCTCTTCGGCGCGGCGTTCGGCATCAACACCTTTTACGCGCGCGGCGAGCGCAAGTTCGGCCTCCCCGTCATCTACGTCAAGGAAGGCTCGCCCGCGGAAAAGGCGGGGCTCGGCGCCGGCGACATTCTGCTCTCGTTCGACGGGCAGAAGCTGTTTTTCCCGAATCAGTTCGCGGCGCTGCTGCGCACCTACGATTCCGACGCCGTCGTCGAAATCGACTTCGTGCACAACGGCGAGCTCAAACGCGCCCGCGTCCAGCTCTGCGCGCGGACGGGCTCGGCGGTCGCCGTCCGCGGGAACGAACGCGATGTCGTTCCCGCGCCGAACGACAAGGACGACGTGCGCCTGCTCGTCAACGGCCGCGAAATTCCGCTCTCCAAAAACATGGAATGGAGCAACCGCGTCGCCGTGACGCCCGACGCCGTCATCATCCGCACGAACGTCGAAGACGTTCCCGCCGACATCATGCGCGTGCTGCAGATCTTCCGCAAACGCATGCCCGACCCGGAAGAAAGCCTGCGACGGATCGAGCGCACCGGGCGCGGCACGCTCATCGGCGGCATGTCCGCCGCCTCGCAGGTCTATTTCGCGGACGGAAACACCGTGGTGCTGACGCGCGAAAACGACAGGCGCGAAGTCACCGTGCGCACCGCCGACGGCTGCGAAATCTTCCGAGGACCCTGCTCGACGCAGGACGAAATCGACAGGATTCCGCCGCGCGCGCTCGAAATCATTTCCGACTTCACGACGCTGACGCCGATCGCGCCCGACGAAGAAGCGGAAAAAAGCGTTTTCGTGAATCTGAAAAACAAAAAATGATCCGCGCGACGCTTTTAAGATGTTTTTGGGTTAGATAGAGAAGTTAGAGTTAGTAGAGATAGAAGCTGAACGGGCGATTCCGAGAGGAGCCGCCCGTTCTTTTTTTGGGGAAAATTCCGCCGCGCTCGGCGGCGCGTTCTCAGTATTCCACGACTTCGCCGTCGGCGGTCGTCAGCGTGATGTGGTTCGCGCCGTCGGGTTTCTTCGACGCTTCCGTTCTGCCGATGACGCGCGATTCGATGCGGAGCGAATCCGCGATCTGGCGCACGGCGGGAACGTCGCTTTCCTCGACGTAGATTTCGAGGCGCTGGCCCATGTTGTACACGCGGTGCATTTCCGCCGCGTCGGTGCCGCTGGCCTCGCGGATCGCCTTGAAGATCGGCGGCACGGGAAGCAGGGCGTCCTTCACGAAATGCACGTTTCTGCCGAAGCGGACGCATTTCGTCATCGCGCCGCCGGAGCAGTGGATCAGCCCGAAGACGCGTTCGACCGGAAGTTCCTTCAGCAGGCGCAGCACGAACGGCGCGTAGGTGCGCGTCGGCGAGAGCAGCGCCTTGCCGACCGTCAGCGTCGAGCCCGGGAGCGCGTCGCCCATGCGGTACGGGCCGCAGTAGACGTAGCGCGGATCGATGCGCGCGTCGAAGGTTTCCGGATACGTTTCCGCGTAGTGGCGGCAGAGCATTTCGTGGCGCGCGGACGTGAGCCCGTTCGAGGCGATGCCGGAATTTTCGACGGGCTCGTAGGCGCACGTTCCCGCGGACGAGAGCGCGACGATCGCGAGACCCGGGCGGATGCGCGACGCGTCCACGACGCGGGAACGCGGCAGCACCGCCGTCGCGCACGAATCCACCGTGCAGGTCGGCGTCAGGTCGCCGACATCCGCCGTTTCGCCGCCGCCGGAGCGGATGTCCACGCCGTAGTCGCGCAGCATCTGCAGAAATTCCTCCGTCCCGCCGATGAGGTGCGCGAGCACTTCGCCGGGAATGCTTTTCGCGTTGCGGTTGATGGTCGAGGAGATGATCGCGTTGCCCGTCACGCCGATGCAGAGCAGGTCGTCGATGTTCATCACGATGCTGTCCTGCGCGATTCCGCGATAGACGGACGCGTCGCCCGTCTCCTTCCAATACATGTAGGCGAGCAGCGACTTCGTGCCCGAGCCGTCGGAGTGCGTGCAGTCGCACAGTTCGGGATTCCCCGTGAGAAAATCCTCCGTGATCTTGCAGAACGCGCCGGGGAAAAGCCCCTTGTCGATCTTGTCGACGACGGCGTGGACTTCGTCTTTGGAGGAGGAGACGCCGCGCGCCGCGTAGCGTCCCTGAGAACCGGAAATGTTGTTGCTTGCCATGGTGAAGCACTTTAAGCCCTGAGGCCCGCCGCTTAAAGCTTAAAAGCAGAAGCGCGCGAGGGCCGGGAAAAGGTTCTTTCGAATTTTCGTCTTCGCGGGCGCAGGAACGGGGTTTCCTCTTGACTGGCGCGGAGGCGCGGCGCATGATTTCAGCTCTATGGCAAACATCGAAGACAAAAACGCGGGATGCGTTCCCGGAAAATTCTATGTGGACAACCAGTGCATCGATTGCGACGTCTGCCGCGAGACCGCGCCCGAATTCTTCGCGCGCGACGACGACAACGGCGTGACGATCGTCATCAAGCAGCCGTCCACGGACGAAGAAATCGCCCTCTGCGAAGAAGCCAAGGGCTCCTGCCCGGTGGACGCGATCGGCGACGACGGCGAGTGAGTTTTTTCGCTCTCCTTTTCAAAGACCGAAGGGCTCGCGCCTTTCGGTTTTTTTTTGCGTTCCCGCGCCGGAGGGTCTAAGCTCCGCGCTCATCGACAACCCCCTTCGCAACGGCAATGAAAAAATCTTTCGCCATCCTTCTGTTCCCGCTCGCGGCGCTCGCCGCGTCCGCCGAAATCGATCCCGTCACGCTCCGCGAGGAAACCGCGCCCAACCGCGCCGCGCTCGCGCCCGAACCCGCCCGCCCCGCGGACGAGACCGCCCGCGAAAAGCTCGCCGCCTACGCCGCGCGCGACGAGGCGCCTTACGCCGCCGTCCGCGCCGTCGCCGTGTTCCCGCGCCGCAAGGACTGGGAGTTCACCGGCGGTGCCGAGCTCGCCTTCGGCCGCGAATTCGGCGCGAACCGCGTCGAGCTCTCCGTCGCCGCGTTCCAGTCGCACAGCGACGACTACGGCGCCTATCAGACCGCGATTCCGCTGCTGGCGACCTACGCGCGCGAATTCGCGGTCGAGCTTTGGGGAGACGTCTTCGCGCCCTACGTCGCCGTTTCCGCCGGCGTCTGCTGCGACGATTACCTCGTCGGCGGCTCGCACGTGACGAAGTGGGACGCCGTCGGCGCCGTCGGCTGCGGAGCCCGCTGGAAAATCACCCGAGGCTGGACGGCGGAGGCCGGCTACCGCTTCGTCTGGGTCGCGAACGACGAAGCCGAGCAAATGACGGGCATGGGAGGCGGTCATTCCCTGAATCTGGGGCTTGACTTTCGCTTCTGAAACCTGTGTTATGACACGAAACCAACCCCTCAATTTTCCCCTTTAAATGTCGACTTCAACCCGGACAAGAAAGACTTCTGCGGTCGCGTGGCTGCTTTTCGCTTTTTCCCTGATCGCGTTCGGGGGCGTCGCGTCTCCGAGCTTCGCCGCGGACGAGCCCGTCGCACCGCAGGCCGCTCCCGTGCTCGTCGTCCGCGCCGAAGCCGGCACGCGCGTCACGCGCGTCGAAGGCGAAAAGCGAATCGAGCTCGGCGTCGTCGGTGAAGACGGCCTTCTCGTCGCCGATCGGGGCGTTCCCGCGGGAACGCAGACCTTCGTCTTCGAGCATCCGGACGCGCTCGAGCCTTTCGTCGCGGAGCTGAATCTCGCTCCCGGAGCCGTCGCGAAAGTCGTTCCCGCGCTGAAGATGCGCACCGGAGAGCTCTCCGTCTCCTGTCTGCCGACGGACGTCGCCATCTTCGTGGACGGCGATTTCAAGGGGCGCGGCGTGCTCGTGCTCGGCTCGCTCGAGCCCGGCAGGGAAGTCACCGTCGAGGCGCGTTCGCCCGTTTACGGCGTCAGCTCCAAGCGCGTGAAGATCCGCGCCGGCGAGACCGCGAAAATCGCTTTCGATCTGCGCGGCAACATTCCCGCGCAGAAGCCCGACGGCAAGATCGTGCTGCCGGAAGTCCAGCTCGCGCTCGCGAGCCAGCCCGGCTCCGTCGTCAAGGTGGACGGCATTCCCGCGACGCTCTCGGACGGCGCGCTGACGGATCTGCCCGTCGGCCTGCGCAACGTCGAAATCTTCCTGCCGCTCGCGGGCAGGGAAGTCTCCGTCTGGCGCGGCGCCTTCGCCGCGCGTTCCGCCGTCATGCCCGGCGCGGATCTTCCCGCGGAACCGCTCCCGCCCGGAGTCTCCGAAGCGCCGGCGCCCGCTCCCGTCGCGGAAAAGCCCGACGAGCAGCCCGCCGAAACCGCCGCCGCTCCCGCCGCGCCCGAGAAAATCGTCGGCAAGGTGGTGATGCGCCTCACGGACACGCGCTATCAGATTTCGGTCAACGCCGCCTCCGCGCTGAAAGACGGCTCGCGCTGCCGCCTCGTCGTCTCGCTCGACGAGCCGCCGCTGACCGCGAAAATCGTCTCCGCCACGGCGGGAGGCGTCCTCGTCAATTTGGAAAACAACCCGTTGGGCGCGGCTCTCAAGGAGGGCGCGACCTTCGTTCTCGAACCCGTCGAATAAACTTAAATTTGCATCCTATGCGTTCCCCGATTCTCACCAAAACCGCTTTGCTCGCCGCCGGCCTTTTTTCCGCCGCGGCGCTTTCCTCCTTCGCGGAAACCTACACCTCCGGAAAGGGGCTCATCTTCGACAATTACGCGGGCGGCGTGATTGAAGTGAACACGAGCTCCGGTCAGTTCCCGCTTCCCGGCAAAGGACCGGAGGGGACGGGAACGCTCGTCAAGACGGGCGCCAACACGCTTTCGCTGGAGATGGACGTTATTTTTTACAGCCTTCCCCGATACACGGCGGGCCCCTATTCGTATCAACACGCTCCCAACGTGAAAGTGCACAGAGAGGACGGGACTTCTTACAGCGAGGAAGACGCTCCGACGTCGGGAAGTTGGCTTGACGGTCTGTCTTGGGAGGGCGGCGAGCTCCGCATCGAAGAAGGAACGCTTCAGATGCGCGGCGCCGTCAATCTTTGGGCGGATTACGGCAGCCGGGTCAACGCGGGCCTGGGGATGCCGACGGAAGGCGAAATGCGCGGCGTGGGCACCATCACGCTCATGGGCACCGCGACGCTCGACATCGGCCGCAGCGTCTTGGATCCGGTTTACAGCGTCAATCGGATGTTCTCCGGATCGGACAATCATTTCGTGTTCCTGAACAATTTGCGCGCGGGAACGGACAACTCCCAAGCCGGAACGATTTTGGACGTCGGCTTCAATAACTTTGAGTCCGGGAGCGCGATTTCCGACCGCTATCACGTGGATCTCCACGTGGACGGAAACACGCTCGCGGACGGCGGCTCGATCGGCGTCATCGTCGGCGACGCGAACGTTTACAAGACCGGCTCGGGCAAGTTCACGCTGCTCGGAGAAAGCATCGAATATTCCGGCAATTTCTACGCGGCGGGCGGCGTTCTCGTGCTCGGCGCCGAGGCGAATTCCAATTATTCCGTCGATTCCGCGTCGAACGCGCTCAAGAAATACTACGGCGCGGACGGCGTGCCCGAGTTCGGGCGCACGCTGTGGGCGGCGAAATCGCTGACGCTCGCCGGAACGGTCGATTCTCAGAACGAGTCCAAGACGTCCTCGCTTTCCGAGGCTTCCCGCAACGGCGCTCTGGTCCGCTCCTATTATCTGAATTCTTCGCGGGAGATGTCCGGCGACACGCAGACGTCGCAGACGGATTATTACAAGGAAGCCTATTTCGTCGAGCCCTCCGCGGGAACGCTCGTCGTGAACAACAATCAGGTTGTACGCAATTTCCAGGCGATGTTCGCCAACGGCGCCTCGGCGACGGATTCCAACAGGTCCGCCGCGAGCGCGGTGCAGAACGCCGCGGACAGCGTGGACACGGACGCGCCGGTCATCGCGGGAACGGGCGCGGGCTCCTATCTCGCCGTCGCCGAAGGCGCGACGCTCGCCGTTTATCAGGAGGCGGGCAAAGGCGGCATCTACAAAGGCACGATCTGCGGCGTGAACGAGACGGGCGACGCCGCGGGCGTCGATTCCCGAACGGGCGCGCTGACCAAGGGCGGCACCATCGTCAAGTACGGCGAGGGCGACATCGCGCTCGTTCTCGAAGGCGCGAATTACGAAAAGCTCGCCATTCTCGAGGCGAAAAACGCCTTCGTGAACATCAACGCCATCAATCTCGATCCGGGCTCCTACGATTGGACGGCGGGGGAATGGGTCCGCGATCCTTCCCTCTACGTCGCCGAGGGCGTGAAGTTCACCATCGTCGAAAACGAGGCGGCGACGCTGAAGATGCGCCTCGACGCGACGGATCTCACTTTCAGCTCCTACGCCTACATCGACACGGTGGGCGGTCAGGTGGACGTCAGCAACGACCGGACTCCGGGCTATGTGGAAGTCGCTTCGGAACAGCGTTTCGTGGACGGAATCGTCTCCGTCGAAAACGGCATGACGCTCATTCTCACCGCGACGGATTTCGCGGGCGAAGTTTCCGGAGACGTCTATAAGTATTACGACCGGAACGGCTCGGGCACCTTTACCGACGCCGACGGAGACGTGTACGCGATCACCCGCGTCGAGAAGAATCTCGAGACCGGAAAACGCGTCTATTATTACACGGACGCGGACGACAACGAGCAGAGCGTCGAAGAAGGCGCCGAAGGGCTCGCCTACGCGGATTCGATCGTGTTTTCCGGCGGCTCTTTCGGGAACGCGGCGGCGATCGTGCTTTCCGGCAAGCTCGACGACGCGGCGGCGGGCAAGTCCGTCTATTCGACGCTCGCCTTCAACGGAACGGACCAGAAGATCCGCAATCTCACCGGCGACGGATATTCCAAGGTGGAGCTCGGAACGTCCACGCTGACGGTCGACGTCGACGCGACTGAACTCGTCCGCGGCGAAGGCGAAACCGTGACCAAAACCGCCGTGAGCACTTTCGACGGCGCGATTTCCGGCGTCGGCAATCTCGTCAAGACGGGCGCGGAGACGCTGACGCTCGGCGGCGGCGCCTCGCTTTCGTACATGGGCGCGACGGTGATTTCGGACGGCTCGATCAAGGCGACGAAGGCGCGCTCGCTTTGGGATTCCTCGGCGCTCGTCCTCAACGGCGCGACGCGCGTCGTCGAGACAGAAGGCGCCGACGGGAACACGGTCGTCTCGACGGAAGACGTCGTCAGGACGACGGCGGTCTTCACGGGCGCGCAGAATCTGGTCGCGCTCATCGGCGCCTCCAATTCCGAAGTGACGCTTTCCGGCGGCGAGCTGCGTCTCGGCGCGGACGCGTCCCGCCAGGACAAGATCGACGCGGCGCTCGCGGTGAACGGCTCCGCGCTCGGCGTGATCGTCACCGACGACCTCGGCAACAGCGACGAAGACGAGCCGACTTTCCCCGCGGGCGCGGGAGCGGCGAGCACGGACGCGCTCGTCGCCGCTTATCTGAAGCCGCTCACGAATCTCGCCGACGCCGAACAGGCGGAAGCGCTGAAGACGTATTTCTCCGGCGCGCGGAACAACGCCGCCGAAGTCCGCGGGTTTTTCGGGCTCGGCGATTCCGCGGAAAAGCTCTCCAAGGCGGACGTCACCCGCATTTATCTTAAGCTGCTGCGGGCGAACGGGCTGCTCGCGGACAACGCCGCGACGGAAGCGATGATCGAGCGCCTCGCGTTCGACGGCGCGGTGACGGCGAAATCGATTTCCAAGGTCGGCGGCGACCGCGCGACGCTTTCGGGCACGGTCGAGGCGGAATCGCTCGCGATTTACGCCGGCGCGGTCGAGATCGACGCGGACGCGCTCGCCTCCGACGACACCTTCTCCAAGGGCGTCACGATCGCCGCGGGCGCGACTTTCGCGATCAACACGACGGGCGTCGAGGCCGGCGTCTTCGACAAGGTCGTTTCCGGCGACGGCAATTTCGAAAAACTCGGCGACGGCGCGCTGACGCTCGGCGAAGACGTCGTCTATTACGGCACGACGACCGTCAAGGGCGGCGATCTGACGATGACGCTGCGCTCGACCGCCGGCGGCACGTATTCGCAGGGCGACGTCTTCGTCGAAAGCGCGGACTCGACGCTCACGTTCTTCCAGGAGACGGACACGCTCTGGACCGGCATGCTCGGGAACAAGGGCGACCTCGTCAAGACGGGCGCGGGAACGCTCGAGCTGCGCGGCGCGGGAAGCTGGATCGACGGCGGCGTCGCCGTGAAGGAAGGCGCGCTGCTGCTCGCGGACTTCACTTTCGCCGACGGCGCTCCCGAGGGCGCGCTCGTCTCCGTCGAGGCGGGCACGACGCTCACTTTCGAACAGACGGCGGACTCGGCGATCGACCGCGCCTTCTCCGGCGCGGGAACGCTCGCCAAGGCGGGCACGGGAACGCTGACGCTGCGGAATTCGAGCTCGACCGGCGAAGGCTTCGGCGCGTTCGCGGGCGATTTCCGCGTTCAGGCGGGCACGCTCGTTCTCGCCTCCGGAAACATTTTCTCCGACGCGGTTTCCGTCGACGTGGCGGAAGGCGCGACGCTTTCCGTGAACGCGGATCAGACCTTCAAGGCGCTGTCCGGCACGGGCGACCTCTTCCTCGAGGCCTCGACGCTGACGCTCACGCTCGCGAACGGCGACGCTCTCGGCTACGACAAGAGCGCCGGCGCCTACCGCGCGACGGTGAACGGCGTCCGCGGCACGGATTATTCCTCGTTCACGGCTTATTCCGGACGGGTCGGCACGCTCTCCTCGGGCGCTTCCGAGTTCCTCGTCGGCGGTGAGGGCTCGCTCGTGTTCTCGGGCGAAGTGCTCGCCGAAAACATCGGGCTTTCCGTCAAGGAAGGCGCGGCGCTGATCACTTCCGTGCTCACGCAGAAAATCCGCGACGTCAGCGAGTCCGGCAGCGTCGTGCTCGCCTATTCCGGCGCCGACGACGCCTTCTTCACGGGCGAAATCTTCGGCGCCGTCGGGCGCACGGTCGGCAAAATCGGCACGGGAACGATCATCATGAACGACGCCGTCGCCTCCTCCTGGCAGGATGCCAAGCTGCGCGTTTACGAGGGCACGCTCGCGCTCCGGGGCGCTTCCGCGTTCGGCTTCGCCTCGGCGGTCGTCGTCGAAGGCGCGACGCTCTCGCTCGAATACACGCGTGATTCCGCGATCAACCTCAGCTCCGTCGAGGGCTCCGGCACGATTCGCCTCGTTCCTTCCGAAAGCATGGCGTCGGCGGGCGAGCTGACCATCACGAACTCGTCCATGCTCAGCCCGGACTCCGGCGCGGACAGGTATTTCAACGGCGTGCTCGACGCGGGAACGCTCAAGATCGTCGTGAACGGTGCGGGCGTTTCGCTCTGCTCCGTGCAGACGACGGGCGGCTTCTTCTCGGAAGACAAGGTGACGCTGAATCAGGCGCACGACACGACGATCGGCGGAGACTTCTCCGGCAACGTCGAAGTCACCGGCGCCGGCGTGCTGACGATCGAGGACGTCGACGCCACGGGAACGATTCTCGTGAACGACGGCGGCGTCCGCATCGACGCCTCCGCCGAAAGACTGAACAACGACCTCGCGGGCGGGCTGCGCGTGAAGAACGACGCGAAGATCTATTTCGCGAACACGAATTCGCAGGACGTCACCGGCCGCCTCAGCGGCGTGCAGCTGCGCGGCGCGGTGAAGGCGGACGGCTCGTTCGAGAACATCGGAACCGTCGAGCTCATCAAGACGGGCGCGGCGGACAAGACGCTCGACTTCCTCAGCGTCGAGGACGGCGGGCGCTACATGCTCTCCGTCGAACAGGAACTTTGGAACGCGCTGACGGGCGACGACCGCGGGAACGCGAAGCTCTCCGTCGGCGTGAGCGAGGGCACGCTGGCGGTGTCCGGGCTGGACGATCTGAACGGCGCGGTCGGCCTTGTCTCCTACGGCGCGGGAACGCTTGAAATCCGCGCGGTCAACGCCCACCAGACGCTGGACCGCTCGATTTCCGGCGACGGAAACGTCGCGTTCGGCGGCGGGAAGACGACGACGGTCTCCGTCGATCAGTCCTACACGGGCGAGACGACGATTTCGTCCGGTGCCTCCGTCAAGTTCGACAACGTCGCGCTCGCGACCTCGAAGCTGACGGTCAACGGCACGATGACGGGCGGCGTCCGCCTCGTCGGCACGCCGGTCGTCTCCGTGGAAACGCGCGCCGTTTCGGCGAACGCCGCGGCGACGGTCTCCGGCGGCGATTTCGTGAACAACGGCACGGTGACGCTGGACGTCTCCGCCGGCGACCGCATCGAATACGCGGGAACGTTCGACAACCGGGCGGGAACAATCCGCCTCACGGGCGCGGCGGCGACGAAGCGCGGGAACGAAATCGTGCTCTTCAAGTCGCTTTCGGGAACGAAGATGAGCTCTCAGGAGCTGACCGCCAATTTCGCCGACGGCAGACTGACCAACGGCTCCTCGGCGCTCATGCTCGCGCAGACTTCGGACGGCGTGCTCTCCGCCTTCTCGCTCGGCGAATCCTTCGGGCTCACGGACGGCCTGCACGACGGGCTCTCCGGCAGCTTCACCGCCGTGCTCGACAGGCTCGGCGGGCTGGACGACGCCGGCGAACACGGCATCGTGATCGAGGACGACCTGCTGAGAAACGCCGACGGCTCCGTCAACATCGGCGGCGTCATCGGCTCGGCGCTGAACCGCGATTCCGCCGCCCGCCTCGCGGACGACGTCGCGAATCTCTCGCCGATCGGCTTCGCCTCGATGATCGCCCTGCCGCGCAGTTCCTTCGCGAACGACGTCCGCGCGATTTCCGAGCGCGCGTCGCACCGCCGCTTCGACTCCACCAACGAAATTTACGACAACGGCGCGGAATTCTTCGCCCGCGCGCAGTCCACGCTGCGCGACGGCTCGAAGGAGGCCGACGGCGCGAACTTCGACTTCAATACCTACGGCGTGCTCGTCGGCGCGGACGTGAAGCCGGACGATTATTCGCTCTACGGCGTCGCGGTCGGCTACGACTACGGCAGCGCCACGCTCCACGGCGGAGGCGGCAAAATCCGCTCCGACGGGCTGCGCGCGACCGCGTTCTTCAGCTCGCTGCTCGGCGACGGCACCTTCTTCGCCGACGCGGGCGCTCAGGTCGGCGTGAACCGCTTCGAGACCGACCGCAGCACGCTCGTCGGCAAGGCGGACGGCGACGCGGACGGCTGGAACGTCGGCGCGTTCGCGAACTTCGGCAAGGGCATCGAGCTCTCCAAGGGCAAGCGGTCCCGCCTGCTCGCCACGCCTTACGTCGGCTTGGAATACCTCTATTCCCGCGTCGGATCGTTCGACGAGAACGGCGTCGCCGGGCTCGACGTCGATTCCTTCGACGCGAACAGCCTCGTCGGGCGCCTCGGCGTCGTCTTCGACTGGCAGTTCCAGCTCGGCGACTGGGAGGCGCGCCTTTCTCTCGGCGCCGCCTACGCGCACGAATTCCTCGACGACGAGGCGGACGTGGACGCGTCCTTCCGCCGGGTCGCGGACTCGAAGTTCCGCGCCACGGGAACGATCGGCGCCGCGGACACCTTCTCCCTCGCGCCGTCGCTGACGATCGATTTGTCGGAGCGCAATTCGCTCCAATTCGGCTACGTGCTCGAATACGGCACGGACGAACAGCTGAGCCACAACTTCAACGCGGGCTTCCGCCACACGTTCTAATTTTTCCCGGAAAGACTGAAATCCCATGAAAATTTCCAAGACCATTCTTTTTTCCGCCGCCGCGCTGCTGAGCGGCTTCTGCGCCGTTCCCGCCGGGGCGGTCGTCAACGTGACCGGCTCGACGGCGATCGACGTGACGTCTTCGCTGACGGAAGACTACTACGTCTCGTCGGACGGCGTGCTGAAGCTGAATCTCTCGGACACGCGGACGTTTTACGGGCGCTTCCTCGGCTCGAGCTCGAAGACGAGCGAAGGCGACGAAGCGACCTCGCTCGGCGACGATTATAATTACGGTTCCGGCTATTACGACATCCGCGAGTCCGGCGGCGAAATCGAGATTGCGGGAAGCGGAACGCTCGAGTACAAAGGGTTTTCCGACATCTCCTATTATTCCGCGTCTTTCCAGACGACGCACGGGCAGGTTCACGGGGAGTACGAGCAGGGCTTCACCTCCTCTCTGGTGGGCATCACGACGGACGGGAACGTGGACACGAACAAAACCGCGTTTTCCGGCACGCTGACGATCTCAGAAAACGCGAAGCTCGTCGTCGCAGGATACCTTTCGCAATACGTTGCCTATAAACAGCCGCAGCCGGAGCTTTCGGCCTCGGCGAACGTGCAGCCGTTTGCTCTCGAGGTCGGCTACGTGGGCGTTTCCAATCTCAACCTGAAGGACACCGCGACGCTGAGCTTCGCGTCCGCGCCGAAAAACCTGCTTTCGGAAGCGTTCGAACTCGGAGACGAGGACACCGGTCCCGCCTCGGGCGCGGAAGGAATCCGTCGCCTGAACTTCCTGAACAACGTCAAGGCGGACGTCAACACGACGATCGAGCTCGGAACCGACGCCGCCTCGACTTCGCGCATCGTCATCAGCACGGATCGCGCGGCTAATGATTACGGCTGGGACGGAAAGGCGACCATCGGCAAGCTCTCCGGCACGGGACGCGTTTATTTCATCTCGTCGAACGGGAGGGGAGGAGACGTCTCCATCACCAATCGCGCCGAATTCTTCACGAACAGAATCGACGCCGAGGACGCCGCGTCCGCGACGGCGTCGCTGACGCTGAACGTGAGCAGCAGGACTTCCGTCCTGAATTACGTGCACACGCTCGACGCGGCTTACGGGCTCGCCGGTCATCGGCGGACGGAGGCGGGGGAAGGCGAGGAGGACTCTCTGAGCGCCACGCCCATCGCCGACGTCTTCCTGCTCTGCAACACCACTTTGGGAACAGACTCGACGGGGCAGTTCGTCGTGGACAACGTTCTGGAGACCGCCACTGCCGTGCAGCTTTCCGCCGCTCTTTCCAGCGGCGGCGGACACGGGCAGATCGACGCGTCGCTTTGGGAAAACATCGGATACTACATCGGGACCTCTTGGACGTCCAGAGCGGGGCGCGTGACTGTTCAGGGCACGCAGATTCTCAACAACCTTCAGTCGCTTTTCATCGAGCGGCAGACGATCGAGGACGAAGCCGCGAACCGCGGTTATTACGAGATTTCGCGAGGTGAGCTTACGACGGGCAATTACCGCATCGTTTCGAACGCGGAGGGGTCGTCCGTCGTCGTCAGAACGAACGGAGCGCTGATCGTCAATCAGTCCGAAAACCGCGACGGCTATTTCGCCGGACGTTTCTACACCACGGACGAGACGACGATTTTGGACAATTCCGCCGCCAATGACGGCTACGTCATCAAGACCGGCAAGGGAACTTTTGCGAATCTCTGCAGCGCCGACCAGCCGAAGGCGTCCATCAATCGTCTCTTCATCTACGAAGGCACGTGGATGTCGGACCCGGAATCGCTCGGCTCCGGCCGCGTGTACGTCGGCTCGGGCGGCAAGCTCGTCGTCATCGCGAACGACGTCGTGACGATGAGCGCCCGCCTCGAAGGCGTTTCGGACATCGTCTTCGCGCGCAATTCCATTTATACGGACGAGGACGGGACGCTGCACGGCGGGCTTCTCAACGACGACCGTGAGTTCGTCGTGGATGCTCAGCCGCTCAACAGCGGGCGTTTTGCTTTCGGAGAAGGCTCCAGCGAACAGGATTACAAATCCGCCGCCGGCGACGTGCAGATCCTGCAGGCGCAGGACGACTTCACCGGCACCGTCACCGTGAACAAGGGCATGACGCTTACGCTCGGCAACTTCGGGAACGACGAGCTGGACGCCTCTTTCGCCAACGCGTCGAAGATCACGCTTGAAGAAGGCTCGGACAAGATCGTGGCGGGACGCCTTCACGTCATCTCCTACCAGATTCTGCCTTCGCTGACGGCGACCGACGAAAATTCTCAGCTCATTTTCGACGGCAAGAACTACGATTCCGTGGCGGTGCTGGCGGGACAGGTCAATTTTAACGGCGTGATTGACGGCGCCGGTTCGCTCGTCAAGGCGGGAACGACCGGGCTCAGCATCTCGACGTCCTCGCACACGCTCGCGACGGTGGGGATGACCGGGACGCTCGCGCTCGGAGACGAGGGCGCGATTCGCGCGTCTTCGGGCGTCGTGGTGCTGAACGGCGCGGTCGTCCGCTCCGACAAGAATCAGACCTTCTCGTCCCTCGTCGGCGGAGAGAGTTCCGTGGTCAAAATCGAAAACAACAGCACGCTGACCGTCGGCATGACCCAGGACGATTTGGGCAAGCTGACGGCGGCAATCAATCGCTACTACGACGGCGGCGGTTCCCGCATTCTTTACGACGCGTATTATTTCGCGACGGCGGACAGGAGCGCCTACGTGAATTCTCCCGACGGGCTGGAGCTGGACGGCATCGTCGGCTTCTCAAGTTCCCGAAGCGCGTCCGTCGTCAATGCGCTCGGTTCCGTGCGTCCCGCGCACATGAACGAAGAGGGAACGACGGAGCCGTTCACCGTGGAGCACACGCTCGCCTACTTGAAGGATCCGGCGAAATTCGCCAACGTCTTCGCGCACATTTACGCGACGATCGACGCGGAGACCTTCTCCGAAATCTCGACGTCCGACGCCTGGATCGCGCAGCTGGAGAACGCGCGCTGGGTCAGCGCCGGCATCACCGCGGGCGATTCGATGAAAGGCGTGTTCGACAAGCTGCTGAATCTCGCCGACGTCCGAGCGTTCGTGGCGGCCGCTCCCGCGGGCTGGACTTCCCGCGAGCTCGAAGACCTGCTCTCCTTCGCGGAAACGTATAATTCCGACAAAGGAAAGTCTCTCTTCGTTTCCGACGCCTCCACCGGGCAGCTCACGCTCACGCGCGCGGGCTATCGCCAGTTGCTCGACGCCAACGTCGTCAAATACATGGATCTGGCGGGCGGCGTTCCCGAGACCTTCTACGACTTCATTTCGCTGTTCACGGACGACTACAAGTTCCGCCTCACGGACGCCAACCTCCAGATTCTTTCGGAAATTTACGGGCTGCCGACCGAGGCGATCCGCGCCGCGGCGACGTCCGCCGAAAAATACGCGGAATTCGAAAAAGTCATCGGTCTTTCCTATGAAGAGGGCGAGCTGCCCGGCTTCGCGGGAACGCTGACCGGCGCGGTTTCGCTGAAGAAGATCGGCACGGAGACGTTGCGCCTCACCGGCGTGAACACGTACACGGGCGCGACGATCGTCGAGGGCGGCGAGCTGCGCGTCGATTGGGACGCGGTGCCGAACACGAGCGCGATCCAGGTCGGTTCCGACGGCCTGCTGACCGTCGTCTCCGCCGGCGAATACGCGGACGATCCGACTAGGACCGAGGAAGAAAACGCCGCCGCGCGCGAAGCGCACAACGTCTTCAAGATCGCGGAAGGCGGCGTGATTTACGGCTCGGGAACGATTCTGAAGGACGGCGAGGGAACGCTCGTCGTCGATTCCGCGCTCGGCAAAAAAGTTGAAGCCGAGCTCGACTTCACGGGCGAAATCGTCGTCGGCAAGGGTGCGCTCGTCGTGAACGTCTCCGACCGCGAAAGCTTCGCCGAAAGCGTGACCGTCTGGCTGAACAAAGGCACGGAATTCGCGCTGAACGTCGCGGACGCGGAACACACGCTTTCCTTTGACGGAAACATTCGAGGCGGTGCCTCCGACGGCGACGCGAAGTCGTATTTCACGAAAAACGGCGCGGGAACGCTCGTCGTCACGAACGGCGACGCGCTCGGCGACGTCGCGAATTCCTTCGACCTCAAGGTCGCCGCGGGAACGATGCGCCTGAACTTCAAGGAAAACGGCGTTTTCCGCGGAACGCAGGGCGAGTTCTTCACGGCGGTGCTCGGCAAGGACGCGACGCTCGTCTTCGACGTCGCCGCGGACCGCGAATACACGTTCAACGGGCTCGTCGCCGGCGAGACGGGAACGACTTTCGAAAAGACGGGCGCGGGAATGCTCGTGCTCGACCGCAATTCCTCGGCGTCCGGTTCCTGGACCGTGGAGGAACTGAAGCTCTCCGCCGGCGCGCTCAAGCTCGGCGACAATTCGGCCTACGCCTTCAACAAGATCACGACCGCCGCGGGCACGGACTTCGTGGTGGACGGCACGCTCTTGCTCGACATCGACGCGGGCGAGACGGAAAACAACGTCTTCAACGGAACACTTTCCGGAACGGGAACAATCGAGAAGACGGGCACGGGAACGCTGACGCTCAAGGACATGGCGTTCTCGGGCGCGATCAAACTTGCCGAAGGCTCGCTCGTGATCGACGTCGCGGAAGGCGAAAAGAATCTCGGCTTCAGTCTTGAAGTCGAGGCGGATCCCGACCTCACGACCCCGACGCTCGAAAAGACGGGCGCGGGAACGGCGAATTTCACCGTCGCGAATCCGGACGACATCAATCTGGCGGACGTCGACCTCAAGGTCGCCGCGGGAACGCTGAAGTTCAACGGCGCCGCGGTTTCCGCTTACGCTCCGAATTCGATTCACATCGCTTCGGGCGCGACGCTTGAAATCACCCCCGCGACGGCAACGGATCTCGGCGCCGTCGAAGATGGACTTTCCGGAGAAGGAACCTTTGTCTTCGGTTCGGCTTTGGCTCCGACGCGCGTCACGGCGGACGCGGCCTCGATCGCCGCGTTCACGGGAACGTTCCGCCTCGGCGCGGACGTGACGCTTGAGCTCGCGGGCGACGTCACCTCCATCGGGGGAATTGAGAGCGGGAATCCGGAAGCGCGCACGGGAACGGTGAAGTTCACGACGAACGAGACCGAGATTTCGGTCAATCCGAACCGCGCCGTCGCCTTCACGGGAACGCTCGAAGCCGGCGCGGCGGGAACGACGTTGAACGTCGGCGGCATGGGTCTGCTCGACGTTTCGGGCGCGACGCTGACGAACATCGGCTCGATTGCGGTCGGCTCCGGCGCGAACGTCGGCGTGGCGTTGGGCAACGTCCTCGGCGTGACGCTCGCGAACGGCGCGACGCTCTCGCTCGTCGGCGAAGTCGGCGTCGGCGACAGCTACACGGGCGAGGTCAAGGTCTCCGGAGAAAATTCCAAAGTCGGAATCTCTTTCTCGGGTGCGCGCGCTTACACGGCGGGCACGGGAACGGCGTTCTCCGCGCTCGACGGGCTCGTCGAAAACGTCACTTATCAGGACGGCGCGTCGGCGGAAAACGTGAGCCTCGTGATTTCCAATCTCGCCGGCAAGGATCTGACGCTCGCGCTTGAGCCGGAAACGGCGTCGCTGCGCTCGATTCTCGCGGCGGCGGAAACGGAATCCGCTCCCGTCGATTTCACGCGCGAAAACGTGGAGCTCGCGACGAACGCCGGCGGCACGCTGACGCTCGACACGGGCGCGGTCGCCGAAAGCGGCGCGATCTACCGCAAGACGATTTCTGGAACCGGAAACTTTGAAAAGACGGGCGCGGGAACGCTGACGCTTTCCGCCGCCGAGCAGACCTACACGGGCGCGACGACCGTTTCCGCGGGAACGCTCGCGTTCGGCGCGGGAACGACTTTGGCGACGTCCCGCATCACGGTGAATTCCGGCGCGACGTTGCAGGGCGGCGCGACGCTGACCGCCGAGTCGGCGAGCGTCACGTTCGCTTCCGGTTCGAAATACAAGCTGAACATTTCCGCGGGCGAGGCGTTGCGCTACACGGGCGCGGTGGACATCACCGGCACGCTCGATCTCGAAATCGCGCAGGACCAGACGCTTCGCGGCGAAGCGCTTTCGATCTTCGAATACGTCGGCACGGGAACGGCGAGCGAAATCCGCCGCAATCAGTTCCGCCTCGGCGAGGGCAACGACGTGCTTTACGTCGACAAGGGCGAGCTCGCGAACGGCAATCTGAAGGTTTACGTCGCGCAGAGGGATTTCCGCGACGTTCCCGCGGATTACCACGACGGGCTCGACTCGCTGCTCGACATCCTCAGCGTCTGGGCGCGCCCGGAAGGCGGCTATCTTTCCGACGCGCTTTCCGCCGAGGAATACGCGATCGCGGACGCGCTGAACAGGACTTCGCTCGGCGCCCTCGGCGACGAGATCACGAAGCTTTCGCCGCTCGGTTTCGCGTCGATGGTGACGATGCCGCACGCGGGCTTCTCCGCGGACGCGAGCTCGCTTTCCGGCCGCCTCGAACAGCGCCTCTACGACGCGTCGAGCGCGATCTGGGTTTACGCGCAGGACGTCGAGTTCTTCGCGCAGGCGCAGGGCTCGACCGTGGACAACGGCAGCGGCTCCGATGCGGCGACGTTCGACTACAATACCTACGGCGCGCTCGTCGGCGCGGACGTCAAGTTCAACAAGGACGTGACGGCGGGCGTCGCGCTCGCTTACGACCGCGGCAAGGCGAAGCTGCACGACGGCGGCGGCAAAATCGATTCCGACAACGTCCGCGCGACCGCGTTCGCGGGCTTCCTGCTCAACGACTATCTCGCGCTGAACGTCGGCGCGCAGGTCGGCTACGCGAAGTTCGACACGAAGCGCAACACGCTCGTCGGCACGAACAAGGGCGACACGGACGCCTGGCACGGCGGCATGTTCGCGGATCTCGTCGGTGCCTACGCGCTGGCGGCGTGGGGCGAGACTTCGCGCCTCGACCTGCTCCCGCACGCGGGAATCGCGTTCTCGTACTACCGCACGGACAAGTTCGAGGAAAAGGGCTCGGGCTCCGCGCTCGCGACGGATTCGTTCAACGCGTTCAGCCTGGAGGCGAGCGTCGGCGCGAAGCTGAATTACGCCTTCGAGATCGACGGGCACGGAGCCCGCGTCGGGCTGGACTTCTCGCTGATTCACGAGTTCCTCGACGACGAAGTCGAAATCGATTCGTGGATTTCGGACAGCAAGTTCTCGACGGACGCGCGCGCGCTTTCGGAGACGACGTTCTCGCTCGCGCCGAGCGTTTCGTTCGACCTCACGGACAAGGCGAGCGTCTTCCTGAACTACGAGCTGCGTCTCGGCACGGAATCGGAAGTCGCGCACCGCGCGAACCTCGGTTTCCGCTACCGCTACTGAGCGGGAGAAAACCACAGATAAACACGGACGGACACGGATGCCGGAATTTTCCCGGTCGTGTCCGTCCGTTTTTTTGTTCGGATTGACCACGGAAAGGCGCGGAAATCTTCACGGAACCTCGCCGAAACGGGGGAAGAAAGCTTAAGGATTAAAGCTTAAAGGGAAGTTTTTGTGGGCGGATTCCGAAAAGCGACAAGAATGTCTTCGCCCCCAAACGTGCGTTCCCGCATGAAATGCGGAACAAAAATAACCCCATGCGGCGACGCCGCTTGGGGCAGCGTCCGCAAAAAGAACATGCGCTTGAAAAGCGCAACTGCCCGCGGGAACGCCGAACGCTTCGGACAGTTGCGCCTTTCAGGCGCGGCGCATGTGCAGAATTTGCCCCAAGCGCACGCTCCGCCGCGCGCATGGGGTTACGATTGTTTCGCCCCGTCGGGGCGCGGAAAAAGCTTAAAGGGAAGTTTTTGCGGGCGGATTCCGAAAAGCGACAAGTAAGCGAAGCGTGGAGCCATGTCGCTTCCCCTCTAAAAAAACTTTCTTTGACTTCGCGGTTTTTCTTCGCGCCTCGGCGTCTTGGCGGGGAGATTTCCGCGGGCGGCTCAGGAGGCGAGGAGCTGGGCGAGGAAGATCGTCGCGATGCCGGCGGGAGCGACGAAGCGGAGCAGGAAAATATACGTGCGGAAGAAGCGGATCACGAACGCGTCGTTGTTGCTGAGCTGGGCGTGGACGAGCTTGCGGTCGAGATGCCAGCCGACGAACCACGAGACGAAAAGCCCGCCCAGCGGCATCATCCATTTCGCGGTCAGCGTGTCGAGCCAGTCGAAAAACGTTTTGCCGCCGAGCGTGAGCGTTCCCGCGAGCGAGCCCGCGCTTTCGCCGTCGGCGGGAACGCTCCCGAGCGAGGCGGCGGAAAAGAAGCCGAAGACGAGCGTCAGCGCCGAAAGCGCGACGACCGCCGCGACGCGGGAAAGCCGGAATTCCTCGTGCAGGAACGCCGTCGCGATTTCGTAAATGGAAATCGCCGAGGTGACCGTGGCGAGAATCAGCAGCAGGAAGAACGCCGTCGCCCAGAGCTGCCCGAGCGGGAGCGTCTGGAAAAGCTGCGGCAGCGTGACGAAGATCAGTCCCGGCCCGCCGTGGGCGAGCGCGTCGGCGACGTCGCCCGCGTTCCCGCCGACGGAAAACGCCGTGCCGAAAATCGTGATTCCGGCGAGCACGGCGACGAGCGTGTCCGTGACGGCGAGCTGCCCGGCGGTCTTGCCGAGCCGCACGTCCGGGCCGAAATACGACGCGTAGGTGATCAGGCAGCCCATGCCGAGCGAGAGCGAGAAGAACGACTGCCCGAGCGCGGAAATGAACACGGAGGAGGAAAGCTTCGAAAAGTCCGGACTGAAGAGATAGGCGATTCCCGCGCCCGAGCCCGGCAGCGTGACGGCGCGCGCGCACATCACGAGCAGCAGCAGAAAGAGCAGGGGCATCATCAGCTTGCTCGCGAATTCGATGCCTTTCTTGACGCCGCAGCCGACGATGGACGCCGTCGCCGCGACCGCGACCGCGAGCCAGAGGAACTGCCGCCAGACGTCGTCGCTGAGGCTCTTGAAGACGCCGGCGAAATCCGTCGTCTCCGCGAGCGTTCCCGCGGCGGCGAGCCGGAAGTATTCGAACGTCCAGCCCGCGACGACCATGTAGAAGCCGAGGATGAGCACTGCCGCCGCCACCGCGAAGACGCCGAAATAGTGGAACGGTTTGCCGGGCGCGAGATTGCGGTAGGCGCCCGCCGGGTTCGCCTTGCCCGCGCGGCCGAGAATGAATTCCGCGAGCACGACGGGAAGCCCGAAGAAGCACACGCACGCGAGGTAAATCAGCACGAAGACCGCGCCGCCGCCGTTCGCCGTTTCGCTCGGGAAACGCCAGACGTTGCCCAGCCCGACGGCGGAGCCCGCCGTGGCGGCGAGAATGCCGAGCTTGCTGCCGAAGGTCGCGCGCGTTCCCGCGGCGGGAGCGGTTTCGTCTGCGTGGCTTTCCGTCGTCATCCGGGCGGTCTCCGTGCGTCGTTCCGCTTAAAATTCCTGCGGAAATTTTTCCTTGAGGGCGTCGAGGCAGCGCGCGGAGACTTTGCCGAACGCGCCCGCGTCCGCGAGCTCCGGAACCCAGCGCCACGAGCGCGGGCAGCGCACGTAGCCGAGCGTTTCCGCCTTGACCGCCTCGACCGAGAGCGGCGCGCCCGCGGAAGCCGCGACGAGGCGGACTTCCGAGACGATGAACGTCTCCGCGAGCGCGGATTCATGCTTCTTCAGAAGCGCCCAGAGCGGCGATTCCGCGTCGCAGGAAAGCGTGACGACCGCCTCGAGCGACTGCCCGATCACCTTCGCGGAGCGGAGCGCGTCGAGCTTCAGGTTGACGTCGTCGAGCACCTTGAGCAGCGCGTCGAACTCCGCGGCTTCCTCGACGAAGACGCAGTCCGGGCGGTATTCCGGCCAGTCCTGCAGCAGAATCGATTCGCGCGCGTATTCGTTCTTCTCGGTGAAGAAGCCCCACGCCTCGTCCGTCGTGAACGGGAGCATCGGCGCGAGCATTTTCAGATACGTCGTGAAGATCGTGTGGATCGCGGTCTGCGACGAGCGGCGCTCGCGCGAGTTCGCGGCGTAGGTGTAAAGGCGGTCCTTGAGAATGTTGTGATAGGTCGCCGAAAGCGTCTCGACGGTGAACGCGTCGATCGCGGCGTAGGCCTTGTGGAACTCGCAGTTTTCGAAGCAGGTCGTGACGGTCGCGTGGAGCTGGAAGAGCTTCGTGAGCGCCCATTTGTCGATCAGCGTCAGCTCGGCGAAGGGCACGGCGTCCTTCGCGGGATCGAAGTCGTAGAGGTTCGAAAGCTGGTAGCGGATCGTGTTGCGGATGTTGCGGTACTGCGTCGCCGTGGCGTCGAGAATCTTGTCCGAGAGCGGAATGTCGTTCTGGTAGTTCTCCGACGCGATCCAGAGGCGCACGATGTCCGCGCCGTATTTGGAGACGTAGCCGTCGGCGGTCTGCGGCTTGCCGTCGGACTTGGAGATTTTCTGGCGCGTGCCTTCGTTCACCACGAAGCCGTGCGTGATGACTTTCTTGTAGGGCGCGCTGCCGAAATTGATGACGCTCGTCCACAGCGACGACTGGAACCAGCCGCGGTGCTGGTCGGAGCCTTCGAGGTAGAGGTCCGCCGGGAACGCGAGTTCGGGATTGCGCTTCAGGACGGCGGCGTTGGACGAGCCGGAGTCGATCCACACGTCGAGCGTGTCCGTGCCCTTGACGAGCTTTTCCGGCGCGGGCCAGGACGCGGGAACGTCCACGCCCGCGAGCAGTTCCGCCGGCGTCTTTTCGAACCAGATGTCCGTTCCCGCGACGGCGATCTTGTCCGCGAGCGCGCGGATGACGCCCGCGTCGAGGAACGCCTCGCGCGTGTCCGCGTCGTAGAACACGGGAATCGGCACGCCCCACGAGCGCTGGCGCGAAATGCACCAGTCCGGGCGGCCTTCGACGGCGGCGCGGATGCGGTTTTCGCCGCTCGCGGGCACCCACGCGACGCCGCCGATCTGCTCGAGCGCCTTCGCGCGCATGCCGTTCTTGTCGAGCGCGACGAACCACTGGTCCATCGCGCGGAAGATGACGGGCGTCTTCGAGCGCCAGCAGTGCGGATACTGGTGCTCGATTCTGGAAGTCTTCAGCAGCTTGCCGGACGCTTCGAGGAGCTTGAGCACCTCGACGTTCGCCGGGCATTTGCCGTTCACGTCGAGCACGGAGACGCCGACGAGCGGCGCGGGAACGCGGCCGTCGTTCACGTAAACGCCGTCGTCGTTCACGGGGCAGTAGATTTCGATGCCGTAGCGGAGGCAGGTCTGATAGTCCTCGAGCCCGTGGCCGCCGGCGGTGTGGACGCAGCCCGTTCCCGCGTCCGTCGTGATGTAGTCGGCGCAGACGACGGGCGAAACGCGGTTGCAGATCGGGTGTTTCGTCCTGACGCCTTCGAGCGTCTTTCCGAGGAATTTCGCGCCGAACGTCGCGCCTTCGAGACCGCAGTCGGCGACGAATTTTTCCGCGAGCGCGGCGGCGACGACGTAGAGCTTCCCGCCGTGAGAGACTTCGACGTATTCAAATTCCGGATGCACGGCGACCGCCATGTTCGCGGGAATGGTCCACGGCGTCGTCGTCCAGATCACGAAGTTGCGCGCGGGCGCGTCGATCTGCTCGAACGCGACCCAGATGGACGTGGACGTGTGGTTCTTGTATTCGATTTCGGCCTCGGCGAGCGCCGTCTTGCACGGGATCGACCAATAGACGGGCTTCTTGCTGCGGTAAACGAGCCCGTGCGCGACCATGTTCGCGAAGGTGCGCACGATGTCGGCCTCGTAGGCGGGATTCTTCGTCTTGTATTCCGCAGCCCAGTCGGCGAGGATGCCGAGGCGGCGGAACTGCCGGCGCTGCTTTTCGATGAAGCTCTCGGAGAACTCCGCGCACGCCCTGCGGATTTCGAGCGGCGTGAGCGTCTTTTCCTTGGCGTGGAGCTCCTTCATCACCTTGTGCTCGATGGGCAGCCCGTGGCAGTCCCAGCCGGGAACGTAGGGCACGCGGTAGCCGCGCATCGTCTTGTAGCGCATGATGATGTCCTTGAGGAGCTTGTTGAGCGCGGTGCCGATGTGGACGTCGCCGTTGGTGAAGGGCGGGCCGTCGTGGAGCACGAAGGTTTTTCCCGTTCCCGCGTTCTTGCTCTGCAGGCGCGCGTAGAGTCCGGTTTCTTCCCAAAACGCGATGCGTTTGGGTTCGCGCGCGGTGAGGTTCGCCCGCATGGGGAAATCCGTCACGGGGAGATTGAGCGTATCTTTGAGTTCCACTGCCATGATCGTTGAAAATGTATTTCGCGCAAGTCTGCCTTTTTTGCGTTCCCGCGTCAATGCGCGCTTCGCGCGCGGCGCGGCGCGAAGCGCGCGAGGTTATGAGGTTATGAAGTTGATTGCGTTTCGCTCCGCGAAGAGCTTTTTCGAAAATCCTTTCGGCGGAAGCCGAACGCAAGGCGTCATCCATTATCCATTATCCATTATTCACTATCCATTATTCACTGCTCTCGTCACCTTTCCTTTCCTCCCTTTTTCCTTTAACCCCCGCGCCCGAATCTCTAAGCTTCGCCGCATGCTCGCTGTTTCCCGCATTTTTCTCGCGCTGTGCGCGGTCGCGCTCGCGGCGTCCGCGTTCCCGACGGAGGCGTTCGCGCAGGCGCGCGCCTCGAGGGCCGTTCCCGCGAAAGGCACCGCCGCGAAGTCTTCCGCGAAGAAGCCCGCTCCCGCGGCGGCGGACGCGGAAGTCTCCGACCTCGGCGAGGCCGAGCCCGAAAACCTGCCCGGCGAAAATTTTTCCGCGGCGTGGCCGTCCGTTTCGCGCATCGCCGACATGCTGCCCGCGCGCGTCGTCCGCAACGGCCCGGACGCGTGGGTTTACGAGACGCAGCACTTCCGCTTCACGGCGAACGCGCCCGTCGCGCTTTCGGCGATCCGCGAGATCGCGCGCATCTTCGAAGGCACCTACGCGGCGAATCTCGCGCTGCCGATCAATTCTCCCTGCAATCACCACCAGGTCTGCGAAAAAGGCAAATTCAACGCGTACCTGTTCGAGACTTACGACCAGTATCTCGCCGCCGGCGGCATGAAAGGCTCGGCGGGCGTCTTCATCGGCTACGGCAGCGGGCTGGACCGCGGCAAGGTGCTCGTGCCGTTCCCGTCGCTCGGCCTCGAAAAGCGCGGCAACCGCTATTTCAAAGGCGGCAGACGCGTGGACGCGAAGACGCTTTCCCACGAGATCACGCACCACATGACGATCGGCGGGAACGCCTACCCGACCTGGTTCTGCGAAGGACTCGCCGAATACGTCGGGCTTTCCTACGACGGCAACGGGCAGGTGCGCTTCGGCGGGAACAAGAACGTCATCGGCAAATTCGTCGCCGGCTACGGGGAAAAAGGCGACGGCGGCCGCGGCATCGGCGGGCGCCCGGAAGTCGGCATGTCGCTCGAAAACTTCATGAACCACCGCGGCTCCTTCATCGGCGACGGCTTCGGCGGCGCGGGAACGGGCGCGGACGCGACGCAGATCGGCTACGGCGTCTCCGCGCTGCTCGTGTATTATTTCTTCCACCTCGACGGGAAGCGCGACGCCGCCCGCGTCAAGAAGTTCATCGCCGAAATTCAGAGCGGCGGGAACGCCGAAAGCGCGACGGCGGCGCTCCTCGACGGCCGCAGCTGGGAGCAGCTCGAAAAGGAAATCCGCCGCAAGCTCAAGGTCGCCTTCAAGGTCGAACCCCGCTTCGCCGACTGAACCGCGAAGGCGAATTTTCAAACACAAAGAACGCGAAGAAAGACCGCAAAGTCAAAGGAAGTTAAAGAAAGCTTTAAAGGGGGGGAAGCGGCATTCCTGCCGCTTTTCGGAATCCGCCCGCAGAAATTTCCCGCCAAGACGCCAAGGCGCAAAGAAAGACCGCAAAGTCAAAGGAAGTTAAAGAAAGCTTTAAAGGGGAGAAGCGACATTCCTGCCGCTTTTCGGAAACCGCCCGCGCAAACTTTCCTTTTAAGCTTTAACCTTTAACCTTTAACCTTTTCTTAACCTTTTCCTTGGTGATTCGCGGGAACGCGACGGCGGACGCGCGCCCTTTCTCCTGAACAGAATTTTGTTGCGGCGGGAACGCCGAGCGCTCATGCTTTCGGGAAACTGCCCGGACTGTCCGCGCAGCACTCCTTGCAATTACAATCCACCCATAAGCCCATTTCCTTTTATGAAGACTTCCAAGTTTTTCTTAACGACGCTTTTTGCCGCCGCCGCCATGACCGCATCCGCTTTCGCGGCAGATTACACCGTCGCGAACGGCGCGATTAAAGAAACCGGCGGCAACAAGGTCGCTTCCGACGGGGCTTCCGGCGCGATGATCAACGGCGAAGTCAACACGGCGGGCGTCGTCGCCGCCGCGGGCGACAATTTCACTTTCGACAACGTCACCGGCTACCTGCCGGGCTGGAACAACGGCGGCACCTTCGCCGGCAACGTCGTTCTGACCGGCGGCGGTCTGAACATCAACAACGGCGCCGGGGTGTCGTACACGTTCTTCAGCGGCTCCGTCTCCGGGGACGGAGATTTCTCCGTCAACGCGAACAACAATCCCGCCAAGGGGGAAGACTTCATCTTCACGGGCGATCTGACCGCGTTCACGGGAAATTTTTCGCGTCCCGTCGCGGGCTTCGCCGCGAATGACGTCAACGCCTACAACACCTTAACCGGCATTCTCCAGTTCGGCGGCGCGGTTTCGAACAACGCCGCCGGCGCGGGAACGGCTTACGCCGCTTCGGCGACCGCGGGCGCGGACGGCGTCGTGCACAACGTTTCCGGCTCGGGCAAAATCGTTTCGACCTCCGTCGTGCGCTACAACTACACGGGCAGCGCGAACGTGGGCGTTTCCGCTCTCGGTGTCGACAACTCGGAAATCAGCGCGCGCTACGTCGATTTCCGCGGCGGCGCGAGCTACGTGGTTTCCTCCGCTCTCGTCGGCAACAATTCCCTGATCGAAAACAACACGCTGTCGGTTTCCGCGGGAACGACGACGTTCATCGGCAGCATCGAAAACTTCGGGACGATCACCGTCGCTTCCGGCGCGACTGCGGACTTTTCGGGCGCGTCCTTCGGCTTCGAAAGCGTCGGCACGGATTCCGCCTCCACTTCGTTCGTCGGCGACGGCACGGTGACGCTCGGCGCGGGAACGATCTTCAGCTTCGAATCGCTTTCCAGCGCGAACGGGCTGAAGCTGCTCGGCGGCGTTTCGGACTTCGGCGACGTTTCGAGCCTCGATCTGAGCAATATCCGCGTCGGAGGAACCGAGCTGACGCGCGGGAGCGCCGCCTTCCGCGTCGTCAACGACACGCTCGTGCTCGACTTCGATTCGCAGCTCGCCTATCTCTCTTGGGCGGGCGGGGACGGCGTCTGGGAAATCCGCGGCGGCAATTGGATCAACCGCGAAACGCAGGAACCGGCGAACTATCTTTTCGGCGACTACGTGACGTTCTCTTCCGCCGGCGCGGAAATCACGCTCGTCGGAAACCTCGGCGCGGGGCAGATCGTCGTCGCCGAGAACACGACCTTCACGACGCGCGAAGGCGAAACCGTGAGGCTCGACGCGAAGAATGACGGCTGGCTCACGATCGACGAAGGCAAGACGCTCACGATCGGCGAAGGCGTGACCGTCGATTTCGGCGCGCGCACCTCGCTTTACGACTCCGGGACGACCAAACTCGCGGGAACGGGCACGGTGAAGATCGACGCGTCCGCCTCGGCGGGGCACGGCGTTTCCGCGCACGTCGGCTCGGGCTTCAACGGCACGCTCGACTGGACGGGCAACTTCAACTGGGGCGCCTACACGCTCGGCGACGGCGCGACCATCCGGCTTTCCACCGCGGCGGACCGCGAATCCTCGCTCTGGAACGGCAGCGCGGGAACGACCGGCGTCATCAAACAGAAAATCGAGCTCGCCACGAATTACGTCGTCAATCTGGGCGGCGCGTCGCTGACGATCAAGGGCGACGTCGCCGGCGCCGGGAAAACCCTTTCGATCATCAACGGCGGAACGGCGAAAGTGCTGACGCTCGACGGCGAAGCGGCTTTGGGATCCCTGCGGCAGACCGGCGGTACCTTGAACGTGAATTCCAAGGTGACGACGGGACAGTTCGTCGGCACTTCCGGCGGCGCCACCGCGGGAACGCTCAACATCGTGAGCGGCGCCGTGTTCACGGTCACCGGCTCCAGCAATTCTACAGGCGGGAACGAAGGTTCCTTCCAGGTCGCGCACTGGGGCGCGACGGAGACCGTGAACGTGAACGGCGTGCTGAATCTGCAGAACTGCTACATCACCAACAAGGACGGCACCACGGATCTCCTCGTCGGGAGCGGCGGCGAAGCGAATTTCAATAAGGGACTGAACGCCGCGGACTCCGGCGACAACGACGGCGCCGTCCGCGTCGCGCTCAACGGCGGGCGCATCAACGTCGGCGAAGGCGGCATTTCCGACACCGCGGTGATGACGCTGGCGCTGAACGGCGGCACGATCGGCTCGCTCGTCGACGAATGGACGAGCTCGCGCGATTTCGGGCTCAACGGCGACGTGACGTTCGACACGACCAAGATGGATTTCAACGCCGACGGCAGGGCGACGGCGACGGACGCGGGCTCGACGGTCACGCTTTCCGGAACGATTTCCTCTTCGCTGAACGGTCTCACGAAGACCGGCGCGGGAACGCTGAAGCTCACGGGCACGCAGTCGATGAAGTCGCTCTCGGTCAAGGGCGGCGCGCTCGAGCTTTCGGGAACGGCGCTTCTGAGCGGGACCCTCTCCGTCGAAAACGCGGATCTGAGCGTCTCGGGCACGTTCTCCGTGACCGAAGGCGTCACGCAGACGGGCGGGAACGTCGCGTTCTCGACCGCGCTGAACACGAAGACGCTTTACGTCTCGGGCGGCGCGTTCTCCAACTCGGCGGCGACGACGCTCTCGGATTCGCTCTCGGTTTCGGGCGCGGGAGCGCGCGCGGACTTCGCGGGAACGCTGAGCGCGCCGACGATTCACGTCTCTTCCGGCGCGGAGATTTCGATCGCGTCGCTCGCGCAGCGCACGTCCGCGTACACGATCGACGTGAACGACGCGACGCTCGTCTTCGGCGAAGACGCGACGGCGTCGCTGACGTCGCCGTTCAAGATTTCCCTCGACGGCGAAAACGGGAAGATCTCCAATCTGAATCTCACCGCCGCGGGC
The DNA here is from genome assembly GCF_050314555.1 of Candidatus Spyradosoma sp. SGI.093. Taxonomy (NCBI): domain Bacteria; kingdom Pseudomonadati; phylum Verrucomicrobiota; class Opitutia; genus Candidatus Spyradosoma; species Candidatus Spyradosoma sp. SGI.093. The sequence continues at coordinate 112,667 of NZ_JBNPNH010000004.1, read as the reverse complement.
GCGGGAACGACGCTCGACGCGCGCGCGGGAACGCTCGACGGGCTGACGCTCGCGGGCACCTCCACGCTCGTGCTCTACGCGGAAGCGGGCGAAAACCCCGTGGAGGGCGAATCCCTCAACGGCGACGCCGCGAACGTCACGCTCTCCGGCGGCTTCTCCATCACCTCCGCCACGGGGCTCGATCTTTCCAATCTCGTCTTCGAAGAGGCGGGGCAGAGCTACGCGATCTTCAGACTTGACGGGCTTGACGGCGGTATCGTGACCAACATGCTCAACACTGCCGGTGCTGGAAATATCGGCGGCAGCTTCTCGCTCGCCGACGACGTGATTTACTTCACGGCGGACGAATCCATGCAGTTCGCGCTCGCGTGGGACGCGACGGCTACCGACAAGAGCTGGAGCAACGGCCGCTTCCAGGGACGGACGATCGAGAATCTCGACAGACGCGAAGTGCTCTTCGGCAGAATCGCCTCGTCCGCCGGCAACACGGCGGCGGTCAGCATCGGCACCGGCGCGACGGCGAAGCGCCTCACCGTGCGCGCGGGAACGAATCAGACTTACGTCGTCTCGCTCGCGCCGGAACTCACGACTTCGGACTTCGCGGTCGAAACGCTGCGCGTCGCGCGCGGCACGCTCCAGTTGGAGACGAAGCTGAGCGTCGGCTCCGTCGTCGTGGACGGCGGCGCGCTGCTCGCGAACGCCGCGGGCGCGCTGACGCTCTCCGGCCTGGAAAAAACGATCGACGTGAACGCGGGAAGACTGGCGCTGAACCACGCCGACGCGACGAACGCGGAGAAGATCGAGCTTTCCGGCGGCGCGCGCCTCGAATTCGTGGACGGTGCGCTTTCGAGCCTGATCCAGAACGGTCTCGTGCTCTCCGGCACCTCCGCGGACGCGCGCGCTGAAATCGTCTGGCTCGACGGTGCGACGGATTCAATCGCGGACAAGATTTCGAGCAACGAGGCGCCCTACGTCGATTTCGTCGTCACGAGCGGCACGGTCTCTTTGGGCGTGAGCACGCTTTCGTCCGCCAATGCGGACGTCCGCAAGCTCGGCGCGGGAACGCTTTATCTCGACCGGGCGGGCGCCTTCACCAACGGCAAGATGCGCGTCGAGGAAGGCGTGCTCCAGCTCGGCTCCGCGGACCAGGTGAGCCGCATTTTCTCGGGCGAGCTTTCGGTCGCCTCGGGCGCGGAACTTTATCTTTACGGCGGGAACGCCTTCGGCGCCGGCGACGGTTACGACGTGGTGAGCGTTTCTCTGGAAGACGGCGCGACGATGACGCTGCGCGGCTTTAACGCCGACGTGCAGACGCTGAACAAGGTTCAGCTTTCGCTCGGCGACGGGGCGAAGATCACCTCCGCCTCCGGCACCACCAACACGAACGGCCTCAAGCTCGGCGCGGGAACGACGATTTCCGTCGAAGACGGCGCGGCGGCTTCGATCAGCGTGCTCGTGCAGCTCGCGACGGACATGGACGTCACGGTCGGCGAGGGCGCGACGCTGACGATTTCCAAGGGCGTGCGCAATGAAATCGGGACTTCCGTCTCCGCCGGCATCGTGAAGCAGGGTGCGGGAACGCTGACGCTTTCCGGCGTCGCGACGGGAGGCGCCGTTTATTCCGGCGCGACGGACATCCGGGAAGGCACGCTGAAGCTCGCCGCCGCGACGATGGGCGCGGGCGCGGTGACGGTCGCCGACGGCGCGACCTTCGAAGTCGCGACCACGACGACGCTCGCGGGCGGCGTCACGGGCGACGGCTCGCTCGTCGTCTCCTCGGGAACGGCGACGTTCACGGGCGCGGTCGATATCGGCGACGCGACGGTCGCCTCGGGCGCGAAGCTCCACGTCGGCGACGGCATCGAATTTTCCGGCGACCTGGCGCTTTCCGGCGAGTTCGGCGGACACGGCTCCTTCAAGGACGGCGACGTCGTGCTCGGCGAAGGCGCGAAGCTTTACGCGGGAACGGCAGAAACCTTTGCCTTCAGCGCGAGCTCGCTTTCCGGCGAAACGGTGTTCGCGAAGACGGGCGCGGGCAGAGTGAATCTCGGTCTGGGCGTTTCCGTCGAAGGCTTCACGCTGACGCTCTCGGAAGGCGAACTCGCTTCGGCGGACAGTCAGAACGTCGAGGAACTCGTCTTCGACGGCGGCACGCTCATCGAGGTCGACCCCGGAGCCCCCGCGGCGTGGACGACGAACAAGATCACGGTCGGCGCGAAAGGCGGCGTCGTGGACGACGCGGTCAAGCTGAACACGACGCTCGGCGCCGCGGATCTCGCGCTCGCCGGCGATCTGGAGATCGGCGCGCGCGGCGAACTTTTCGTCGAAGAAACGCTGAACCTTTCTTCGACGGGCGGCGTCCTCACGATCGGCATGAGCACGGGCGCGGACACCGTCGAGGCGGGCGGCTCGCTCGAAGCGAAGACGCTGAACGTGGCGAAATCCGTGACCTCCATCAGAACGGGCGACACGATGGGGCTCGACATGCCTCCTCCCGGCGGCGGGGACATGATGGTGCCGGTCTACAGCGAAATCATCGCCGACAAGATCACCTTCTCGGGCGCGACGGCGATCACGGGCGCGGGCGGCGCGATCCGCGTCGGCTCTGAAATCAATTTCGAAAGCGGCGCGAACGTGACCTTCGACGGCACGCTCTTCACGATCGACTCCGAATACGACGACTACGACGTCGCCGCCGCCGCCGGCGCGAACCTTTCCGCGACCGTGAACGTCGAAGGCAAAAACACGACGGCGACGGTCGGCAAGCTCGTCGGCGACGTCGAAAAGACCGGCGCGGGCAAATTGGCGGTCAGAGAGTTCTCCTTCGAAACGTCCAAGAATCTTTCCGTGACCGAGGGCTCCCTGAACCTTTCCTATGCTGCGGACGAGGACGGTCTGGTGATCGGCGACGCGGACACGCTTGTCGACGGAAGTCTCGAAGTTTCCGGCGCCTCCGTGGAGGTTCCTCAGCTTTTCGCCGAGGCCGGCGCGTCGGTGACGCTGACGGACGGCGCGAAATTCGCGGGCAATCTTTTCCTCTCCGACGGTGCGGTCTTGACGATTGTCGATTCCCAGGCGGAATATCTTTACGTCTGGAGCGACGCGGACCTGACGGTCGGGAACGCGACGATCGGACGCTTGACGTTCGGGAGTGAAGAAGGGTGGCACATGAGCCTCACCGGTGCGTCGCCGGCGATCACCACGAAAAATCTTCACCTCACGCTGAATACGGCGACACGCCTCGCGGACGCCTTCGACGAAAGCAATTTCGATTTGGACTATTCGTCGATCGGCTCGGAGTTCGTCGTCATCGACGTCGGGACGGCGGGAACGTTTTCCGTCACGGCTCGTTCCCCCGAGGACGACGTTTACCGGGATTACGATTACACCCAGGAGCTGGTGAACGGGCGCGTCGGCTTTGGCGACGAATTCGTGGTGGCGAACGATTCGCGCAGCTACCAGTTCGTTTGGGACGAGGCTTCCAAGGCGGTCAAGGTGCTCGCCTACGGGACGAAGATCTGGAAGGGCGCTTCGGTCTGGAAGGAAGACGAGAGCATGACCGGCTGGGCGCAGACGACGCGCGACGGGCAGACCGAAGGCGTCTCCTTCTACAGCAACGACTACGCGGAATTCGCGTTCTCCGGCTCGGCGACGACCAACAAGATCGACGTCGAGGGCGCGGTGCGCGTGGGCGGCGTCGTCTTCAAGGGCTACGACTCGAACGCGTCCTTCACGGTGAATTTCGGCGACGGCGCCTCGATCGCGGACTATGTGGACGAGGCGACCGGCGCCGCGCGCGGCTCTTCGGTCTCGGTGCTTTCGGGGACGGTGGTCTTCACGGGATCCGAGAACGCGGGAACGATGTATTCCGGCGGGCTGACGATCGCCGCGGGCGCGGGCGTGCGCACGGATCACGTGAACGCGCTCGGCGCGGGAACGATCACGCTCGGCGGCACGCTCGCCTTCGACGCGGGAACGCATGATCTGACCAACGACGTCGTCGTGACCGGCACTTCCGCGGTGCTGAACACCGGTCTTTCGAGCGTGACGCTTTCCGGCGCGCTTTCGGGAACGGCGCTGAAGAAGACGGGCGCGGGCTCGCTCGCGATCGCCGGCGCGACGGAGCTGGACAAGCTGACGATCGCCGAGGGCGGCGTGCTCGTCGGCGAAGAAGGCGTTTCCGACGAGATCGACTTCGACGTCGGGCGCATCGAAATCACGAACACCGCCGCCGCCTCCGCGCTGACCTTCGAGGCGAACGCCGCGCTGACCGCGGACACGGAACTCGTCGTGGCGCAGAGCAAGCGCGTCACGTTCAAGGGCGATTCTTCGGCGCTGAATTTCGTCGAGTTCACCGGCAACAACGCGACGGTGGGCTTCGAGAACGGCGGCGACTTCAGCGCCGGCGGCTACGAGGAGGAGGTCGATGAAAACGACCAGCCGGTTTCGACGACGGCAATCGTCGCCGAATACACGATGGGCGAAGACGTCCTCGGCGTCTCGAAGATCGTGGGCGATCTGTCGCTGGTCGGGCACGCCGACACCGACGGGAACGTCGCGGGACTTTTTGTGACCGTCGCGGACAAGGATTCGACGCTGAAGATTGAAGGCGGAATCGTGGACGCCGGCGACATGGGCGATTTCGTGCTACGCAAGCTCGGCGCGGGAACGCTCGAGATCACGGGCACGGTCAATTCCGCCGCGGAACTGCAGCTGGCGGGCGGCGCGCTGAACGTCGGCGGCACGGCGAATCTGAGCGGCGACGTGGTCGTGAGCGCGGATTCGACGCTTTCGCTCGCGTCGGGCGGCTCGCTCGGCTCGCTCGACGGCGACGGCACGCTTCTCGCCGTCGTCGGCGAGGGAACGAAGCTTTCGCTGAAGAACTCGAACACGAGCGCGCTGGCGGTGAACTCGAAGCTCTCGGTCGCGGGAACGCTCGAGGTCTCCGGCAAGGGAATTTCCTTCAACGGCTCGGAGAACGCCTACAACAAGCTCAGCCTCGCCTCCAACGCGCAGGTGGCCGTGGGCGCGGACGTCTCGAGCTTCAAGGGCAACACGGTGACGCTCGCCAACGGCGCAACGCTCGTCGTGGACGCGACGCTCTCCGAATCGAGCGGCGTGCTGGAGATCAACGAATCCGGCGCGTCGGTCACGGCGACGGGCGACGATTCCCGCGTCGTCTTCTCGCGGATCGCGTTCGGCAACAACGTGAAGCTGGACCTGAAGGGCGAAGGCGAAGTGCGTCTCCTCGGCTCGGTCACGGAAAACGCCGAACTGGCTTTGGCGGGCGGCGTGACGCTGGCGTTCGAAACGGACGCGGGCGCGCAGACGAGCCGCCTTTCGGGCGCGGGTTCGCTCGAAAAGCTCGGCGCGGGAACGCTGAGCGTGAGGGCCGCGTCCACGCAGACCTTCACGGGAACGGCGACCGCGACGGAAGGCAAGATTCTCTTTACGGGCAGCGGCTCGCTCGGCCAGGCGAAGCTTTCGGTCGCCGAGGGCGCCGAAATCGTCGTGGCGCGCGCGGACGCGAAGATCGGCACGGCGATCGTCGTCAACGGGCGGAACGGTTACGTGGCGTCCGCGCTCGCGGGCGGCGAGGGCAAGCTCGTCGTCGAGGGCGCGGGCAATTCGCTGACGTTCACGGGCGCGGACGCGATTTCTTCCGCCTTCACGGGCATCATCGGCGCGCGCGACGGCGGCGTGCTGAACTACGACGCGAACGTCTCCGACGCGGATCGCCAGCTGCTTCTGGAAAACGGAACGCTGGCGGTCGCCGAAGGCGATTTCGTCGCGGACGCGCTGGAGCTTTCCGGCGCGGGCAACGTGATCGACGTCGCGGGAACGCTTGAAATCGGCGGCGCGGTGCTCGGCGACGTGAAGGGCACGACGGCGCTGACGGTCTCCGGCGCGGGAGCGCTGACGTTCGGCGGCGTGGGTCGCGTGGACGGCATCGACTCCGAACTGGACGTCTATACGGACGCGGACTTCGCGGGAACGCTGACGCTGAAATATCTCGCGGACGGCGTTTTCGGCGCCGAAGTCGCTTCGACGCAGCACCGGAACACTTTCATCAACGCGGGAACGGTCGTCGTCTCCGGCGACGCGCGCGCGGCGGGCTCGGGCAAGATTACGCTCGCGGGCGGAACCGCGACGCTGCGCTTCACGGGGCTCGCGGACCAGGAAATCGAGACGCCGATCGTCGGCGCGGGCACGATCGAGGGCGACTCGGGCGTGCTTTCCGACCTGAGCGAGAAATTCTCCGGCAAGGTCGTCGCGGCGGGCGCGGGAACGTTCACGGTGGACAAGTCCGGCGCGGAATCGCTTTCCTCCAGCGCGATCGCGTTCTCCGCGAAGGACGAGGCTTCCGTGCTCCTCATCAAGCTTTCGAACGCGACGCTCGACGACGTTTCCGAAGTGGACATGGGCGCGGCGACCTTCGCTGCCGGCGCGGGAACGCTCGAACTGGACATCGGCGACGGGCGCAGGCTCGACGTCGACACCGCAAGCTCCGATTTCGCGGGCAAGATTGAAGTCGCTTCCGGCACGCTCAAGCTGACGTCGGACGGCGACCTGGGCACGGCGGCGGTCACGGTCGCCGAGGGCGCGACGATGGAAGTCGCCTCCAAGATTTTCAAGGGCTCGGTCGAGGGCGACGGCCTGCTCGTCAAGAAATCGTCGGGCGTGAGCTTCGTCGGCGGAGAAATTTCGGCGGAGACGCGCGTCACCGCGGGAACGCTCGCGCTTTCGGACGTCGCCGCGGGAACGTCGATGTTCGTCTCCGACGGCACGCTGGAATTCGCGAAGACGCTCGACGCCTCGGGCGCGCTCGTCAGCCGCTCCGCCGGCGACGCGGCGACCTTCGACGCGGAATTCACGGGCGGCGCCGGTTCGATCGTGCGCTTCTCGCACGATTCGACGAAGGCGAGCACGATCATCGACGGCACGTTCGCATGGGACGGCGCGGCGGGCAAGCTGATGCTCCTCGGCGGCGGCGAAGGCTCGGTCTTCAATCCGCAGATTTCCGCGGGCGACGTCGTCAAGAGCGGTTCCGGCAAGTGGACGCTCTCGAACACGGCGTTCGACGCGACGTCGGCGGCGGGCTCGACCATCAAGGTCGATCCGAACGGCGGCACGCTGGCTCTCGAAAGCTACCGCGGCTTCGCCGGTCAGACGCTTTCCGTCGGCTCGGAAGGCGTGCTCGAAATCGCCGGGTTCAGCGGCGGCACGGAACGCACGATCCGAGGCAAGCTCTCGGGCGAAGGCACGCTCGCGGTTTCCGCGACCGGCGTGACGGAGCTGGAGCTCGATGACGCGGGCTGGACGGGCGCGTTGCAGATCCGCGCCGGCGCGACGGTGAAGTCCGACGGCTCCGAGCTGATTTCGAAGACGATCGAGCTGATCGCCGCTTCGGACGCTTCGACGAAGGGCGGCTCGCTCGACCTCGCGCTCACGCGCGACACGGCCCTCGACGGCATGAAGATTTCGGTTTACGGCACGAGCAAGGACGCCGGCGACCTGAGCAACGGCAGCCTGAAGGTTTCGGGCGGCGTGCTCGATCTCCGCGGCTCGACGCTGCGCCTCGGCGGCGTGCTCGACGTTGCGGGCGGCTCCACGGTGCAGGTGAAGACGATCGAAAGCGTCTCGCCGAAGTCGGGCGTCGTGCGGCTCGCCGCGGGCGCGGTTCTGGAGATCGGCGCCGCGGACGTGACGGACGGCAATCTCTCCGCGCTTTCCGGCACGGGCGAAGTGAGATTCGTCGCGGGAACGACTTACGTGAAGAACGTGAACGCCGCGCAGACGCAGGAAGACTTCAACCGGGATTTCCGCGGCGACGTGCGGATCGACGAGAACGCGACGGCGGTGCTCGGCAGCAACGCGAGCTTCGGCAACGCGAGAAGCGTGACGGTTTCCGGCACGCTGCGCGTCGCGCAGAACAACGCGGGAACGCTGAACGCGCTTTCCGGCGCGGGAACGCTTGAGATCGCGAACGCCTCCAAGGCGGTGCGCACGACTTACGCGGCCGGTCCGTTCAGTGGAACGATCGACGTGAAGGTCGGCCGTCTCGTGATGACGACGGCGACGTTCGACGCGACGCCCGCGCGCGAAATCCGCCTTTCCGGCAGCGCGGACGCGGGGCTCGCGCTGAGCAACGCGGCGGGCGCGACGACGGAACTTTCCGCGCTGAGCGAAAAGAACGTGACGGGCACGGGCTCGATTTATCTCGAAAACGGCGAATTCACGATCGCGAAGGACGCGGCGTTCGGCTATGCGCCGACGACGCTCGCCGTGACGTCGGGCACGACGCTCGCCGTGACGTCGGGCACGACGCTCGCGCTCGGCTCGGGCGCGACGGTGACGTCCGGCCTCCGCGTCGAAAAGGGCGCGACGCTCGACCTGACGCGCGAACTCGCGCCGATTTCCGCGCTGCGCGTCGCGGCGGCGGACGATCCCGCCGTTCCCGCGCAGGCGCCGCGCATGGTGCAGGGCGACCTGACGGTCGCGGGCAGACTGCTCGCGAACGTTCCCGCGGAGGGCTCTTCCGCGATTCACGCGACGGGCGACGCATTCGTGTTCGACACGGCGGAAGTGACGCTCGACGGCGATCTTTCCGGCAACATCGTCGTCGTTTCGGCGGACGGCTCGACGCGCATCGATAGGAACGCGAAGTTCCTCGACGCTTCGGGCGAGGAGCTCGCCGCCTGGGTCGGCGACGACGGCACGAGCATCTACGTTTCGGAAATGGCTCCGGCGTCGGAAATCGTCCCGAGCGGCATGGAGGAACTTTACGCGACGCTCGCGTCGAAGCCGGGCAGCGCCGTCTTCCGCGCGATCCGCGGCTCCGGCACGGACGCCGAGCAGACCGCGAAGCTGCGCAATTTCTCGCCGGTCTCCTTCGCGGGAATCCTCGAGCTTTCGACGGGACTGGTTCAGCTCGAAAACGACCTGCTGCGCCAGCGCCTCGAACAGCGCCGCTACGACCGCGCGTTCAACGAACCCGCGGGAACGGTCAAGCCCTTCGCGAACGCGATCGGCGGCACGTCCGACACTTCCGAGGGCAAGAACAAGCGCCCGAACTACGACCTGAGCCACTACGGCGCGGTCGCGGGCTTCGATTCGCTCGTCACGGAAGACTTCCTGCTCGGCGCCTCGCTCACGATCGACAAGGGCAAGGCGAAGGTGCACAACGGCGGCGGCAGGCACGAGACGGACGCGGCGCGTCTGAACTTCTACGGCATGGCGATGCTCGACGAAGTCTCCTACTTCGGCTTCGGCGCGGGCGTCGGCGTCGTCAGCGCGGACACGAAGCGCAGCAACGCGCTCGAATCGCTGACCGGCGAGGCTTCGGGAACGGACGTTTCGCTGACGGCGACGCTCGGCAGAATGTTCGTGCTCAACTCCGATCTCGGTCTCCACGTCTCGCCGTACGTCGGGCTGGACTACACGTATTCGAACTTCGGTTCGTTCTCGGAAACGGGCGGCGCGCAGAGCGCGCTCGACGTGGACAAGACGGACCGCAATTCGCTGCGCGGCACCGTCGGCGCGACGCTGAACTGGCTGCCCTCGGAGTCGTGGCGCTTCTCGCTCGAACTCGCGTACCACCACGAATTCCTCGACACGGACGCGGACGTCGACGCGAAATTCGTTTCCGGCGAATACCGCGGCATGAGCGCCTCTTCGACGGCGTACCTCGGCGGCGAGAATTCGCTGAGCGTCGGCCCGCGCGTCGAATACCGCATCAACGCGGAATGGAGCGTCTCCGCCGGCTACACGTTCGAGACGGACTTCGAGGACACGACGACGCACTCCGCCAACGTCGGCGTCCGCTGCAGGTTCTGACGCCGCTTCGGTCGGCGCGACGGTCGGCGCGCGCGGCGGGTTCCCTTCGCGGGAACGCGCCCGCCGCCGACTTTCGGCGTCCGCCCGAAACGTTCCCGCTCCGCGCCGCATGAAGATTTTTACCGCATTGTCCGAGCTCCCGCGCGAATTCGCCGACGCGCCCGCGTTTCTCTGCGTCGGGAATTTCGACGGCGCGCACCGCGGGCATCGGGCGCTTTTCCGCGCGGCGAAGGAAGCCGCGGCGGCGAGCGGCGGCGTCTGCGGCGCGCTCACGTTCGAGCCGCATCCCGAGATTTTTTTCCGCGGTCCCGACGCCGTGAAGCTGATTTACCCGCCGGCGACGAAGCGGGAACTGCTCGCGCGCGCGGGGCTGGACTTCGTCGTCTCGGCGCCCTTCACGGGGGAATTCGCCGCCGTCGCGGCGGAGGATTTCGCGGCGCGGCTGAAGCGCGCCCTGCCGTCGCTCGCGGGGCTTTTCGTCGGCGAAAATTTCCGCTTCGGCGCGCGGCGTCGCGGCGACGCGGCGCTGCTGCGCGAGAGCGCGGCGCGCGTCGGCGTGAAGGCGCACACGCTCGCGCCGGTGCTTTTCGGCGGCGAGAAGATTTCGTCGTCGCGGATCCGCGCCTGCCTCGCGGCGGGCGAGACGGCGGCGGCGAACGCGATGCTCGGCGAGCCGTATTTCGCGGCGGGAACGGTCGTTTCCGGCAACCGGCTCGGGCGCACGATCGGCTTTCCGACGCTGAATCTGGAATGGCGTCCGGCGCTGCTGCCGCGCTTCGGCGTCTATGCGGTGCGGCTGATCCGCGCGCGCGGCGACGGCGCGTCCGAGGTCTTCCGCGGCGTGGCGAACTACGGCGTCCGCCCGACCGTGGCGCGCGACGGCGTTCCCGCGCCGCTGCTCGAAACGCACGTCACGGACGTTCCCGCCGGCGTTCCCGTGCCGACCTACGGCGACTCGATCGTCGTCGAATGGCTGGATTTCCTGCGCGAGGAACGCCGCTTCGACTCCGTGGCGGCGCTGCGGGAACAGCTCGTTCGCGACGTCGCCGCCGCGCGGGAACGTGGAACCGCGAATTTCCGCGAATGATTTTTGGAGGGCAAGCGCCCCGCCCGCCGTCTCTTTCAACTATCCACTATTCACTATTCATTATCAACTATCCGTGCTCCGTTCCCGCGTTGACTTTTTCCGTGGCGTCCGCGAAAATTCCGCCCATGAAACTTGAACACTCCCCCAAAATCGCGGTCGTGACGGGCGCCGGCCGCGGCATCGGCAAGGCGATCGCCGAAAGTCTCGCGGCTTCCGGGCACACGGTCGTCTGCGTCTCCAAGAATCCGGCTTCGTGCGGCGGCGTCGCGGACGCCATCGTCGCGGCGGGCGGCAAGGCGGTCGCCAAGGCCGTGGACGTTTCCGACGGGAACGCGGTCGCGGCGGCCTGCGAGGAAATCATCAAGGAATTCGGCGGCGCCGACATTCTGGTGAACAACGCGGGCATCACGAAGGACGGGCTCGTCATGCGCATGAGCGACGCGGACTGGGCGGACGTGATTCAGACGAATCTTTCCAGCGCGTTCTACTGGGTCAAGGGGCTGCTGCGCCCGATGACGAAGAAGCGCTGGGGCCGCATCGTGAACATTTCCTCGGTGACGGGCGTGCAGGGCAACGCGGGGCAGGCGAACTACGCGGCGGCGAAGGCGGGCCTCATCGGCCTGACGAAGACGCTCGCGCGGGAATTCGCGACGCGCGCGATCACGGTGAACGCCGTGGCTCCGGGCTTCATCACGACGGACATGACGGCGGCGCTCCCCGAAGAAGTGCAGCAGAAGATTAAGGCCGCGATTCCGCTGGCGCGCTTCGGCGCCCCCGAAGACATCGCCGCGACGGTGAATTTCCTGTGTTCCGAGAACGCGGGCTACATCACCGGGCAGTGTTTTTCGGTTGACGGCGGCATGGCGATGTAGCAGGATAGCTCCCCGTCGTTCGGGGGCTTTCCGCGGACGGCGAACCGAAATCAAACCATTTTCCAACAATCAAATCCAAAAAAACTATGGCAGAAGAAACCATCGAACAACGCGTCAAAAAAATCATCGTTCAGCAGCTCAACGTGAACGAAGAACAGCTCACGCCGGAAGCGTCCTTCATGGGCGACCTGAGTGCCGACTCTCTCGACCTCGTCGAGTTGATCATGGCGTTCGAGGAAGAATTCAAGGACGAAATCAACGGCGAGATTCCGGAAGCGGACTCGCAGAAGCTCCAGACCGTCGGCCAGGTCATCGAATACATCACGGCCCGCGCCGGCAAATAATCCGACGTCCCTTTTTCGGACGTTTTCGTCAACCTTCAACTTTAGAACCGAGTGCAATCCGAATCCAATAGAAGAGTCGTCGTGACGGGGATCGGCATCGTTTCTCCGGTCGGCAACGGGAAGGACGCGTTCTGGTCCGCCCTCGTCGCCGGGAAAAACGGCATCTCCACGGTGACCCGTTTCAACCCTGAGGGGCTTTCGTGCACGGTCGCGGCCGAGGTCAAGGACCTCGACATGGACCGGTATATGGATCCGAAGGAGCAAAAACGGAACGACCGCTACACGCGTTACGCCGTCGCCGCCTCCAAGATGGCGATGGAAGACGCGGGTCTGAAAGTCGGCGACGTCGAGCCGAGCCGCATCGGCGTCATCATCGGCTCCGGAATCGGCGGCATGGAGACGATCGAATCGCAGTCCGCGGTTCTCGTCGAAAAGGGACCGCGGCGCATTTCGCCGTTTATGATCCCGATGCTGATTTCGAACATGGCCTCCGGCGTCGTCGCCATCGACATGAAGGCGCAGGCGGTCAACTACGGCATCGTTTCGGCGTGCGCTTCGGGCTCTCACGCGCTCGGCGAAGCGCTGCGGCACATCCGCAGCGGCCACGCCGACGTGATGATCGCGGGCGGCGCGGAAGCGGCGATCACCCGCCTCGGCTTCGCCGGGTTCTGCAACATGAAGGCGCTGACGACGAAATACAACGACGCTCCGGAAACGGCGTGCCGTCCGTTCGACGCCACGCGCGACGGCTTCATCATGGGTGAAGGCGCCGGCGTGCTCATTCTCGAAACCTACGAACGCGCGATGGCGCGCGGCGCGCGCATCTACGCGGAATTCGCGGGATACGGCGCTTCGTGCGACGCCTACCACATCACTTCGCCGGCTCCGGACGGTTCCGGTCTGGCGATCTGCATGGCGCAGGCGCTCACCGACGCGGGCGTGAACGCGAACGAGGTCGATTATATCAACGCGCACGGAACGTCCACGCCCTACAACGACAAGTTCGAAACCGCGGCGATCAAGCGCGTTTTCGGCGACCACGCCTACAAGCTGGCGGTCAGCTCGACGAAGTCGATGACGGGCCACCTGCTCGGCGCCGCCGGAGGCGTCGAAGCCGCCGCGACCGTGCTCGCGATCGCCAACGGCGTCGTGCCGCCGACGATCAACTACGTCAATCCGGACCCGGAATGCGATCTCGACATCGTCCCGAACAAGGCCCGCGAGATGAACGTGAACGTCGCCGTCAGCGACAATCTCGGGTTCGGCGGTCACAATGCCGCGCTCGTCTTCAAGAAGATCTGACGTCCGCGTTCCCGTCGGAAAAAGCGTTCCCGCCCGCGCGGGAACGCTTTTTTCGATTTTAGGGGAGAACGGAAAATTTTTCGTCGGTTTTCTTCGCGTTCCCGCGGTCGTTTTCTCACTTTCTTTTTGCTCCGCGCGCGGGAACGGCGTTTAATGGAGCGCACATAAATTCTCAACGAACGATGAACACGCCGTTTTCACTGAAAGTCTACGATTCCCTCAACGGGGCGCTCCCGCCGCTCACGCCGATTCAGGAAGAGATCCTGCGCCTGAAGAAGGAGCGCAACGCGATTCTGCTCGTGCACAATTACCAGAGCGCGGAGATTCAGCGCGTCGCGGACTACGTCGGCGATTCGCTCGGGCTCGCGTACCAGGCGGAGGAGGAAAAGAACGCCGACGTCATCGTCTTCTGCGGCGTGCATTTCATGGCGGAGACGGCGAAGATCGTGAATCCCGGCAAGAAGGTGCTGCTGCCCGTCGTCGAGGCCGGCTGCTCGCTCGCGGATTCGTGCGACGCGGCGGAGCTCGCCGCCGTCAAGGCCGCGAACCCGAATCTCTACGTCGTCGCCTACATCAACTGCAGCGCGGCGGTGAAGGCGCTCGCGGACGTCATCTGCACGAGCGGGAACGCGAAGAAGATCGTCGAGCACGTGCCCGCCGACCGCGAAATTCTCTTCGTGCCCGACCAGAATCTCGGCTCGTGGGTCGCGTCGCAGACGGGCCGCAAGATGCGCCTCTGGCCGGGCTCGTGCTACGCGCACGTGCTTTTCAGCGTGAACGAAATCCGCCGCGCGCGCGAGCAGTTCCCCGGCGCGCCCGTGCTCGTGCACCCGGAGTGCGTCGAGAGCGTGCGCGAAGCGGCGGACGTCGTCTGCAGCACGGAAAAAATGGTGAATTTCTGCCGGGAATCGTCGGCGGACACGTTCATCATCGTCACGGAAACGAACATGATTTCGCGCCTGCGCGCGGAGATTCCGGGCAAGAAATTCGTCGCGGGACCGACGGCGACCTGCGCCTGCAACGAATGCATGTTCATGAAGATGAACACGCCGGAAACGCTGCGCGACTGCCTCCGGAACATGTCGCCGGAAATCGTCATGGACGAGGATCTGCGTTCCCGCGCCTACGTGCCGCTGAAGCGCATGCTCGAATGGAGCAAGTGAGAGACCGAACAGTGAACAGCGGACAGTGAACAATGAATAACGCATTGCGTTCGGCTTCGCCGAAAGGATTTTTCAGAGCGTCTGGACGAAGCGCTTCGCTGTTCATCGTTCATTTCTCCGTTTTCCTCTGAGTTCTCCGTGTTCTCTGTGTCTGAATAAACCCGAAAAATTTCCGCCATGCACGCGCTTTCACGATTTCTTCCCGACGACTTCGATCCCGCCGCGGGGCTGACTCTGCTCTCCGGCAGAGGCGCCTATCCGCGCATTTTCGCCGAACGCGCGCGCGCCGCGGGAACGGACGTCTCGCTCATCGCGATCGAGGGCGACGTGGACGAGGACTTCGTCGCGACGTTCCCGCGCGACCGCGTGATCTTCGTCAAGCTCGGGCAGCTCGGCAAATTCCTTTCCTCGCTCGAAAAACTGCGTTCCCGCTATTTCGTGATGGCGGGCCAGGTCGCGCCGAAACGGCTTTTCGGCGGGCTCGTTCCCGACCTGAAAGCGGCGCTGATTCTCGCGCGGCTCAAGGAACGCAACGCGCACACGGTCTTCGGCGCCGTCGCCGACGAAGCCGCGAAGATCGGCGTCGCGCAGCTCGACGCGCGCGCGTTCATGGACGACCAGCTCGCCTCCGCGGGAACGCTCGTCGGCAAGGCGAAGCGCGTGGACGCGTTCGCGCTCGAGTACGGCGTGCGCATCGCCAAGGAATGCGCGCGGCTCGACATCGGTCAGGGCGTCGTCGTCTCCGGCGGCACGGTCACCGCCGTCGAAGCCTACGAGGGCACGGACGCCATGCTGCGCCGCTGCGCCGACATTCCGAAGAAGAATCCGCTCTACGTCAAGACCGTGAAGCCCGGGCACGACTACCGTTTCGACGTGCCGTGCTTCGGCATGCGCACGCTCGAAAGCATGGAGCTCGGCGGGATCGCCGCCGCCGCGCTCGAGGCGGACAACGTCGTCATTCTCGAAAAGGAGAAAGTCTTCGCCGAAGCCGACCGCAAGGGCATCACGCTTCTCGGCTGGAACCGGGAGGATTTTTCGTGACGAAGAAATATTTTCTGACGACGCTCCCGTATTTCGTCGCGGCGCCGAACGCGCTCCGCACCTTACACCTTACACTTTAAAACGTTCATGAGCACCGTTCCCGCGACGACTTCCGTTCCGAATCCCGATTTCTGGCTGCACGACCTCAGCCCGTTCCTCGTCCGTTTCCCCGAAGGATTTTTTCTCGAGGGCATCCGCTGGTACGGCGTCGCCTATCTCGCGGGCTTCGTCGTCGGCGCGTGGCTGCTGAACCTTTACTGGCGGCGCGGGCGTTCGCCGCTCGATCCGGAGGCGCAGACGAATTTTCTTCTCGCGCTGATCGTCGGCGTGCTCGTCGGCGGGCGGCTCGGCTACATGTTCTTTTACGCGCCGGAAATGCTCGTCGAGAATCCGCTTTCGGTCTTTCAGGTCTGGCGCGGCGGCATGGCGAGCCACGGCGGGATGATTGGCGTCGCGGTCGCGGCGTGGTGGACGGCGCGGCGCGCGCGCTGCGGATTTCTTCGGCTGGCGGACATCGTCGCGACGCTCGCGCCCGCGGGGCTGTTTTTCGGACGCGTCGCGAACTTCATCAACGGCGAGCTCTGGGGCAAGGAGACGGACGTGGCGTGGGCGGTCGTTTTCCCGTACCGCGTTTCGCTGTTCGGGAACGAAGTCGTCCGCTACCTGAATCCGCGCCACCCGTCGCAGCTTTACGAAGCCGCGATCGAGGGGCTGCTGCTGCTCGCGTGGACGCAGCTGCGCTTCTGGAAGAAGAAGCCGCTTCCGGCGGGGCAGCTCGCGGGCGAGACGGCGCTGCTCTACGCGGCGGGGCGCATCGTGTGCGAGGTCTTCCGCGAGCCCGACGCGGGCGTCTCCTTCATCTGCGGCATGGCGCGCGGACAGTTCTTCTCCGTGCTGCTCGCGCTCGCGGGCGTCGCGTTCATCGTTTCCTCCCGCGTCTTCGCGGCGAAGCGGGCCGCGGATTGACGCCGCCGCGGCATCGGTTTCCCTTTTTCCGTTTTTCCCATGACTAAAGACGACATTCTGAAGGCGCTCGGCTCGGTTCCGTATCCCGGGCTTTCGCGCGACATCGTTTCCTTCGGCCTCGTGAAGAAGGTCGAAATCGACGAACGCGGGAACGCGATCGTCGCGATGGCGGTCACGACCTCCAAGCCCGAAATTCCCGAGCTTCTCGAAAACGCCGTGCGCGCCGCGCTGCAGAAAATCGGCTGCGGCGAAGTGCGCGTGAACGTCGCCGTGAAGACGCCCGCCGCGCCCGGCGCGGGAACGCCGCCGCCGCCCGCGCGCATTCCCGGCGTGAAGCGCGTGATCGCCGTCGCCTCCGGCAAGGGCGGCGTCGGCAAGTCCACCGTTTCCGTGAATCTCGCCGCCGCGCTCGCGCAGGTGCTCGAAGAGGAGGGCGTCGCGCCCGCCGCGGGCTCCGTCGGCGTCTTCGACTGCGACATCTACGGGCCTTCCGTGCCGATGATGCTCGGCGTGAAGGACGCGCCCGAGCTCGTCGGATCCAAGATGCGGCCGCGGGAGGCGCACGGGATCAAGGTCATGTCCATGGGGCTTTTTCTCGACGCGGATACGCCCGTCGTGTGGCGCGGCCCGATGCTGCAGAAGGCGATCCGGCAGTTCGCGGACGACGTCGATTGGGGCGCGCTCGAGGCGATGGTCGTCGATCTGCCGCCGGGAACGGGCGACGCGCAGATCACGCTCGTGCAGACGCTCGCGCTCGACGGCGCGGTCGTCGTCACGACGCCGCAGGATCTCGCCGTTTCCGTCGCCCGGCGCGGCGCGCGCATGTTCGAAAAAGTGAAGGTGCCGCTGCTCGGCGTCGTCGAGAACATGAGCTATTTCGAAAATCCCGCGAACGGCGAGCGCAGCTACATTTTCGGGCAGGGCGGAGGCGTGAAGACGGCGTTCGCGCTCGGCACGGATTTTCTCGGCGAGCTGCCGCTCGACGCGGCGGTCCGCGAAGGCGGCGACTCGGGGACGCCGATCGTCGTCGCGCGTCCGGACAGCGTTCCCGCGCAGGTCTTCCGCGCCGCCGCGCGCATGATTCTCCGCAAGCTCGACGCCCGCTGACGCGCGGTCTCCGCGACGTCTCGGAAACGTTCTTCCCCGGCGCTCAGGCGTCCCCGCGGTGCGGTCCGCGGGGACGCTTTTTTTCGCGCGCGCCGCGTCGGTGCGGGTTCACGTATCCGGATTTCAATGACGAAAACGCCCGCGTTCCCGCGGAATCCGGGTTGTGAAAAATGAAATCGAAAAACTGCATTTTCGCCGAAACGGCTTCAAAAAACTTTCTTTTGGAAGAAAAATTTCGCCGTTTTCGTCAAAAACGCAAAAAAAAACTTCTTTTTGAAAGAAAAACCGCTTGACTCGCCTTCACGCGCGGGCGTATCGTCTGCGGCACGTTCGATGAACTTTCGGGCGTCAGATTCAAATTTCTTCAATCCGAACAAAACCAAAATTATGTCCAACATCAGATTCCACGCAGTCGAAACGGCCTCCAACCGCAAGGTCTCCGTCGCCACGCCTCCGCAGGCGAAAGTCTCGGAATATTTCGGCTGCAAAGTCTTCAACCGCAAGGCGATGTCGCAGTATCTCTCGAAGGAGACGTTCCGCGAAATCACGTCCGCCATCGACAACGGCAAGCCGGTTTCGCTCGAGCTCGCGGCGCACATCGCCCCGTCGATGCGCATGTGGGCGATGGAAAACGGCGCGACGCACTACACGCACTGGTTCCACCCGCTGACGGACGGCACCGCGGAAAAGCACGACGCGTTCGTCGAGCACGACGGCAAGGGCGGCATGATCGAGGAGTTCAGCGGGAAGATTCTCGCGCAGCAGGAACCGGACGCGTCGTCGTTCCCGAACGGCGGTCTGCGCTCGACCTTCGAGGCGCGCGGCTATTCCGCGTGGGATCCGTCTTCGCCGGCGTTCATCGTCGGGGACACGCTCTTCATTCCGACGATCTTCATCTCCTACGCGGGCGAGGCGCTCGACTACAAGGCGCCGCTGCTGAAGGCGCTCGACGCGGTGAACAAGGCGGCGGTCGGCGTCTGCAGGTATTTCAGCTCGGACGTCTCCCGCGTGCAGTCCTCGCTCGGCTGGGAACAGGAATACTTCCTCATCGACGAGGAACTCTTCAACGCGCGTCCGGACATCGTGCTGACGGGCCGCACGCTGATGGGCCACGAGTCCGCGAAGAATCAGCAGCTTGAAGACCACTACTTCGGGGCGATCCCGCGCCGCGTGCTCGCGTTCATGCAGGAACTCGAATACGAGGGCTGGAAGCTCGGCATTCCGCTGAAGACGCGCCACAACGAAGTCGCGCCCAATCAGTTCGAGCTCGCGCCGATTTACGAAGAATGCAATCTCGCAGTGGACCACAACCTGCTCGTGATGTCGCTGATGCGCGACGTCGCCCGCCGGCACAATTTCCGCGTGCTGCTGCACGAAAAGCCCTTCAAGGGCATCAACGGCTCCGGCAAGCACAACAACTGGTCGCTCGGCACGGACACCGGCGTCAACCTGTTCTCGCCGGGCAAGAACTCGATGGAGAACCTGCGCTTCGTCACCTTCATCGTGAACACGCTGATGGCGCTCTACAAGAACAACGCGCTCATCAAGGCGTCGATCGCCTCCGCGACGAACGCCCACCGTCTCGGCGCCAACGAAGCGCCGCCCGCGATCATCTCCTCCTTCCTCGGCAAGCAGGTGAGCGACATTCTCGACGCCTTCGAAAAGTCTTCCGTGGACGACGCGATCAAGGTGGACAGCAAGAAGCAGATCAAGCTCGGCGTCGGTCAGATTCCGGAACTTCTCGTGGACAACACGGACCGCAACCGCACGTCGCCGTTCGCGTTCACGGGCAACCGCTTCGAATTCCGCGCCGTCGGCTCCGTCGCCAACTGCGCTTCGGCGATGACGGCGCTCAACGCCGCGGTCGCCTACCAGCTCAAGGAATTCAAGACCGAAGTCGATTCCCTCATCGACGGCGGCATGTCCAAGAAGGAGGCGCTCTACTCCGTCCTCAAGAAATACATCAAGGCTTCCAAGCCCGTGCGTTTCGACGGGAACGGCTATTCCGAGGAATGGAAGAAGGAGGCCGCCAAGCGCGGGCTCGACTGCGAGACGAGCGTGCCGCTGATCTACGACGCCTACACCTCGGCGCAGTCCGTCAAGGTCTTCGCCAACGGCAACATCCACACCAAGAAGGAGCTGGAGACGCGCAACGAGGTCAAATGGGAAATCTACACCAAGAAGATCCAGATCGAGGCGCGCGTGCTCGGCGACCTTTCGCACAACCACATCATTCCGGTCGCAATCCGCTACCAGTCCCTTCTCCTCGACAACGTCGCCAAGCTCAAGGCCGTCTTCCCGGACGCGAAGTTCAAGTCGCTCGCCGGCGAACAGATGCGCCTGATCCAGAGCATCAACGACCACATCTCCGAGGTCACCAAGGACGTGGACAAGATGATCGACTGCCGCAAGAAGGCGAACAAGATCGAGGACGCCCGCGAAAAGGCGATCGCCTACCACGACACGGTGCTCCCGTATTTCGACACGATCCGCTACCACATCGACAAGCTCGAACTGCTGGTGGACAACGAAATGTGGCCGCTCCCGAAGTATCGCGAGCTCCTCTTCGTGCGCTGATTTTTTCTGAGTGAGGTATCCGCGGCCGCTTCCGGGAGCAATCCCGGGGGCGGTCTTTTCCTTGTCTCGGAGCCGGGAACGCGCCGCGCGCCGTTCCCGCCCGGAACTTTTTCGTGTTCACGGGCGAGGCTTCGTGCTTTCCTTGTCGGAAAATGAATTCGGAGATCTTCGAGAAATTCGGCGCCTGGCGCGTCTGCGAAAGCGCGGAGGCGACGCGCGCCGCCGCGCGGGAACTCGGCGCGATGCTGCCGGCGGACTGCACGCTCGCGCTTCACGGCGGACTCGGCGCGGGCAAGACGACCTTCGTCGGCGGGCTCGCCGAAGCCTTCGGCGTGCGCGAACCCGTGACGTCGCCGAGCTACAACATCTACGCGATTTACGAAGGGCGTTCCCGCCAGCTCGTCCACATGGACGCGTACCGCCTGCCTTCGCCGGAGGCGGCGGAGGCGCTCATGCTCGAGGAATTCATGCGCCCGCCGTGGTGCTGGGTCGTCGAATGGCCGGAAAAAATCGGCGACGCGCTCCCGCCCGACGCGCTCCATCTCGATTTCGAAATCCTCGCCTCCGGCGCGCACCGTTTCCGCGTCCGCGCGTGAGCGAAAAATAAGACGGGCGGCTCCTCTCGGAACCGCCCGCCCGCTTTCATCTCTAACTAACTCTAACTTCTCTATCTAACCCAAAAACATCCAAGAAGCGGCGCGCGGAAATTTTTTTGTCTGAATTTTAAAATTTTTTTTTCGCGCGGGAACGCAAAGGAGGGTAAGCGTCTCGCTTGCCCTCGAAATCTCCCCGCAGAAATTTTCCCGCCAAGACGCGAAGAATTTTAAATCCACGAATTGCACGAATTTCACGAATTTTCTCCCCGCGACGTCTCGCAAATTTTTTAGCCGCAGATGTCGCAGATGAGCGCAGATTTCGGGACGACGCCGGAAATCAGAAAAAGAAAACGCGTGAAGAGCGTGGAAACGTGAAGAACTTACTTGTCGCTTTTCGAAATCCGCCCGCTAAAACGCCCCTTCAAGCTTTCTTCCTTCCTCCGCCTTTCGCCGTCCCTCCGATTACGAATACCGAGGGGGAAACGCCTCCGAAGCCGCATAAACAAAAGAAACTGAACGACCGTTGAATATCGTTCAAAAGAGGGGAAAAATTCCCGACGCTCCCGCGAACATACTTTTAATCAATTTCGGCAAAGCGACAGGAATGTCGCTTCTCCCCTGCGTTCCCGCGAATCTTCGCCAAATGACAAGCTCTGTGCTTTTCCGTGGTTAAAACTTTCCGCTTGCCTCGGTATTCGTAACCGGGGTAGAATCTGCACAAAAATTCAACGAAAACCAAAAACAGATTCACACAATGAGAAATTCAAAATTCCTCCTCACCTCCCTCCTCGCCGCCGCGACGATGAGCGTCAGCGCGTATGCCGAGCTGACCACGGTCGCGAATATGAGCACGCTCGTCAACGCAGGAACTGTCGGCGCCGATGTCACGGACCTCAGTTCCAAATACGTCTCCGGAAACACGGTTTACGACTTCGGCGGCACGAACGGCATCACGGGCATCACCACGGAGGATCTGTCTTCACTGATGTCGCAGACCAGCGGCTATATCACCGTCGCCGCTTGGGTGCGTCACACGGACACGGCTCAGGACAGCTTTTTCTCTTATGGGGATCAGTCAGACGGGTTCAAGCTCGACATCAAAAACAACGCGTTGTCCGTGACGACGAAAGGCGTCGCCGACAAGGACGCTCTCGGCACGGTTTCCGTGGGCGAATGGACGCTCGTCGCGATTTCGCTTAATTTGAACACAAGCGGCGATTCCCGCTATCTCATCGGGGAAAGCGATTATTGGACGCGAAAGCTCGGTTCTTGGAACACGCCCTCCGAAACGAACCAAGTCTTCGGCATCGGCACCGGCAACGGTACCGGCGATCGTGAAGTCTTCACCGGGCAGATCGCGAATCTGACGATTTTCTCCTCCGACACACTCGCGACCAACGCGGAAATTACAGCGCTGATGGGTACTTCGGCGCCGATTCTTGATTGCCTTATTTGGAACGGAAACTCCGGAGAATGGAACACGAGCGCTATGTCTTGGACGAAGTCAAGCGACACAAGCGTTTCCGTGGCGTTCGCTTTGGGCGACAGCGTGAAGTTCGCCACCGCCGACGCGACGATTACGCTGGGCGAATCCGTCTCCGCCGATGAAATCTTAGTCGCGGAAAACACGACGTTTGTTTCCGCGAACGACAAGACGCTGAGCGCCGCCGTTTTGACCGTCGACGCCGGCAAAAAGCTGACGCTTGACGGCGGAATTTCGAATTACACGTTCTCCTCGTTGTCCGGAACGGGAGCGGTGCGCGTCACGGACGCTTCCGTGGACAGCGCAGGATTCGCGAAAGTCAGCGCGTTCACGGGAACGTTGGAATTCGCCGGTGCGGTCGATCTGGGAAGCGACGCGCTTTCTGTGGGCGCGACGCGCACATTTGAAGGCGGGCTGACGACGACCGGAAACGTCTCCGTCAGCTCTGCGGGCGTGCTGAATCTCGGCGGCACTTCGAATCTGGGCGCAATCAGGCAGACGGGCGGCGAAGTCAACGTGGACGGCGTGACGACGACGGTGCAGTTCGTCGGAACCTCCGAGGGCGCCACGGCGGGAACGCTCAACATCGGCGCGAGCGGTGTTCTGACGGTCACGGGCGATTCCAATTCCACGGGAGGAAATCAAGGTTCCTTCCAGCTCGCGCATTGGGGCGCCAAACAGACGGTCAACGTCAGCGGTGTGCTCAATCTGCAGAACTGCGGCATCTCCAACAAGGACGGCAACGGCGACATCAACATTCTCTCCGGCGGTGAAGTGAATTTCAACGCGGGATTCACGGTCGCCGACGCCAACAATAACGCCGGCGTCGTCCGCGTCACTTTGAACGAAGGCGGCCGCATCAACATCGGCGGCACGAGCGGCATCCCGAACAGCAACGTTCTTTCGTTGACGCTGAACGGCGGCAAGATCGGATCGCTCGTCGATTCCTGGTCGAGCGCCCAAGCGATGACGATCGGCGGCGCCGTGACCTTCGACACTGCGAAGAGGTCGTTCAATGCAACGGGCAAGGCGGCGGAGACTGCGGAAACTTCCGCGGTTACAATCGGCGCCATCAATTTCGCGGACGCGGGCTCGCTGGACGTGATCGGCGGCGGCTCGCTTACGCTCAACGGCGTAATCACCGGTGTCGCCGTGGATTCCGAGGCGAAAATCACGGTTTCGGGCGGTTCGCTCGTGCTCGGCAGCGGGCTTGTTTTCGCGCTGACGGGCGAAGACGACTCGATTATCGGCAAAACGCTGAACATCGCGACGCTCAGCGGCGGAACGATTTCGGGATCCCTTGCGGCGGGCAATTTCACCTGGAACGGATCCGCGCTTTCCGGACGAACGCAGGTCTCCTTGACCGACGGCATCGCGACGTTTTCCGGTGAGGCGTATAATCTCTTTTGGAAGAGCGGGGCGACGACGTGGAACGCTTCCACGGAGTTCGACAAGGACAGCGTCGGCAGCGGAACGACGGCGACGTTTGTTACCGGCGACAACGTGACTTTCGGGGCGGGCGATACCGCAACCGTGACGTTCTCCGACGCTTTGGTCGCCGGGCGTGTCTCGATCGAAGGCAATGTGACGCTGGCTTCGACGATTACGGGAACACTTACGGCGCAGGACGGCATCGTCGTCGCCGACGGTGGCACACTCATTGTCGCTAAAGGTAATGACGGATCGAGCGCAATCCGCGGTTCCCTAACGGTTCAGAGCGGAGGCACGGCGCGTTTCGACATAAAAGACGTCTGCGGTTGGAGCGCGGGAAGGCGTCTTGAAGCGCTTACGGTCGATTCCGGGGGCTCGTTGGTCATCAATCAGAACGGCAACGAAACGTTCTGCGGCACGCTGACGCTGAACGGCACGATGAGCCGAGGCGTCAGCGGCGGAGACTCGACGCGTTGGGATCTTTACGGCGGGAGCGCGAAAATCGTGACGACCGCCGCCGATGCGAAAATCGAAGAGGGCGTGAAGATTCAGCTCCGCCAAAATAATTCCGAAATCCAAGTGGCCGGCACGAACGCGACGTTGGAAATCGCTTCAACCGTTGGGAGTAGTGCTGAAGGCAATGGGCTTCTGCGTAAGACGGGCACGGGGACGCTCATTCTCTCCGGGGAGAATTCTTACACCGGGGGCACGAACATCGAGGCCGGTGCGCTCGTCGCGAAAAAGGCTTCCGCGCTCGGGAGCGGAGCCGGCAACGTCACGATTTCGAACAACGCGGAACTTCGAATCGACATCGGCGTCGACGCGACGATGACGCAGGGCGCGGGAACGATTTCTTCGGCTGAACAGAATCAGAGCGCCAAACTGACGATTGCTTCCGGCAAGCTCGTGCTTACGAGCGCGACGAACAATTTCCGCGGCACAGTGGATATTCTTTCCGGAGGTGTTTTGGAACTCGGCTCGACCGCCAAGTTGCTTACACAGTACTCGAATACGTCCAAAATTTTTATTCGGACCGGCGGCGAACTGCGCTTGGATAATTTCACGTACGATCAGCTCGGCGCTTCTCCGGACTACGCGGTTCATCGCCAAATCGACGGCGGACGTCTTTCGATCACGGGAGCGACTTCGGCGTCGGGACAGAGCTTCACGGTCACCGCGAACGGCGGTGAATTCCTGATGGAACAGGCCGGACAGACGCTGACGCTCAACGGGAACGCCAATTCCGAAATCATCGCTCTCGGCGGCGCGCTGAAACTCGGCGGCGCGGGCGATATCGTCATCAACAAGTATGGGACTCGAGCCGCAATCGTCGGCAGCGGGTCTCTCGAAAAGGTTGGCGAAGGAACGCTGACCATCAACAGCGCGGGGAACACTTACACGGGCGGAACGATTGTTTCCAAGGGCGTACTCGTCGTGGGTGCGGCAGACGCGCTCGGCACGAATTCCGTTCGGGTCGCGGGCGGTCAGCTGAAGGTCCGCAACGTGACGCTGAATCAGACGGCGATTACGGTCGTGCTCGGCGAGGCGTACAAGACGAACGGCGGTGTCGCGGCGCTCGTCGGCGAGAGCGGCAGCCTCGCGACGGGAACGACGGTGACGGTCGACGCGACGGATCTTGGCGCGCTCGGACTCGTCGCCGGCGTCGCGAACGAATACAGCATCTGGGATTCGACGCTGACGACCGACGCGACGCTTGCGCTTTCCGAGGAGTTCGAGAGGCTGCTCGCGGCGGATGGCTGGGAATATGCCGTTTTCGGCGGCGTGCTGACGATTTCGTCGATTCCGGAGCCGTCGGTGTTCGGGCTGTTGGCGGGTCTCGGGGCGCTCGCGCTCGCGGGAACGCGCCGTCGCCGCCGGAAATAAAGTTCAAAAGTGGAGGAGTTGAGGAGTTTAAAAGGTAATTACTTTTCAACTTTTTAAACTTTTCGACTCCTCGACTTTTCCCATTTTTCTTAGTGTGTGTTAGTTAGTGTGTGCGTCCCCGGGGAGAGATCCTCGGGGACGTTTTTTTGCCGCGGGAACGCGCGGCGATTTCGAGGTCCCGTCGTTTCGGCGCTTTTCCGTGGAGATTTCCGTGAGCTTCCGTGGTCCGGGAAAAAGGAGAGTTCGCGTCTGCGGAAATCCGCGGGAAAAAGTTTCTGTGGGAAGGATTTCAATAAAGCGGCAAGAATGCCGCTTCTCCCCTTTAAAACTTTCTTTAACTTCTTTTGACTTCGCGGTTTTTCTTTGCGCCTTGGCGTCCTGGCGGGAAATTTCTGCGGGAAGGATTTCAATAAAGCGGCAAGTAAGCGAAGCGTGGAGCCATGCCGCTTCTCCCCTTTAAAACTTTTCTTTTAACTTCTTTTGACTTCGCGGTTTTTCTTTGCGCCTTGGCGTCTTTGCGGGAAATTTCTGCGGGAAGGATTTTCGATGAAGCGACAAGAATGTCGCCTCTCCACTAAGACTTTTCTTTAACTTTCTTTGACTTCGCGGTTTTTTCTGTGAGCGCTGTGCGAAAAAAGTTTGCGTGGACGCGTTTCGTCGGTTGACAATTCGCGCGGAGCGCGGCATGATTGCGCACAATTCAATTTTGCTTTCAGAGGAAAGTGGGGCGCTCCCCGCTTTTTTTTGTCAGCAAAAACAACCGACAACGTCAACGAAACGAGCAATGAACAACGAAATCATCAGTGTTTTTGAGTACATGGAAAAAGAGAAGGGCATCAGCCGCCACGAGCTGATTCCCGTCATCTGCGACGCGATGAAGAACGCCTCCGAAAAGGGCGTGAACGCGGGGCAGAATCTCAAGATTCAGATCGATCCGAGGACGGGCGACATCCGCGCTTGGGCGCTGATGACGGTCGTGGATTCCGTTTCCGATCCGTTGACGGAGATTCACATCAAGAAGGCGGAGCTCTACGCGCCGTCGCCGAAGCTGGGCGACGTGATCGAGAAGGAGATCAATCCGGGCTCGCTCGGCCGCATCGCGGCGCAGATGGTGCAGCAGACTATCATGCAGTGGGTGCGCACCTTCGAGAAGGAGCGCCTCTACGAAGAGTACAAGAACCAGGTCGGGCAGATCGTCTCGGGAACGGTCCACCGCCGCGAGCGCGGGGACTTCATCGTCGATCTGGGCAAGGCGGAGGCGACGCTCCCGTCGCGGGAACGCCCCTACAACGAAGATTTCCAGGCGGGCGACCACGTGACGGCGCTGCTGCAGCGCATCGAGACGACGCCGCGCGGCCCTGAAATCGTGCTTTCGCGCTCCGATCCGAATTTCGTCCGCCGCATGCTCGAGCGCGAGGTGACGGAGATTTCCGACGGCTCGGTGCGCATCGTGGCGATCGCGCGCGACGCGGGCAACCGCACGAAGATCGCGGTGGACGCCGCGGATCCGAAGATCGATCCCGTCGGCGCCTGCGTCGGTTCCCGCGGGGCGCGCGTGCGCAATCTCGTGAAGGAGCTGAACAACGAAAAGATCGACATCATCCGCTACAGCCCGGATCCGGAGACGATGCTCCGCGAGGCGATCAAGCCGGCGGTTCCGCGCAACGTCGAGATCGACGAGGCGCGCCACAGCATCTATTTCGAAGTGACGTCGGAGGACATGTCCATTGCGCTCGGCCGCCGCGGTCAGAACGCGAAGCTGACGTCTAAGCTGCTCGGCTGGCGCCTGCAGATCGACAAGGTTTCGGAGCGCGCGCCGCATCTCGACGTGAAGCGCGAGGCGGCGGTCTCGGCGTTCGTGAACGCGGGCGTCACGCTCGAGCTCGCGGCGCGGCTCGTGGACGCGGGCTTCTCCGACCTGCAGATCTTCGACGAGGAAGGCATCGAGGCCGACCTCGAGGCGGCGGGCTTCGAGCCCGAAGAGGCGCGCTTCATCGTCACGACGATCGCCGCCGCGCGCTGAGCGGCGGGAACGGAGCAAGCGAACAAATTTTTTCTTTCTGAAACGGAAATATGGCAATACGCGTCAGTGAATTATCCAAAATGATCGGCGTTCCGAACAAGACGCTGGTGCTTTTCTTCGCGGAGAAGCATTCGGAGCTGGGAATCACCGATCCGAGCAAACATCACGGCAAGAGCTTCTCGTGGTTCCCGGCGGACGGGCACACGATGGAAGAGGAAATTCAGTCTGAGCTGGACGCCTTTTTCCATGAACATCCGGAGCTCGTCGAGAAGCCGAAGGCGAGGAAGGCGCCCGCGTCGAAGAAGGCCGCGGGCAAGAGCGCCGAAAAGCCCGCCGCGCACGCGGAAGCCGTCGAGGCGGCGAAGCCCGCTCCTGTTCCCGCGCCCGTGCCGCCTCCGCCGCCTCCCGCGCCGAAGCCGGTTCCTGCTCCGGTGCCGCCGGTGCCTCCGCCCGCGCCTCGGGCGCCGGTTCCGGTTCCGCCCGTTTCGCCGCCTCCGCCGCCGCGTCCTTCGATGGCTCCCGTGCCGCCGATTCCGGCTCCGCGCGCGTCGGTTCCTTTGAATCCGCCGCCGGTTCCGTCCGCGCCGAAGAGCGCTCCCGCGGTTCCGCCTCCGACTCCGCGCCCGGCTCCGATGCCGCCGCGCGTTCCCGCCGCGCCCGCTCCCCGGCCCGCCGCGGCTCCCGTTCCTCCGCCGCACGCCGCGCCGAAAGCGGCTCCGGTTCCGCCCGCGCCGACGGCGGGGCGCGCTCCCGCGGCTCCGGTTCCGCCGCCCGTCCCGGGCGTTCCGCGCGTTCCGGTCCCGGCTCCCGCGCCCGTGCCGCCCGTTCCCGCCGGGAACGCTTCGGCGGGCGACGCCGCAGTTCCGGCGAAGGACGAGCTCCGCAAGGTCACGATGCGCGCGCCCGTCGTCGTCCGCGATCTCGCGACGGCGCTCGACGTGCGCCCGTTCCAGCTGATTTCCGCGCTGATGAGCATGGGCGTCTTCGCCTCGCTCAATCAGGACCTGGGCGACGAAATCGCCGTCAAGGTCGCGGAGAAGTACGGCGTCGAGCTCGACATTCACCGCCGTGAAAAGGGCGCGCAGCAGGCGAAGCCCGTCGTCGTCGAAAAGCCGAAGCCGGTGGACGACGAAAAGGACAAGGCGCCGCGCCCGCCGGTCGTCTGCGTGCTCGGTCACGTGGACCACGGGAAGACGACTCTTCTGGACTTTTACCGCAAATCGAACGTCACCGCGGGCGAAGCGGGCGGCATCACGCAGCACGTCGCCGCGTATTCCGTGAAGCACGGCGACCAGACGATCACGTTCCTCGACACGCCCGGTCACGCGGCGTTCTCGAAGATGCGCGAACGCGGCGCGGCGCTCACGGACATCGCGGTGCTCGTCGTCGCCGCGGATGACGGCTTCATGCCGCAGACGGACGAGGCGCTCAAGTTCGCGCAGAAGAACGGCGTGCAGCTCGTCGTCGCCGTCAACAAGATCGACGCGAAGGGCGCGAACGTGGATCGCGTGAAGCAGCAGATGCAGAAGCGCGGCATCACGTCCGAAGACTGGGGCGGCACGATTCAGTGCGAGCCCGTCTCCGCGCTCAAGGGCACGAACATGGATTCGCTGCTCGACGCGATTCTGCTGCAGGCGGAAATGATGGAGCTCAAGGCGAACCCGAAATGCCCGGCGGAAGGCACCGTCGTCGAGGCGCAGATGGAGCAGGGGCGCGGTCCGACGGCGACCGTCATCATCCAGCGCGGCACGCTCAAGACGGGCGACGCGCTCGTGTGCGGCCCGCATTTCTGCCGCGTCCGCGCGATCATGGACGAATACGGCAAGCCGCTGAAGCAGATCGCGCCGGGCTGCCCCGGCCGCGTCATGGGCTGGTCGGGCGTTCCCTCCGCGGGAGCGGTCTTCTCCGCCGTCAAGAACGCGCGCGAGGCCGAAAAGATCGCCGAGGACAACCAGTACAAGCTCCGCAAGGCGATCGAGGAGGAAGAGGACAACAAGCGCCGCGCGGCGGCGGAGGAACAGCTCTCCGGGCTTTCCGACATCGAGCGCCTCAACCAGCTCCTCGCGGGAACGAGCGAGAAGGTCTTCAAGGTCGTGACGAAGGCGGACGTGGACGGCACGCTCGAGGCGCTGAACGCGTCGCTCGAGGCGATCAAGTCCTCCCGCGTGAAGCTCGAGATCGTCGGCGGTTCCGTCGGTCCGATCACGCCGAGCGACGTCAACACGGCGTCGGCGGCGGGCGCGACGATCGTCGCGTTCGACGTGAAGGCGGACAACGGCGTTCCCGCGCTGATGAAGCGCCAGAACGTCAGCCTGATCACGCACGACATCATTTACATGCTCCTCGACATGGTCAAGGAGGCGATGGCGGAGCTGCTCGATCCGGAGCTGAAAGAGAACAAGGTCGGCGTCGCCGAGGCGCGCGTGATCTACCCGTTCGGGAAAAACGCGTTCGTCGCGGGCTCGATGGTCACCGAAGGCAGCATCCGCCGCGACTTCAACGCGCGCGTCGTGCGCAAGGGCGAAGTGCTCCACACGGGGCGCATCGACACGCTCAAGCGCTTCAAGGACGACGTCACGGAGGTCAAGGCGGGCTACGAGTGCGGCATCCGCGTCACGGGCTTCGAAGAATACAAGGAGGGCGACCTCATCGAGTGCTTCGAGATCCTCAAGATCCGCCCGCCGCTGTAAGCGGCCGCGGGTCGGGTTTTCGGACGGCGTTTTCCGCGCCGTCCGAAATTTTTTTTCGGCGGAGCGGAAGGCGTTTTTTCAGATGTCCGAGGTGCATGACGATTTGCCCGTCCGGCGGCGCGCGTGTCTGTTCACGCTCGGCTGCCGGCTGAATCATTACGAGACGGAGGTGCTGCGCGACAAGCTCGCGGCGGCGGGCTACGCCGTCGTCGAATGGGGCGAGCCGGCGGACCTGGCGATAATAAACACGTGCACGGTGACGGGGCTCGCGGAGGCGAAATGCCGCCAGATCGTCCGCGGCTTCGTGAAGGCGAATCCCGAGGCGTTCTGCGCCGTCGTCGGCTGCTATTCGCAGACGGGCGCGTCCGCGGTCGCGGCGATTCCGGGCGTGGATCTCGTCGTCGGCAACCGCGCCAAGCTCGACGTGCTCGACTACGTCGGCGCGGGAACGAAGAACGCCGTTCCCGTCGTCGTCCGCGAGCGGATTTCGCGCGAGGACTTCAAGGTCTCCTTCGTCGGCGACGCGCCGTTCAACGAGCGCGCGAACCTGAAGATCCAGGACGGCTGCGACTTCATGTGCAGCTACTGCGTCATTCCGTTCGCGCGGGGGCGCGCGCGTTCCCGCGACTTCGCGGACCTGCTCGCCGAGGCGCGTTCGCTGGCGGCGCGCGGCGCGCGCGAGCTCGTGATCACCGGCGTGAACGTCGGAACGTATGCGAATTCCGGATACGACGTGCTCGGCGTGATCGACGCGCTCGCGGAAATTCCCGGCGTGGACAGAATCCGCATCGGCAGCATCGAGCCCAAGACGGTTCCCGACGGCGTCTTCGACCGCATGGCGGATCCCGCGCACCCGCTGACGCCTTTTCTGCACCTGCCGATTCAGTCCGGCTGCGGGCGCATCCTGCGCGACATGCGCCGCCGCTACACGCTGGGCGAATATCTCGAATTCGTCGAGGCGGCCGCCGCGCGCGTTCCCGAGATCTGCATCGGCACGGACATCATGGTCGGCTTTCCCGGCGAGACCGACGCGGAGTTCGACGAGACCTGCGCGACGTTCATGAACGGCCCGTTCGCCTACTGCCACGTTTTCACGTATTCCGAGCGCGCGGGAACGCCCGCCGCGCGCCGCACGGACCGCGTTCCCGTGCCCGTGCGCCAGCGCCGTTCCGCCGCCCTGCGCGCGCTTTCCGCGAAGAAGCGCCGCGCGTTCATGGAGCGCTTTCTCGGGCGCGAAGCCGAAGTGCTCTGCGAAAATCCCTCCGGCGGCGGCTTTCCCGCCTACACGCGCAATTATCTGCGCGCGTTCGTTCCCGCGGAGGCGTTCCCGGGGGAAATTCTCGCCAACGAGCTGCGCGTCGTCCGCCTCGCCGCGATCGTCGGCGACGCGTTTCTCGCGGAAAATCCGCGCCGCTGAGCGCGTCCGCGTTCCCGCGCGGGCGGATTGTCCCAATTGTTTTGGCACGCCTTTTGCAAAAGACTTCGGACAGTTCAAACTTTCAAATTCAATCCACATTCATTCAATCATGAGCAAGGACAAAAAAGAAAAATGCTGCTGCAAATGCGGCGTCAACGTGAAGCCTCTCGGCGACCGCGTGCTTCTGAAGCGCTGCGAAGCCGCGGAAGAAATCAAGGGCGGGATCATCATTCCCGACTCCGCGAAGGAAAAACCGATGGAGGCGAAAGTCATCGCGCTCGGCACGGGCAAGATCGAAGACGGCAAGAAGGTCGATTTCAACGTTGCCGTCGGCGACAAGGTTCTCATCGGCAAGTACACGGGAACGGAAGTCAAGATCGACGACGAGGCCTATCTGCTCGCCCGCGAAGACGAAATCCTCGCGATCATCGGATAAAAAAATTTCAACAACCGAAATTCTGAAACATCATGGCAAAAAAACAGATTCTTTTTGACGAAGCCGGACGCCGCAAGATTCTCGTCGGCGTTCAGACGCTCGCGAAGGCCGTCAAGATCACGCTCGGACCGAAGGGTCGCAACGTGATGATCGACAAGAAATACGGCGCGCCGAAAGTGACCAAGGACGGCGTTTCCGTCGCCAAGGAAATCGAACTTTCCGACGCCTTCGAAAACATGGGCGCGCAGATGGTGCGCGAAGTCGCGTCCCGCACGGCGGACAAGGCCGGCGACGGCACGACGACGGCGACCGTGCTCGCGGAAGCCATCTACACGGAAGGCCTCAAGAGCGTTTCCGCCGGCGCGAACCCGATCTTCGTCAAGCGCGGCATCGACGCCGCCTGCGAGACGATCACCAAGGAACTCGCCTCGATCTCCAAGAAGATCAAGAACTCCGACGAGATCAAGCAGGTCGCGACCGTTTCCGCCAACTGGGATTCCGGCATCGGCGAAATCATCGCCGAAGCGATGGAGAAGGTCGGCAAGGACGGCACGATCACCGTCGAAGAAGCCAAGACCATCGAAACGACGCTCGACGTCGTCGAAGGCATGCAGTTCGACAAGGGCTACCTTTCCCCCTACTTCTGCACGAACGCGGAAACGCTGGAATGCACGCTCGACGAGCCCTACATCCTGCTCTTCGAAAAGAAGATCTCCTCGATGAAGGACCTGCTCCCCGTGCTGCAGGAAGTCGCCAAGCAGGGCAAGCCGCTCCTCATCGTCGCCGAAGACATCGACGGCGAAGCGCTCGCGACCCTCGTCGTGAACAAGATCCGCGGCACGATCAACGTCTGCGCGGTCAAGGCGCCGGGCTTCGGCGACCGCCGCAAGGCGATGATGGAAGACATCGCCGTGCTCACGGGCGGCAAGTTCATCACTGAAGACCTCGGCATCAAGCTCGAAAGCGTCACGATCGCCGACCTCGGCAAGGCGAAACGCGTCGCCGTGGACAAGGACAACACGACGATCATCGAAGGCGCCGGCAAGTCCTCCGACATCCAGGGCCGCGTGAAGCTGATCCGCCGCCAGATCGAAGAGACGACCTCCGACTACGACCGCGAAAAGCTGCAGGAACGCCTCGCGAAGCTCGCGGGCGGCGTCGCCGTCATCCACGTCGGCGCGGCTTCCGAAGCCGAACTCAAGGAAAAGAAGGACCGCGTCGACGACGCGCTGCACGCCACGCGCGCGGCGGTCGAGGAAGGCATCGTTCCCGGCGGCGGCGTCGCGCTGCTGCGCACCGCGAAGGCCGTGGACAAGCTGATCGAAACTCTCGACGGCGACGCGAAGACGGGCGCGAAGATCGTCCGCCGCGCCATCGAACAGCCGCTGCGCACGCTCTGCGAAAACGCCGGCGTCGAAGGCTCGCTCATCGTCAAGGAAGTCCTCGCCGCCAAGGGCGGGAACGGCTACAACGTCGCGACCGACAAGTACGAGGATCTCGTCGCCGCGGGCGTCGTCGATCCGACCAAGGTCACGCGCACGGCGATTGTCTCCGCGACCTCCGTCGCCTCGATGCTGCTCACCACGGAATGCCTCATCACGGACGTTCCCGAAGAGCCCAAGGCGGCTCCCGCTCCGGGCGCCGGCATGGACGGCATGTACTGAGAAAAAAAGCTTAAAGTTTAAGGCTTAAAGCTTGAAGAAGAGCGTTCCCGCGGAAAATCCGCGGGAACGCTTTTTTCGTTTTTCGGAACGGGCGGACGCGATAAACTGCACGCATGAAGATTCGAGAATTTTTTGCGGCGCGGGCGCCGCGTTCCCGCGGGGAGGCGCTGCGGCACGGTGCGTGGTTTTTCGTTTTCGCGGCGGCGCTCGCCGCGCTGATTTCGCTGAATTATTTCCGTCAGCTCGACATCGATTTTTCCGGCGAGGGCGGCGTGTACGCGTTCTGCACGATGTTCGGGCATTTCGCGATGTGGGGCGCGGTCGCTTGGATCGCGTGCTGTCTGCCGTGGGCGCTGGCGTTCCCGCGGCGTCCGCTCGCGGCGTGCCTTTCCGTCGCGGCGGGAACGGCGGGGCTGATCGTCGTCGCGCTCGACACCTTCGTCTTCGGTCTGTATCGATTTCATGTATACAACAGCTTCGTGCTGGATCTGCTTTTCGGCGGCGGCGCGGCGGGAATCTTCACGTTCACGGCGGGGCAGATCGCGCTGATGGCGGGCGGGGCGCTCGCGCTCGTCGGGCTCGGTCTCGTCGCGTGGTCCGCGGCGCGGTTTTTCGCTTCGCGCACGGGCGGGAAGGCGCTCGGCGCGGTCGCGGGAACGCTCGCCGTCCTGCTCGTCGCCTCGCACATGATGCACGCGTATTATTCCGCGAACGGGAGCCGTTCCGTCTATCGCATCGCGGAGGTTTACCCGGGGCATTTCCCGCTGACGGCGAACCGTTTTCTGATCCGGCGCGGCTGGGTCGATCCCGAAAAGGTGCGCGAGAAGATCAAGCTCAACGCGGGCTCGTCGCTCGACTATCCGCGCGCGCCGCTCGTTCCCGCGGAGCCGCCGACGAAGAACGTGCTCGTCATCTTCGTCGATTCGTGGAATTTCCGCACCTTCGCGCCGGAAGTGATGCCGAACGTCTGCGCCTTCGCGAAGAACGCGCAGGTCTTCGCCGAGCACTACAGCGGCGACCACGGCACGCGCACGGGCGTGATGTCGTTTTTCCACGGGCTGCCGGGAATGTATTTCGGCGCGATCCGCGACGGCGGCGTCAGCTCGGCGTTCGTGGACGTGTTGTTGAAAAATAATTACGCGACCGCGGTTTACGCGACGGCGGGGCTCTCCAATCCGCCGTTCACGCGCACGATCTTCAGGAACGTTCCCGCCGAGTCGATCCGCGACTACCTTGCGGAGGGCGTTTCGACCGCCGAGGGCGACGAGCGGCTCGCGGACGCGTGGCTTGAGTTCACGAAAAATCACGTGAGCGTTCCCGCCGCCGAGCGCCGCCCGTTCTTCGGCTTCCTGTTCTTCGACGAACTGCACGCGATGACGCTTCCGAAGGACGCCGAGAAGAAATTCCCCACCGACTGGGAAAATCCGAAATACGAGCTGCTCGGCAAAAACACCGACCCGACCCCGTTCTTCAACCTCTACAAGAACGACGCGTTCTGGCTCGACCGCCAGCTCGGGCGCGTGTTCGACGACCTGCGGGAACGCGGGCTGCTCGAAAACACCATCGTCATTCTCACCGGCGACCACGGGCAGGAATTCAACGAGGACGGCAACAACACGTGGGGCCACGGCTCGCTGTTTTCGACGCACCAGCTCAAGGTGCCGTTCGTGCTCTTCGACGCCGCGCTGCCGCCCAAAACGCACACGCACTGGACGTCGCACTACGACGCGAGCGTCACGCTGCTGCAGAATTATCTGCACGTCGGGAACGCGCCGAGCGACTATTCCGTGGGCAAAAATCTTTTCGACGAGACGCCGCGCGAATGGCTGCTCGTCGGGCATCCGGAGCAGTGGGGCGTGATCGAGCGCGACCGCATCACGCACGTCCGCCTCGGCGACTACGAAATCTTCGACCGCGACTACCGCTACCTCCCCGACGCGAAGCTGAACGTCCCCGTCTTCCGCGCCGCCGTCGAGCAGAGCAAGGAGTTTTTCAGGTAGTCGCGGGACTCAGCTCTTGCGGAGTGTTTCCGTGTGCGCCAGAAGATCGTGGAGCTTCGTCAGCAGCGGGCGGCTGAAGATGAAGACGTTGCGCGTGAACTTTTCCCATTTCGCCGCGGCGTTCAGACGCGGGAGCACGTCGCGGGAATCGCCGAATCCGCAGGATCCTTTCGCGGTCGTGAACTGCGCATTGAAACCGAGCGATTTCGCGATTCGGACCGACTCGTCGGAATAGTGCCCCCAGGGCCAAAAAAGCATTTTCGGCGCGCGTCCTGTAATCGTCGTGATTTCGCGGATACAGTTTTCCAGATCCGCCCGAAGAAACTTTTCGAAATCCTTCGGCGAAACTCCGGTCGCGGGCGCGGCGACGGAGCTGATTCCGCGGTCGTTTTTCGCGTGGCGGGTGCCGTGAGCCTCGATGCTCCAGCAGCCGGAATCGTGCATCGCCTTCACTTCGGCGCGGGAAAGGTAACAGCGCGTGTCGCCCTTGAGCGCGATCTCTTCCGCGTCGAGATTGCGGCGTTCGACGATTTCGGCGGGGACGTCTTCGGGGCGTTCCCGCAGCGGCGCGTCGTGAAGGAACCCGGCGGAAAGCGCGAGCGCGGCCTTCAGCCCTCGCCGTTTCAGAATCGGCGTCGCGAAAAACCAGTTGTCCAGCCAGCCGTCGTCGAACGAGAGCATCGCGAAGCGCGTGTTCGCGGGAAATTTCCTCGTTCCCGCGATGTAGGCGAGCGCGTCGTCGGGCGTCAGAACGGAGAATTTTTTCTGAATGAAGTCCAGCTGGCGTTCGAACGTTTCCGCGTCGAGGGCGTCCGGATGCGGCTTGGGCTGGATTCTGTGATAGGTGAAGACGGTGAGCGGCATGGAGACGAAGAGTAAAATCGATGAGCGGACGGGTCAAATTTCAATTTGGCGAAAATCTCCCGGAGGAAGCGGGAAATATCGTTGCGGGCGCGCGGCGGAAGTGGGATTATTTCTCGCCTCGCCTATGCCAATCCCCGGAATCAATTTCATTTTTCACACAATCGCCCGCGCCGGAGGAATGGAGCGCGCCGTCGTCGACATGATATGCGGTTTCGCTCGGAAAGGCGTTCCCGTGCGCGGCGTGGCGATGCGGACGGACGCGTCCGTTTTCCCGGCGGAGCTGCGGGACCGCATCGAGCTGATCCGCGTTCCCGCGCGCTTCCCGTATCTTTTTTCGCAACGTCTGGCGAATTGGGATTTCGAAAACCGCGCGGCGACGTTCTGCCGCAAGGGCTGGAAAACAGTCAGCGCGTCCCGCGTTCCCGCGCCCGTGGACATGGCGATTTCGGGCGGGACGCATCTCGCTCACCTGCTCAAAAAAGGAAAAAGGAAACCTTCGTTCACGGACAGGCTCGTGATGGAGCACGAAGCGGCGCTCTATGCGCAGGCGAAGGTCTGCGTCGCGCATTCCCGCATGACGCGAAGCGAGATTCTCGACCTGAAGGTCGCCGCGCCGGAGAAGGTCGTCTGTCTGTTCCCGCCCGTGGACACCGCGAAGTTCAATCTTGCCGCGCGTTCGTTCCGAAAGGAGGTTCGGGCGGAGTGGGGCGTCTCCGAAGACAAGTTCGTGCTGCTTTTCCCGTCGAACAATCATGCGCTCAAGGGCGCGGATCTGATTCTCGCCGCGCTTGACGAACTGAACGATCCCGACGTCGTGCTCGCGGTGGCGTCGCGGCGACCGATCGAGCATCCGCGCGCGCTCAATCTCGGATTCCGCGCGGACGTCGAAAAATGCTACGCGGCGGCGGACGCGACGATTCTCGCCAGCAAATACGAGGCGTTCGGATTGGTCGCCGTCGAGTCGATTCTTTGCGGCACGCCCGCGCTGCTTTCCGAGTTCTGCGGAGCGACGGACGCGCTCGCTGAGCCGGGCTGCGTCAAGTTCCCGCGAAGCGTCGCGGGCGTTCGTGCCGCGATTGCCGCGGCGCGGGAACGCCATCGCGCGGGAACGCTCGCGCTCTCCGACCCCGAGGCGTCCGTGCGCTACCCGTATTCGCTCGAAAAGCACGTGGACGCGCTTTTGGAGCTGCTCGCCTGATTTCCCGATATTTCACCCCTGACGATTCTCCGCAATGAAACCGCCGCAGAACGACGATTCGATTTTCTCTTTTTTGCCCGAGGCGCGCGACCTGCGCGGCTGGAGCGCGCGCGTCGATCCCGATTGGGACTCCGACGATCTGCGGGAACTTCTGATTTCGTCGCGGGAACGCGAGGGCACCGTGCTGCTGCAGCAGGGGCGGGAACGCGTCGTGCGGACCCGATGCGAGGTCGGCGGCGTCTTGCGCGACGTCGTCGTGAAGACGTATCGCGCTCCCGGGAAACTCCGCGAATTTTTCGAGCGCGGGAACAAGGGCTCCAAAGCGCTTCGGGCATTCGCGGCGGCTTGGATTCTTCGGGAAAAACAGATCGGCACGCCCGAGCCTGTCGCCGTCGCCGAACGTCGGGACGCGAAAGGGCATCTGCTCGAAAGCCGCCTCGTCACGGCGTTCGTTCCCGCGCTGACGAATTTTCGTGACGAGCTTTACCGCATCTATTCCGAAAATCCGGACTGCGGAACGCTGATGTCGCTGATGCAGAAGGTCGCCGACGCCTGCCGCGCGATGCACGACGCCGGCATCGTGCACCGCGATCTGGGCAATCAGAACATCGCGCTGAGAAAGGTCAATGAAGAGGTGCAGGTTCTCTTCATCGACCTCGATCGCGTGCGGATTTTCCCCGCGGGAACGCTGACGGACGCGCAGCGCGGGCGCGATCTTGCGCGCCTGGATCTGCCGTCGGATCTGCGGCGGGTCTTTCACTCGATGTATTACATGGGCTACGGGCCGCCGGGCGAATTCGTCGTCGCCGAAGCGAAAGAACGCGGTGCTTTCGACCGGCATTCGGCGCTGCGTCCCTGGCGGCATCCGATCCGCGAATGGCGCGTTCGCCGGGAAGACCGCAGGGCGGCGCTTGCGGCGGCTCCCGGAAGCGCGGTGCCGCTCGGCAAAGAACTTTGGATTTGGGACGAACGTTCCGTCCAGGCGATTCCCGCCTACATGTCGCGGGAACGCCGAAAATTCCGCTCGGCGGACAATATTTTCCGAATCGCGAAGGAGTTTTTTCTGCGCGGGCGGCGCGTCTGGAAAAATTACGGAAAAATCGCCGAGAGCTCGTTCTCCGAGCCCGTCGATTTCGCGGGAACGCTCGGCATGAAGCTTGAAGCCACGGCGGAGACGAACTGGGAAACGCAGATTGCGTATTTGGCGGAACTCGAAGACTCTGCGCGCGCGAAGTTGCCGGTGCTGCTCCGTCTTTATCATCACAAGGGGTGCCCGCAGTGGAATTTCGCTCTGGAAAAGGCGCGGGAGCTCCGTGAGCGCGGGAACGCGGTCGCGTTCGCTCTCGTGCAGGACCGCGCGGCGGTCCGCGACGCGGGGAGCTGGCGGGAAATGGTGATGCTCGCCGTGGAAAAAACTCACGACTTCGCGGATTTTTACGAAATCGGACATGCGACGAACCGCGGAAAATGGGGCGTCTGGGATTTCGCGGATTACGACAAATTGCTCGCGCCCGCGATCGAAGCGAAACGCGCGTTCCCGAAAATCCGCCTCACGGGGCCGGCGTGCATCGACTTCGACCTGCACTCTCTGCCCGGACTGCTGTCGCGCGTTCCCGCGGGAACGTTTTCCGCGCTTTCTCAGCACCTTTACGTCGATCGTCGCGGCGCGCCGGAAAATTTTCAGGGGAAATTCGATCTCGTCGGCAAGTGCGCGATTCATCGCGCGTTCGCGGAGACTTACGGTTTCGAAGAATCGAAAATCGTCGTCTCGGAAACGAACTGGCCGCTTCTCGGCGCCGGCGTTTACGGACCGATCGACTCGCCGTTCGTGATGTTCGGTCCGTGGGAAACGCGGCCGGCAGACCCGTGGGCGACGGAGCCTCCGCGCGTTTCCGAAGAAGACTACGCGAAATTCATGTGCCGCTATCTGCTCCTGGCGATCGCGAGCGGACACGTTTCACGCGTGTATTGGTGGCGCCTCGTGCATCGAGGATTCGGGCTCGTGGATGATTCGAATCCGGGGAATCCGCGCCCGCGCCCGGCGTTCTTCGCGTTGAAAAATTTGCTCGCGCAACTTGCGGGAGCGCGTTTTGAACGTCGCGTTTACGACGTTCCCGCGGGAA
The DNA here is from genome assembly GCF_050314555.1 of Candidatus Spyradosoma sp. SGI.093. NCBI lineage: Bacteria > Pseudomonadati > Verrucomicrobiota > Opitutia > Candidatus Spyradosoma > Candidatus Spyradosoma sp. SGI.093. The sequence continues at coordinate 72,562 of NZ_JBNPNH010000004.1, read as the reverse complement.
GTTTCGCGTTGGAGTTTTCCCGCGCGGACGGTTCGTGCTTCACGCTTCGTTGGACGCGCAATTCCTTCCCGGAACTTGCCTGACGCGTTTCGTCCGTTGCGGCGATGCGCGCCGCAAGCAGCTTCGCGAAACGCTTCGCGCCGAACGCGTTGAGATGGTTCACGTCTTCGCGGCAGTCGTCGGGAACGTCGAGATTCATGTAGTCCCACAGCTCGATGTCCGAAAAGCGTTCCCGTAGCGTTTCGTAGTAATGAGAGACGTTCAGGTATTTCTCTGCGGAGTAAATCGGCGTGTTGAGGAAAATCAGTCTTATTCTCCGATTTTCACAAAGTGCGCGAATCTTTTCGAGATATGTCAGTTCCGCTTCACACCCCCAAAAGAGCGGTTTTTCGAGCGTTTCCGTCGCAGCGACTGCCTTCGCCAAAGAACGGTTTTCCCGAGGATTGAATCCGCCGAGCTTTTTGAAGTATTTTTTATTGCTCAGCTTGCTTGAGCGCAGGTAGGTCGAGGGCGAGAGAAAAACCGCGCGGAGAAAATCTTTCGGGGCGCGCTCGAGATAGAGCGTCCATTCGTCTTCGCCGAAATGCGGCAGATAATAAGGCACTTTCATGGCCACGAGCGACGGACGGAAGAGCGTCTCGTCCGAGCCGCGGGAAATCGAGTAGGGCGAGACGCCCAGAAACACCGTATCGATCTGCGGATTGTCCCGCAGCAGAAGCCGAAGGCGCAGATAAGCGCTCACGTAAGTGTCCGCGCTGACGGAGGAATTGAATGCGCCGGGAATTTCCGCGTCGTCCACGCCTTGCGCGATGTGAGAGTCGCCGACGAAGAGAATCTTCTTGTCAGGCGGCAAGGCGTACGAATAGGTGCGTATTCTCAGCGCGGCGAGCGCGGGAACAAGAGCCGCGACGATCGCGAAACACGCGAAAAATAAAAGCAGTTTCGCGAAAAATCGGTTTTTTGCGTCGATTTCGGACATGGTTCAGAATCTGAAATAGATGAAGTTTTCCTGCATTCCGTCATTTTGAAAAATGAAGAAGAGGAATAGTCCGTAAAGTGCCCAACGGACGGGGCGCGGGAACGGGAAAACTCGGTAAAGCGCGTGAGTTCCTCGGCGTTGGATCCATTCGACGACGAGCATCATTCCGATGAAAAGGAACGGCGTTCCGCAGAATCCGAAAGTCTCCGTTCCCGCGGGAACGACGCAGTTTCCGAGAAAGGCGAACGCGTCGCCGAGCGTCGGCGCTCTGAAGAATACCCAGCCGATCGTGACGGCGACGAACGTGGCGACGAGTCGCGCGAGCTCCGAGAGACTCGGCAGCGCCGCGTTTTCGGCGACGACAGCCGTGCTTTTCCGCTTTCGCCCGAAAAGCGTCCGCGGCACGAAAAGCAGCGCGTGAAAAAGCCCCCAGCAGACGAACGTCCAGTTCGCTCCGTGCCAAAGTCCGCTCAGACCGAAAACGACGAAGAGATTGCGCAGCGTCCGGAGCTTTCCCGCGCGGGAGCCGCCGAGCGGGATATAGACGAAGTCCCGAAACCAGGTGTTGAGCGAAATGTGCCAGCGGCGCCAGAATTCCTGCGGGTCGCGGCTGAAGTACGGGAACAGAAAATTGTCGCCGAGACGGACGCCGAAGAGCTTGGCGGTGCCGATCGCCATGTCGCTGTAGCCGCTGAAGTCGCCGTAAATCTGGAAGGAATAGAGCACGGCAGCGGCGACAAGCGTTCCCGGCGAGGCGTTCCCGGCGCCGCCCGCCCAGACGGCGTCGACGACGGCGGCGCAGTTGTCCGCCACGACGGTTTTTTTGAAAAGCCCCCAAAGAATCTGCCTCAGCCCGTCGGTCGCGAGCGCCGCGTCGAACGTCCGCCGCTCCGCGAACTGAGGCGAAAGATTGCCCGAGCGCCCGATGGGCCCCGCGAGCAGCTGCGGGAAAAAGCTGATGAACGTGAAATGCCGAAGGGGACTTTTTTCCGCGGGAACGCGACCGAGAAAGACGTCCGCGCAGTAGCCGATCGCCTGGAACGAATAGAACGAGACGCCGACCGGCAACGCGAGGTTCAGCAGCAGCCCGCCGTCGATTCCGCCGAGAAAGGCTTCCGAAAACGAGCGGACGAAGAAGTCGTAATATTTGAATAGCGCGAGCACGCCGAGATTCGTCAGCACGCCGAAGAGAAACCAACCTCGGCGCGCTCTCGTGTTTTCTTCGGAGTGCGCGACGCCGAGTCCTGCGGCGAACGACGTCGCGCCCGCGAGAATCAGCAGACCGAGAAAACGCCAGTCCCACCAGGCGTAGAAAAACCAGCTCGCCGCGAGCAGAAACGCGTTCTGCCGTCGTGCGCTCCCGCTGAACGCGTACCAGTGAAGCGTCAGCGCGGCGAGCCCGAAAACCAAAAATTCTGTCGAATTGAAGAGCATGTCGCCGTCTGTTCAGCTTTTCCGAGACGGAAATTTCTTTGCGAGACTGCGGCGGACGGCGTTTTCCAGGACGCGTCCCAGTCCGATTTTTTGCAACGGTTTTCGGAAAATTTTTTCGATGCGCGTGAGCGCGTTTTCGAGCGGGAGCGCGCCGAGGTTCTTCCGCAGGAGCGCTTTGCGCTCCCGCGAGAGGAGCCCGTTTCTGCCGGCTGCGCCCGAGGCTCCGCCTACCGTGAAGACTGCAATCGGAGCCTCGATTTTCGACGTCGTCGCGCCGTTCACGATGCAGCGCAGAATCCAGTCCCAGTCGGCGCAGATGCGGTAGCTCGTGTCGAACGCTCCGAAGCGCGCGAAAAGATCGCGTCTCGCGAAAATCGACTGGTGTGCAAACTGCCCGAAAAAAAGATGCGGGACGTCGAGCGCGTCCAGATTCTCCGCGGGTTTCAGCAAGCCGTCTTCAGCGTCGTATTGCGCTCCGAAGAGAAAATCCGCCTCGGGCGTTCCCGCCGCGTGCTCGAGCGCGCGGTCGTCATAAAAATAATCGTCCGCGTTGATGAAGATGACGTAGTCTCCCGTCGCGCGCGAAACGCCCTTGTTCATCGCGTCGTAAATCCCTTTGTCCGGCTCCGAGACGACGACGTCGATTTTATCCCGATATTTTTCGAGAATGGCGCGCGTGCCGTCTGAAGAGGCGCCGTCGATCACGACGAATTCCTTGTTCGGATACGTCTGCGCGATTACGGAGCGTATTGTGCGTTCGATTGTTTTTTCCGCGTTGCGGCAGACGGTGACGATTGAGAATTTTCTCATATGTCGAGCTCCTTCCTCAGTGCGCGGGAGAAGAAATGCTTGCAGAGTCGCATCTTCAAATCGGCGGGACGCATGATGAGATCATAGTCGCAGAGAATCTTTTCCAGCTTCAAGTCGCGGAAGACGCGGCGCAGTTCCGTTTCTTCCGCGCCTTCCGGGCGGGAACGCACGCCGGCGAGATCGAATTCCGCTACGGGAACGCGCGTGCGCGCGTAGCGCCCTCCGTCGAGAATCAGGCACTGAATCCAAAATTTGATGTCTCCGACGATTTTCAGCGTTTCGTCGTAGGGGAATCGGCGCAGCTTTTCCGTGCGGATGAAGGAAGATTGATGCTGCAGCGTCTTGTTGTAGAAAAAACCGAGCGAGACCGCCGCCGGCGCGTGACCGAATTCCCGCGTTCCCGCGACGGAATCGACGTAAATTGTCGAGCCGGTCACGACGTCCGCTTCGAAGCGCTTCCGCGCTTCTCCTTCGGCGAAGATTTTTTCGAAAACGTCTTCGGAGGCGAAGCGGTCTCCGGAATTCATGAAGATGCAGAAATCGCCTGTCGCGGCGGCGACGCCTTTGTTCATCGCGTGAAAAATGCCGCGGTCCGGTTCGGAGACGGAGTAGGCTATTTTTCCGGAAAAGCTTTTCAGCACATCGACGCTTCCGTCCGTGCTTCCGCCGTCGATGACGACAACCTCCGTTTCGACGCCTGCGGGAAGGCGCAGAGCCGTCTCCGAAGCGAGCGTCTTTTCAAGCCCCGGAGCGTCGTTGTAGTTGACGGTGATGATTGAGATTTTCATGACGGATCTTTCTGCCGAAGAAACATGTTCGCGGAGCGGTAATGCCACGACCGGTTTTGCTTTATTATTTTCGCGGGAACGCCTGCGATGACGCAGTTCTTTTCCGGAAACGCGCCGGTGACGACACTGCTCCAGCCGACGACGCACCCGTCGCCGATTTCCGTGTTTTTCCCGACCTTCACGTCCATGCCGAGCCAGACGTGATTTCCGATTTTCACGAATTTCCCGCAATTGCGGACGTTTTCGGTATTCGCCTCGCAAGGCAAGTCTTCCGAAGTCTCGAATATGGCATGAGAGTCCGTCGCCCACACGTAAACGCCCCAGGAGAAAAGGCAGTCTTCGCCGACTTCGATGAAGGAATCGTCCTCCATGGTCAAGAAATACACGTCGTTCACGTGCGTGTTTTTTCCGATGTGGATTTTCGCATTGTCGCAGGGATTGGAGTCTGTTCCGACGATGATGCGGCACAAAGATTCCGCGCGGAAACCTTCCTCGATGACGATTTCGTTCCCGTTTCCGACAATCGAAACGTCAAGCCGGAGCGGAATCTCTTTCGTTTTGACCACAAGGCGGTTGCCGCGTCCGTGGATGCCGATGTTGTTGGACGAGCGGACGGCTAGTTCGACGACGTTGCCGGGCTCGATTCGAAGTTTCCCGGATATGAGGCGCTCTTTCAGCTTTTTCCGAAGCTTCCTGCTCGGAATCAGCGAGGTGATCAATGATGCGGTGAATTTTTTCATTTCCGGCGGATTCGGATTTTCAGAGCGTTTTCAATCGGTGTTTCCGAGACGAGGATGAGGTAGCCTCCGCCGCCCGCGCCCGAGACCTTGTGCCCGAGAGAGACGGGCGCGTATTTCGCGATGATCTCGCGCACGTCCGCGGGCGCCATGTTCGGGAACATCGCGGTCTGCGCCTCGAAGACCGCGGTCGTCGCCGCGCCCCACGCCGAAGCGTCCTTCGCAAGAATCGCCTCCCACGCCGCGTCCGTCGCCGAAGCGAGCGCGCGCGCGTTTTCCTCCGTCACGCGCGTTCCCGCGAAGACGTCGTATTCCGCGCGACGTGGATACAGCGGCACGAGCCACAGACGCGCCTCGATCCACGCGAGCAGATCCGCGTCCGTGCGCGTCGTGATCTTCGTCGGCCAGTAGCCGCGGTCGTAGTCGAGCCGGTTCAGCCCGGGTATCACGATCCCGAGAGAATCCTGCGAGCCGCTCACGTAGCGGTTGCCCATCATCGGAGGGTTTTCGTAGCAGAACAGGATCTTCGCGAGCTTCTCGCGGTCGCTCGTTTCGGGAACGTCCGTCTGCCAAAGCTCCACCGCCTTCTTGCGCGAGCTCGTCGCCATGCCGCTGCGGTCGTTGAACTCGTAGTCCGGCTCGATCGAGACGGTCAGCACCGCGCCTGGCGCGAGCTCGTTCACGAAAGGCTGGTCGAGCCAGCCGCCCGCGAGATCGATGCGGTAGGGAATGCGGCATTCCTTGCGCAGCGCGGTCGTCGAGCGCGCCGGCAGATCGCCGTGCGGCACGCGCTTGGCGACGACGTATTCGATGCCGTGCTTGCGGCAGAAATCCTCCTTCGCGGGCGAGTGCCCGTCGGTGTTCACGTAAAAGATGTCGGGCTTGAGCGCGAGCACGTCTTCCTCGAAGTCCATGATGCCGCTCCCGCGGTTGATCCAGGCGTCCTTGACGCAGCGGAGCGCCTTGACCATGTAGAGCCGCTCGGCTTCGGGGTTGATGGTCTTGCGCGCCTTGAGAGCGCAGATCGTGGCGTCGCTGCCGATGCCGACGTAGAGCTCTCCGAGCTTGGAAGCCTCTTCGAAAAACGCCACGTGCCCGCTGTGGAGCATGTCGTAGCAACCGGAAACGAATACTTTTTTAGGCATAAGTCGTGATGTACGGTGTTCAATCTGCTATGGGAGTTCTGCCGCGGAGTCTGCGGCCGAGGTTGCGCAGCGCGTGCAGGGCGATGAAAATTCTTTCGGGAAGCCCGCGGGAACGGTTCGGGATGCCGAAGACGCGTTCGAGCTGGAGGCGGTCGCGCGCCTTCGCCAGACACGGGAAAACCTTTCCTCCGCGGAAATCGATGAGCTTCATGCCGTCCCGCGCGAGCAGAAAATTATCCGGGCAGACGTCGCCGGAGATGATTCCGCGCGCGTGGCACTCGCGCATCAGCGCGGCGATCGCGTCCTGCGTCTCGCGGGAACAGGGCGACGACGGAGATGCGCCGTCCAAAAATTCCGTCACGGAAATCGTTTCCCTCAGGACGCCGCGGGAGAATCTTTCGGCGACGAGAAATGTGCGCGGAATTCCCCGGAACCCGTCGGCGCGGGCGCGCTCGCTGAGGCAAAAAATGTTGCGCGCGTCGGAGCCGAAAAGAAACGCTTTCAGAGAGCGGTCGAAACGGAAGATGAAGTACTCGTGCTTGAGCACGACGGGAACGCCCGCGATTTTCGTTTTCAGGATGAGGCGCGCCCGAGTCGGGTGGTCCATGGCGTCGCGCAGGACTTCGCCGCGACGTTCCCGCAGCATCGAACGAATTTCGTCGAACGCCGCCGCGAATTCGGACGCGTTGCAGAAGATGCGGAACATGCTTTGTGAGTCGTTCATCGGGATTGCGGCGTCTCCGTTTTTTCGAAATAAGTCCAGGCGAGGGCGCGGAGCGCGTCGGCGTCCGCGGTCATTTCCGCCGCGAGCTCGGGCGGAACGGGTGCGCCGTAGCGCTCGTCCGGCGAGCCGTAAAGAAAGCCGCCGCCCGCGTGCAGGACGACGTTTTCTCCGAAGGCGCAGCGACGGGAACGCGCCGCCTCCGAAAACAGATTTTCGCCGAAGCTCGCGTATTCGAAGCCTTCCGGCGCGCACAGCGCGAGCAGCGTCGGCACGACGTCCGCGTGCGTGCCGAAGGGCAGTTTCGTTCCCGCGGGAACGCCGCCGCCGGCGACGACGAACGGCACCTGCTTGCGCTCCGCGAGCGTGGGATTTTTCCCGATGAAGCGGCGCGAAAAATGGTCGCCCGTGACGGCGAAGACCGCGTCCGGGTCGAAGCTCCCGACGGCTTCGACGAATTTCCCGAGCGCGCGGTCCGCGTAGCGGAAATGCCGCAGTTCGTTCGGCGTCGCGCGTCCGCCGCAGGCGTCCGCGAGCTCGGCGGGAACGACGACGGGCGGGCAGCCGAAATCGTCGAGCGGCAGATTGTAGGGCGGGTGGTAAGAGGCGCTCAGCACGAGCGTGAAGACGGGCGTCTCGCCGTCCGCGCGAGCGAGCTTCGCGAGGTGCTCGAACAGAAAACCGTCGGGCACGCCCCATTCGCCCTTGAGCGTTTCCGGGCAGTCGGCGACGTCGCTGCCGAGCACGACTTCGTCGAATCCCTGGTCGCGCGCGTAGGTTTCGACGTGCTGCCACATGCCGTAGCCGCAGTAGGCGAAGCGCGTCCTGTAGCCGAGTCGGGAAAAGATTTTCGCCGTCGCCGTCGCGAGCGCGCGACTGCCGTTCGGGCGGTAGTTCTGCGCGACGTCCACGTGCGGCACGCCCGACATGAGCGCCGAAAGCGAGAGCATCGTCCCCGAGGCGCCGGAGATGAAATTCTCGGACGAAGCGCCGCGTTCCCGCAGTTTCGCGACCGAGTCCGCGAGCCCGAGCGGCGCGTATTTTTCCGCGAGCGGCCAGGCGTCGTAGCTCTCCATCACGAAGAGATAGACGCGTTTCGGCGCGGGCGCGTTCGGGTTCAGTCTACGGTTCTTTTTGGTGACGAGCGCTTCGATTTCCGCCGGCGTCTCCGCGGGTGTCCCGAAGAGCCGCCGAGCCTGCTCGGGAACGTCGTGCACGAACGCCGGGCGCGCGCCGCCGTTGGAGATTTCCCGCATGTCGAGGAAGACGTGCTTCAGCAGAAACGCCGGATTGACGATGAGCCGGTTGAGCTTGTCCGTCGCGCAGACGGCGGCGTCGCGCAGCCCGAGCGGACGCCGCGCGAATCCTCCGCGGAAGCAGAACGCGGCGCAGACGAGCGTCGCGGCGAAAAGGACGAGCGTTCCCGCGACGCCGCGCGCGCGTCGCGCCGAAAAACGCAGCGCCGCGCGGTTCAGACGCGGAATCGCGAACGCGCAAAGCGCCGTTCCCGCGACGAAGGCGGCGAGGTAGCGTCCCCAATGATAATCCGCGAGCACGGTGCCGAAAATCGCGCCCGCGTCGTCGTTGAATACGCCGAGCGCCCACACGTTGAACTGGTCGCCGTATTCGCCGAAAAATCCGAAATCGGCGACCCACACGCCGACGAGCAGCAGATCAAGCGCGAGCGAAACGCCCAGGCCGCAGCGCAGCGCCGCGGAGCGTTTCCGCGGGAACGCCAGGGCGACGAGCCACGCCGACAGAATCGGGAGCGAGAGATACGCGCCCGTCATCAGGTCGAAGCGCGCGCCGACGCTCCACGCCTCGCCGGCTTCGGCGGAAAAAAGAGCGCCGTCCGCTTCCGCCGGGAAAATCCAAAGCGCGAGCCGCCCCAGCGCGGAAATCAGCGCGACGGCGGCGAGATTCGCCCACCACGCCGCGAGAAAAAATCGCGCCCGCGCGAAACGCCTCATCGACGCGCCTCGCTTTCCGCGCCGCGCGCGGCGTCGCGTTCCCGCTGCAGGAAGTAGAGGCGCACGTATTTCATTTCCGTGTAGAAGTAGTGATTCGCGGAGAGAATCCAGCCGATCTTCCCGTCGAGAAAGCCGCCCTGCAGCACGTACATCTTGAAGAACGCGAACGCCGGGCGCAGCACGACGTCGCGGAAAAACCGCGCGCGCTTGCCTTCGGCGAACGCCTTTTCCGCCGCGAGCCGCGTGTATTTTTCGAATTTGCCGAGATAGGCGCGCCACGTGTCGTAGGTGAAGTGAAGCAGCGGCGCGCGCAGCCGCGCGGGCGGGCAGTTGAAGATGATTTTCGGATGCACGAAGCCTTCGACGCGCGTTCCCGCGCGCGGCAGCAGGCGCGGCACCCAGTCCGGACGCAGCACGCCGTGATTCACGCGGACGCCCTTGAAATGATTGACGCGGCGGACGGCGTAGGCGCGTTTCTCGCCGCACGCGACGCGTTCGCGGATTTCCGCCGCGAGCTCGGGGGTGACGCGTTCGTCGCAGTCGAGAAGCAGAACCCACTCCTGCGTTGCCTGTTCTATGGCAAAAGTCTGTTGCGCGCCCCAATCGCCGTTCATCGCGCGGCGAAAGACTTTCGCGCCGCGTTCCCGCGCGATTTCCGCCGTGGCGTCCTCCGAAAAATCATCAACGACGACGATCTCCTCCGCGAACGCGAGACCGTCCAGAAATTCGCGCATGTTCTTTTCCTCGTTGCGGGCGACGACGACGACGGAGAGCGGGACTTTCGGCTGGGGAAACATCGCCCCGAAGCATACCGAATTTCCCATTCGGTGTGCAAGCCGCATTTCGGCAGGAGGTTTTGCACCGCGAAAGCCGTTTTTCACGCGCCTTCGGCGTCCGCGGAAGCACGAGGAAAAGCACGATTTTTCGGCGACCTTTTCCCGAGAGCGCCGCGACGGCGATTTTCCCCCGCCAAGGCGCAAAGACGCAAAGATTTTGACCGCGGAGTTAAAGGGAAGTTAAAGAAAGAAGTGCAACGTGTCTGCAGACCGCCGCAGACGATATTCTGACGAGAGAATCCGTGAAAATAAGGAAAATTTCGGCGAAGCCGCCGCCGCGCGTTCCCGCGGCGCGCGGGGTCAGGATTTGCGGGAGCGTTCTTCGCGGAGGGCGAGCTTTTCGTTTTCGGCTTTTTCCGCCGCCGCCTTTTCTTCGGCGGCCTTCTTTTCCGCGTCCTTCCGCTCGAAGGACTTGTAGCCGACTTCGGTGCGGATTTCGCCGAACTCGACGATCTCCTTCACGTGCACGCCGTCGAGCGTCTCGTATTCCAGCAGCGACTCGGCGATTTTCCGGTGCGCGTCCGCGTGGTCGGCGATCAGCTTTTCCGCGCGCGCGTACTGCTTCGAAACGATGCCGCGGATTTCGTCGTCGATGGCGCGCAGCGTCTCTTCGCTGACGTTCTGCGTGCGCGCGATTTCGCGGCCGAGGAAAAGATTCTGCTGGTTGTCCCCGTAAGAGACGGGGCCGAGGCGGTCGCTCATGCCCCATTCGCAGACCATGCGGCGCGCCATGCTCGTGGCGTTCTTGATGTCGCTCGACGCGCCGTTGGAGATGCTCCCCGAGAAGACTTTTTCGCCGACGCGCCCCGCCATCGCCGTGCAGATCATGTTCTCGAGCTGTGAGCGTTCGTAGCCGAGCACGTCCTTTTCGGGCATGAACATCGCCATGCCGAGCGCGCCCCCGCGCGGCACGATCGTCACTTTGTGCAGCGGCATCAGTCCGTCGTCGATGAGCACCTGGACGAGCGCGTGCCCGGCCTCGTGATAGGCGGTCTTCGCGCGGTCCTTCTGGTCCATGACGCGGCGGCGTTCCCGCCCGTAGGAAATCTTGTCGCGCGCCTCCTCGATCGAAAGCATGTCGATCTTTTCCTTGCCGGAGCGCACGGCGACGAGCGCCGCCTCGTTGAGCAGATTCGCGAGATCGGCGCCGGCGAATCCGGTCGTCGTCTTGGCGACGGCGTCGAGCTTCACCGCCTCGTCGATCTTGAATTTCTTCGCGTGCACGGCGAGGATGGCGGCGCGCCCCTTGACGTCGGGCAGATCGACGTAAACCTGGCGGTCGAAACGGCCCGGGCGCAGCAACGCGGCGTCGAGCACGTCCGGACGGTTCGTGGCGGCGATGACGATGATGCCGTCCTGCGGCTCGAAGCCGTCCATCTCGACGAGGAGCGAGTTCAGCGTCTGCTCGCGCTCGTCGTTCCCGCCGCCGAGCCCGCTTCCGCGCTGGCGCCCGACGGCGTCGATCTCGTCGATGAAGACGATGCAGGGCGAATTCTTGCGCGCCTGCTCGAAAGTGTCGCGCACGCGCGAGGCGCCGACGCCGACGAAGAGCTCGACGAAGTCCGATCCGGAAATGGAGAAGAACGGCACGTCCGCCTCGCCTGCGACCGCGCGCGCGAGCAGCGTCTTGCCGGTGCCGGGAGGCCCGACGAGCAGCACGCCCTTCGGAATGCGGCCGCCGATCGCGTTGAATTTTTTGGCGTCGCGGAGAAATTCGACGACTTCGGAGACTTCCTCCTTCGCCTCGTCGCAGCCGGCGACGTCCGCGAACGTGACCTTGGATTTTTCCTTGTCCATCAGGCGCGCGCGGGAACGCCCGAACGCCATCTGGTTCGCCTGGCTGCGCTTGATCGCGCGGAAGATGAAGAACGCGATCAGCGCGAAGAAGATCAGCGAGGGAATCGCGCTCATCATCGCCGCAGAGAAGAGCGTCTTCGCCGGCGGCTCCTTGAACGTGGGCACCTTGGCGCGCAACGCGGCGAATTCCTCGTCGGAAAGACGACCGGCGGAAGTGAACTTCTTGAGCTTTTCGCCCACCTTCAGCTCGCCCTGAATCTCGTAGTAGCGGTCGCCCGCGAGCGAGTCCTCCTTGAGCTCGACGCTCTCGACCTCGCCTTTTTCCGCGTAGTCGACGAGTTCGCGCACGGGCAGCTGCATCGCCGAGGCGCTCTCGCCCTCCGGCGTCTTCATGAGCAGAAACGCGATGACGCCGATGATCGCGATCCACATCGCGAGGATGCGGAAATCGACGCGCGATTCGTTTTTCTTCTCTTTCTTGTCCTTGTCTTCCATGAAAAATGTGAATGGTTTAAGTTAAAGAAGGCTTGCGGTAAGTCAACCGCAGAGCCGTCGTTCCCGCCGCGCGCACGCGGAAACGCTCGGCGGGAGGAAGTCCCGGAATCCATGCAATTCCCGTGCCGTCCGCGAAGACGGGCAGGGCGCTCCGTTCCGCGCGCGGGATTTTCCTGTCGGTGAAGAGGCGCGCGACGGATTTTCCCCCCGGCGCGCCGAGCGGGCGGTAGCGGTCGCCGGGCAGGCGCGCGCGCGCGAAGACCTCCGGCGCGCCCGCGAGAAAGACCGTCTCCGTCGGCGGGAACGCGCCCGCGCGGATCGCCTCGAAAAGCTCCGGCGTCACCGCGACGATTTCCTGTTCGAAGAAAAATTCCCTCGCGGCGCTTTCACCCGGTTTTTCGTCCGCGATTTCCAGGCGCTCGCCGTCCCAGACGACCGCGCGCGTTCCCGCGGAAAACTTCAGCGGCGTTCCCGCGCAGACCGCCGCGACGAGCGCGTCGAAATTCTTCGCGCCGGGCGAGATTTTTTTTTCGAGAAAAATCTTCCGGAGCTGTCGCCGCGCGATCGCGGGAAGGCGCGTTTCGCCGAGCCGCGAACGCGCCGCGAGCGCGTCGAGCGCGTCCGCGTCCTCTTCGGCGAGCGCGCGCGTCCGCGCGAAGTTCGTGAACGGCGCGGCGCCCTTCAGCGCGGGCAGGACCGCGCCGCGCACGCGGTTGCGGAAAAAATCCGGCGCGGCGTTGCTCGCGTCCTCGCGCCACGCGAGCGCGAGGCTCCGCGCCGCGCGCGCGAGTTCGTCCCTGGAGATCGTCAGCAGCGGGCGCGCGAAGACGCGTCCGTCCGCGAGCCGCGAAACGGGGCGCGGAGCGGCGAGCCCGTCCGTTCCCGCGCCGCGGCAGACGCGCATCAGCAGCGATTCCGCGACGTCGTCCGCCTGGTGCCCCTGCACGAGAAGCGTCGCGCCGCGTTCCCGCATCGCCCGCGCGAAGAAATCCAGCCGCGCCGCGCGCAGGGCGCCTTCGGAACGCGCGCGCGCCGCCGCGTCCGCCGCGAGCTTTTCGGAGACGAAGCCGACGCCGAGCTCGCGGCAGGCTTCGCCGACGAAACGCGCGTCCGCGTCCGCCTCCGCGCCGCGCTTCGCGTGGTTGAAGTGCAACGCGACGAGCCGCGCGCGCGCCTCCGGAAAATGCGCCCACGCGAGCAGCAGCGCCGCGAGCGAATCGAGCCCGCCCGAGCATGCGACCGCGACCGGCGCGCCGCCCGCCGCCTCGCGCGCGATTTCCGCGAGCGCGCGCGCTTCGAGCCGTTCCCGCGGAAACGCTTCCGCGAGCGCGGCGGCCTTTTCTCGAAGCGTCTTCATGCGGGAACGCGGCGCGCCGTCACGCCTCCAGAAAATCGGCGACGGCGGGAACGATCTCCTCGCCGGCGTCTTCGAGCAGGTAGTGCCCGGCGTCGGCGCGGTAGAGAGTCTTCGCCTCGGGGAAGCGCCGCCGCCATTCGGCGTAGAACGCGTCGTCGAAGCAGAAGTCGCGCCCGCCCCAGGCGACGAGTATGGGCTTGCCGCGGAGCTTTTCCAGCCCGGCTTCGACGTCGCGCAGCGTCGCGTAGGACGGATGACTCGGCCCGAGCGGAATGTCGCGCACGAAATTCGCCACCGCGGAGCGTTCCCGCGGCGAGCCGTAGGGCAGGAGAAAACCCGCCTTGACGGCGGCGGGCATTTTTTTCGTCACCGCCATGAACGTCGCCGGCAGCGCGAACGCGTTGAAGCGCTCGACGAGAAACGGTCCGAGCCCCGCGACCTTGCACAGCGCGATGCGCAGCGGAATGCGGCGGGAACGGAACGCCGCCGTGTTCGTGATCACGAGCTTTTCGACGCGTTCCGGCGCTCGCCCCGCGACGCCGCAGCCGATTGCGCCGCCCCAGTCGTGCACGCAGAGCGAAAATTTTTCGACGCCGAGATGCGCGAGCAGCGCCTCGACATGCGCGATGCGGTCCGCGAGGCGCAGGAATTTCCGCGGCTTGTCGGAAAGCCCCATGCCCACGTGGTCGGGCGCGACGCAGCGGAATCCGCGCGCGGCGAGCGCCTTCACGAGATCTCGCCACAGAAACGACCACGACGGGTTGCCGTGCAGCAGCACGACCGTGCCGCGCGTTCCTGCGCCCGTATCCAGAAAATGCATGCGCCCGGCGTCGGTCTCGAAGAAACGGGACGGGAACGGATAGAGCGCGGCGACTTCTTCGGGGAGCGGCTTCATCGGTGCGCGGCGGCGAAGGCGTGGATCTTCGCGACGAGCCCGGCGAGCCCGTTGCGGCGGTTCGGCGAAAGATGCTGGTCGATGCCGACGGAGGCGAGGAAGTCCGCGTCGTCGGCGAGAATTTCATCGGGCGCGGCGCCGTCGAAGTAATTGCAGATCAGCAGCGCGATTCCCTTGGCGATGACGGCGTCGGCGTCCGCGCGGAAGCGGCACGCGCCGTTTTCGAACGAGCAGATCAGCCACAGGTTCGACGTGCAGCCTTCGACGAGAAATTCGTCGCGGCGCAGCTCGTCCGGGAACGCCGGCGCGGCCTTCGCGCAGTCGATGATGTACTGGAAGCGGTCCTGCGGGTCTTCGAAGGGCTCGAGCTCCGCGAGGATTTCCGCGTGTTTTTCTTTGAGCGTCATGATGCTGAAATTTTTCGGAATGCCGCGCCGCGCGCGTTCCCGCGCGACGGAGGCGGGAGCGCGCGCGGCGCGGAAACGGTCATTTTTCCAGAGCCTGCGCGAGGTCGGCGATCACGTCGTCGGCGTTTTCGAGCCCGACGGAGATGCGGACAAGCCCCTGCGGAATGCCGGCGGCGGCGAGCTGCGCGTCCGTCAGCTGGCGGTGCGTCGAGCTCGCCGGGTGCAGCGCGCAGGTGCGGATGTCGGCGACGTGCACGCACTGCGTCGCGAGCCGGAGCGAGTCGAGGAACTTCGCCGCGCCCTCGCGCCCGCCCTTGACGACGACGCTCATCACGCCCGCGCAGCCGTTCGGCAGGTACTTTTTCGCGAGCGCGTGGTACTTGTCGCCGGACAGACCCGGATAGGAAATCGATTCGATCTTCGGATGCGCCGAAAGGAATTCGGCGACCTTCTGCGCGTTGCGGCAGTACTGCGGCATGCGCACGGCGAGCGTCTCCAGTCCGACGTTGAGCAGGAACGCGGAGTTCGCGGCGGGCGTCATGCCCAGGTCGCGCATCATCTGCACGCGCGCCTTCACGATGTACGCCGCCTTGCCGAACGCCCGAGAATAGACGATGCCGTGGTAGGATTCGTCCGGCTCCGTGAACTCGGGGAACTTGCCGTTCGTCCAGTCGAAATTGCCCGAATCGACGACGACGCCGCCGACGCAGAGCGCGTGCCCGTCCATGTATTTCGTCGTGGAGTGGACGACGACGTCCGCGCCGAACTCGATCGGGCGGCACAGGATCGGCGTCGGGAACGTGTTGTCGATGATCAGCGGCACGCCGTTCGCGTGGGCGAGCTTCGCGAGCTTTTCGATGTCGCAGACGGCGAGCGCGGGATTGGCGAGCGTTTCGCCGAAGACCGCCTTCGTGTTCGGGCGGAACGCTTTCTGGATCTCCTCGGCGGGAGCGTCGGCGTCCACGAACGTGCATTCGATGCCGAAGCGCTTCAGCGTCACCGCGAAGAGATTGACGGTCCCGCCGTAGATCGCGGCGGCGGAGACGAAGTGGTCGCCCGCCTTGAGAATCGTCGCGAGCGCGGTGAACGACGCCGCCTGGCCGGACGAGGTGCACAGCGCGCCGACGCCGCCTTCGAGCGCGGCGATCTTCTGTTCGACGGCGTCCACCGTCGGGTTGGAGAGACGGGAATAGAAATGCCCGGCGGCGGTCAGATCGAAGAGGTCGCCGATGTGTTTCGTGGAATCGTATTTGAACGTCGTGCTCTGGCAGATCGGGAGCGCGCGCGGTTCACCGTTCTTCGGCTCGTAGCCGGCGTGGAGGCATTGAGTTTCTTTTTGCATAAGCCTCTATTCTCGCGGGAACGCGCGCAGGTTTCAACGGTTTTCCCCGCGCCCGCGGCTTAGTCTCGAAACGCGGCGCGGACGGCTTTAAGCTGAGCGCATGAACTTTTTCGACTCTTTGACCGTTCCGCCCGCGCGGACGACGCTCGCGAACGGCGTCCGCGTCTTTTTCCGCAAGACGCCGCCTTCGGGCCTCGCCTCTGTGCAGGTCTGGGTGAAAAGCGGCAGCGTTCACGAAGGCGAGCTGCTCGGCGGCGGCGTCTCGCACTTCATCGAGCACATGGTCTTCAAGGGCACGGAGAAATATTCCGCCGAGGCGCTCGCGAAGACGGTCTCCGCGAAGGGCGGATTCATGAACGCCTACACGACGTTCACGCGCACGGTCTATCACGTCGATCTGCCCGCGGAGTTCGCGGAAACGGCGTTCGACGCGCTCGCGCAGATGACGCTGTTCCCGCGTTTCGACGCCGCCGACGCCGCGCTCGAAAAGGACGTGATTCTGCGCGAAATCGACATGTGCGCGGACGATCCCGACGAGCGGATTTCGGACGCGACGCGCGCGACCGTCTTCCGCGAGCACCCGCTGCGCGTGCCCGTCATCGGCAGGCGGGAAATCTTCCGCGGAATCGGCGTCGAACAGCTCCGCGCGCATTTCGAAAAACGCTACGCGCCGGGCGCGATCAGCGTCGTCGTCGCGGGCGATCTGGAGGCGGAGGCGGTCTTCGCGCTCGCGGAAAAGCATTTCGGCGTCGTTCCCGCGCGCGCCGGCTGCGCGGCCGTCGTTCCCGCGGAGCCGCCGCAGCTCGCGCCGCGCGAGACGACGCTACGCGGCGACGTGAACGTGCTCCGCGGCTGCGCGGTCTGGCGCGTTCCCGGAGCGGCGCACGAGGACGCGCCGGCGCTCCGCGCGCTCGCCGCGCTGCTCGGGCTCGGCGATTCCTCTCTGCTCTGGAACGAGCTTCACGAAAAGCGCGGGCTTGTGCACGAGCTCGAGGCGACGCGCTGGACGCCCGCGGGCGAAGGCATGTTCTGGGTCGGCTACGTCGCCGATCTCGACAAGCGCGCCGCCGTCGAAGCCGCGATCGAGGACGTCGTCGGCAGGGTCGCGCGCGACGGCGTTCCCGCGAAGCTGCTGGAAAAGACGGTGCGGCAGATGCTCGTCGGGCTGGTGACGTCGCGCCGTTCGGTGCAGTCGACGGCGGCGGCGCTCGGCTCCGAAGCGGTCGAAAGCGAACTCGGCGCGACGCGCGTCGCGTTCGAAAAAATCCGCGCGCTGACGCCGGACGACGTCCGCCGCGTCGCGGACAAATATTTTCACGAAAACGCGCGGACGCTTTCCGCCTACGAGGCGAAGCGCCCGACGGTCGCCGTTCCCGCGGAGACGCCGGGCGCGGCGGCGCCTTCGGGTTGCCCGCCGTTCGAGGACGTGCGCTTCGCGAACGGCGTGCGCGTGCTGCTGCAGCCGGTCGCGGGCTATCCGAAAGTCTCGGTCGTCGCGGAGCTGCGCGCGGGCGGCGCGTTCGAGGACGAAAGGCGCAAGGGCGCGACGTCGCTGCTCGCGGAGCTGCTTTCGCTCGACGCGGGAACGCTCTCGGCGGCGGAAGTCGCGGAAAGAATCGAGAGCGTCGGCGGCGTCTTCACGACGACGGGCTCCGCGGAATCGCTCTCGGTCATGCTCGAGACGCTGACGGAGGATTTCTCCGTCGCCCGCGACACGCTGCGCGACGCGCTGCTGGCGCCGCGCTTCTCCGAAGAAAATTTCGCGCGGGAACGCGACGCGCAGCTCGCGACGCTGCGCGCGAAGCGCGACGAGATCGAGAGCTTCGCGCGCTACGCCCTGACGGAACGTTTTTTCGGCAAGGCGTGTCCGCTCGGCACGCCCGCGCTGGGCACGGAAGACGCGCTCGCGGCGATGACGCTCGCGGACGTGCGCGCGCTTTACGGGCGCGTCGTCGCGCCGGAGAATCTGGTGCTCGCCGTCAGCGGCGAATTCGAGCGCGACGTCGTTCTGGGCGCGCTCGAGGAGGCGTTCGGCGCGGCGGCGTTCCCGTCGCGCGGCGCTTTCGTCGAGCCGGATTTCGCGCCGCCGACGCCTGTCACGGAAGCGCGCGAGGAGACGCTCGACTTCGACGGCGAGCAGACGGTCGTCCAGCTCGCGTTCCCGGACGCGGGCGAGAGCGACGAACGGCGCTTCGCGGCGCATTTGCTGGTGACGGCGCTCAACGGCATGTCGAGCCGCCTGTTCACGGAAGTCCGCGAAAAGCGCGGGCTCGCCTACTACGTCGCGGCGGCGCGGCGGACGGCGAAGGCATGCGGCATGTTCCGTCTCTACGCGGGAACGGAGGCGAAGAACGCGCGCGCCGTGCTCGACGCGATGCGCGCGGAGATCCGCCGCGTCCGCGAAGGCGGGCTGACGGACGAGGAAATCCGCGACGCGAAGATTTCGATGCGCGTCGCGGGCCGCTCGGGCATGCAGGGACCGCTTTTCCGCGCGATGGCGGCGACGACGGCGGCGCTCAACGGGCTCTCCCCGAACGCGCCGCTCGAGCACGAGGCGCGCATCGAGGCGCTGACGCGGGAAGACCTGACGCGCTTCGCGAACGAGTTCCTGCGCGACGAAGCCTCGCTCGCGCTGACGGTCGGGCGAGGGAACGTTCAGGAGTTGAAAAGTAATAGGAAGTGACAAGGTTTCGGTGACAAGTGACAAGAGCAGTGAACAGCGAACAGTGAATAATGAACAACGCCTTGCGTTCGGCTTCGCCGAAGCGGCTGCGACGCTGTTTAAACAGCGCGAAGCGCTTATCACTGCGTTATTCACTATCCATTATTAATTATCCGTTATTCAATTCACTTGTCGCCTCCCCAACTTTCCTTTCGCCTTTCCGCGGCGAAAGCCTTAGCGTTGCGCGCATGAAAGCTTTTATCACCGGCGCCGCCGGATTTCTCGGACGCGAAACCGTCTTCGCCGCGCTGCGACGCGGATTCGAAGTCACCGCGTTTCTGCACGACGCGGACGCGCCGCTCCCGCCGCAGATCCGCCGCGTGAAGACCGACCTCGAGGACACGGCGGAAATCGAATCGCTCGTCCTGCAGGAATTCCCCGACGCGATCGTCAACTGCGCCGCGGTGACGTCGCTCGCCGCCGCGAACGCCGATCCCGCGCGCGCCGAGCGGCTCAACGTCGCGCTCCCGCGCCGCCTCGCGATGCTCGCCAACCACGTTTCCGCGCGCTTCGTGCACGTTTCGACCGACATGGTCTTCGACGGCGAAAAAGGCGCCTACGAGCACACGGACATGCCGCTCCCGCGCAATCTCTACGCGCAGACGAAGCTCATGGGCGAGCGCGAAGTCCTCAAATACGGCAAGGCGAACGCGAGCGTCGTGCGCACGACGCTGCTTTCCGGCAACTCCTTTTCCGGCTCGAAAAGTCTGCACGAACGCCTCTTCGCGGACTGGGCGGCGGGCAGGACGACGCCGCTCTTCGGCGAGGAGATCCGCCAGCCGGTGAGCGCGGGCAATCTCGCCGACGTGCTCGTCGAGCTGTGCGAACGCCCGAACCTGAGCGGCGTTTACCACTGGGCGGGCGGCGAGGCGCTCTCGCGCTTCGAAATCGGCGAACGCATCGCGCGGCATTTCGGCCTTCCCGCGGAAAAGCTCGTGAAGCGCGCCTGCTACGCCGACGTTCCCGGCGCGGCGGAAACGCGCCCGCGCGATCTTTCCTTCGTGCTTCACCCGCTTGCGGGCAAGCTGAAGACGCGCGTCCAGGCGTTCGACGAACTGCTCGCGGAAATGCGCGTTCCCGCGCCCTGCGTCGCCTGGTACGAAGCGATGACGGGCCGCAAGGTCGTCCGCCGCCTCGTCAAAGGCGTGGACTTCTGATCCCCCGCGCGTCAGTCCGTCAGCTCGAATTCGCGGACGACGAGCCATTCGTTCTGCGGAGCCGTGACGCGGAGGCGCAGAGCCTTGACGCGCGTTCCCGCGGGGAGCGCGGCTTCGGCGACGCCGTCGGAAAATTCCGCGACGCGGCGCCAGGCGTTCCCGTCCTCGGAAATCTCGAGGACGCCGTGCTGCAGGCGGTCGCCGCCGCCGCCGTTTTCCTCCTTGCCCGTGACGCAGCGCACGCGGCGGGCGCGGCGCGGTTTTTCGAAGACGGCGCAGACGGAATCTCCCGCGAGCGCGGCGCGGTCGGACCAGTAGATCGTGGCGCGGGACCCGTCGGCGGCGCGTTCGGGGAAGTGGATTTCCGTCGTGCCGAGCGTCGAGCTCACGGCGGCCTTGGGCAGATTCAGAAAGCGTTCCGCCTCGCGACCGAGCGCGCCGTCGGGCAGCACGGCGCGCGCGCGGACGCGCACGGCTTCGCCGCGGTCGGGGATCTTCACGAAATAGTCGGGCGCTTCGGCGCGGGGAGAGTCGGGCGTCGGCGCGCTCCCGTCGAGCGTGTAGGCGACGGGAGCGTCCTTGCGGTCGGGGGAGAAGACGACGCCGCCGGGCGCGGCGCGGACGAGCACGCCGACGGGCTCGCGCGCGGCGAAGTCTGCGGCTTTCCAGCGGGCGAACTGCGCGTCGAGGCGTTCCCGGAAATCGTCGAAGTCGAGGCGTTCCCGCGGCGTCCACGCGATTTCCGCGAGCGCGGCGATACGCGGCGCGAGCATGTATTCGGCGCGGCGTTCGTTCGGCACGTATTCGGTCCACAGCACGCCTTCGGCGCCGAGCACGCGCCCGCGGCTCTCCTCGGGAACGCCCGCGGCGGGATCGAAGGAATAGACGCGTTCGAGCGGCACGAATCCGCCGATGGAGCGCGGCTCGCCCGTGCGCGCCTGCGAGTAGTCGAAGTAGCAGAACGCCGTCGGCGTCATCACGACGTCGTGCCCGAGCGCGGCGGCGCGGGCGCCGAAGGAGACGCCGCGCCAGCACGTCACGACGGCGGATTCCGGGAGCGCGCCGCCTTCGAGAATCTCGTCCCAGCCGACGAGCCGGCGGCCGTTCTCCGCGAGCGTTCCCGCGACGCGGCGCAGCGCGAAGCTCTGCAGCGCGGCGCCGTTCTTCAGCCCGGCTTCGCGGATTTTCGCGCGGCATTTCGGGCATTTCCGCCAGCGCTTCGTCGGGCATTCGTCGCCGCCGACGTGGACGAACTTTCCGGGAAAGAGCGCGAAGATCTCTTCGAGAACGCCGTCGAAAAATGAATACGTCGCTTCGTTCCCGAGGCAGAAGACGTCGTCGAAGACGCCGCCGGACGTCGCGACCGCGTAGGGCCCGCCCGTGCAGCCGAGGCGCGGGAACGCGGCGAGCGCGGCGAGCGCGTGTCCGGGGAATTCGATTTCGGGAACGATCTCGACGCCGAGAGAGTCGGCGAAGCGGACGATTTCGCGGATTTCCTCCTGCGTGTAGAAGCCGCCGTAGCGGCCGTCGGCGTCGAGCTTTCCCGTTTCTTCGGGCTTCATGCCGAACGCGCCGGGCGCGCGCCGGGCGCCGACGCGCGCGAGCTCGGGAAATTTTCGGATTTCGACGCGCCAGCCCTGGTCGTCCGTCAGGTGCCAGTGAAGCACGTTGATCTTCAGCTCCGCGAGCGCGACGAGCAGTTTTTTTATCCATTCCGGCGACTGAAAATGGCGCGCGGAATCGAGCATGACGCCGCGCCACGGGAAGCGCGGAAAATCCGCGACGGCGCAGGCGGGAAAAACCGCGGGAACGCTTTCCCCCGCGCGCGGCGGGAGCAGCTGGCGCAGCGTCGCGAGCGCGCGCAGAAAGCCGGCTTCGGCGAGCGCGGCGACGACGATTTTCTCGCGGGAGATTTCGAGCGCGTAGCCTTCGGGATTGCCGCGGACGCGCGCGGGATCGGCGAGTTTTTCGAAGACGACGCGGTTCGCGGGCGCGGCGCCGGCGGGCGCAGGAACGAAGTTTTCGCGGAAGCGCGCGGCGGCGCGTTCGGCGGCGGCGTTCCCGCGTTCGGCGACGATTTCCGTGCCGGACGAGAGCGTGAACGGCGCTTCCGTTTCGCGGATTTCGAAGGAGACGGGCAGGGGAATCGGCGCGGGCGTTCCCGCGTCCGCGCCCGGCGCCCCGCAGAGCGCGAGGAGAAACGAAACGGCCGCGGAAACGTGAAGAAATTTCGAAATCGTCATCGCTTCCGCAGCCTTTTCCGTCCCGCGACCTCTTTAAACTTTAAGCCTTAAACTTTAAGCTCTTCGCGCCTCACTCCCATTCGATGGAGGCGGGCGGCTTGGTGGAGATGTCGTAGAGCACGCGGTTGATGCCCTTGACTTCGTTCAGAATGCGGTTGGAGACTTCGCGCAGGAGCGGGATCGGCAGCTCGACCCAGTCGGCGGTCATCGCGTCTTCGGAGACGATGGCGCGGAGATTCGTCGCGAACTCGTAAGAGCGCTCGTCGCCCTTGACGCCGACGGTCTTTACGGGAATGAGGCCCGCGTAAGCCTGCCAGCACTTGTCGTACCAGCCGTATTTGCGCAGTGTGGAAATGAAGATCGCGTCGCAGTCGCGGATGATGTCGAGGCGCTCCTTGGAGACGGCGCCCGGGCAGCGCACCGCGAGCCCCGGCCCCGGGAACGGGTGCCGCCACAGAATGTCGTGCGGAATGCCCATCGAGGCGCCGAGCTCGCGCACTTCGTCCTTGAAGAGCTCCGCGAGCGGTTCGAGCACCTTGCCCTGCTTCTGCAGCTCGAGCACGCGCTCGACGCGGTTGTGGTGCGTCTTGATGACGGACGCCTTGGACTTCGCGTTCGACGCGCTCTCGATGACGTCGGGATAGAGCGTGCCCTGCGCGAGCATTTCCGCGTTCCCGACGGCGTCCCAGAACACGTCGATGAAGAGCCCGCCGATGATGCGGCGCTTCTTTTCGGGATCGGGCTCGCCGGCGAGCGCGTCGAGGAAGCGCCGCGACGCGTCCACGGTCTCGATTTCGACGCCCATGCGGGCGAAATTCGCGCGCACTTCGTCCGCCTCGTTTTTGCGGAGCAGGCCGTTGTCCACGAAAATCGCGCGCATGTTCACGCCCGCCTCGTGCAGCAGCACGGCGAGCACGGTCGAATCCACGCCGCCGCTCACGCCGCAGACGACCTGGCGCGAGCCGACGCGCTCGCGGATTTCCGCGATGAGCTGCTTCTTGAAATCGCCGATGTCGAAGCGCGCGAGGTCCTTCGCCTGCGCGAGGAAATTCTTCAGAATCGTGCGCCCCTCGTGCGAGTGCGTGACTTCCGGGTGAAACTGAATGCCCCACATGGCGTCCGCCCAGCGCAGGCTGACGGGAACGCCCTCGGCGTTCTTCGCGATGACGGTGCAGCCGTCCGCGAGATGATCGACCGTGTCCGAGTGGCTCATCCACACCTGCGAGCCGCTCGTCACGCCCGCGTAGAGCGCGTCCGCCGGCTCGGCGGGAACGAGCGCCGCGGGACCGTATTCGCGCTTGTTCGAGGCGCGGACGGTGCCGCCGTGCTTGATGTTGAGCAGCTGCATGCCGTAGCACACGCCGAGCACGGGAACGCCGAAGCTCTTCAGCCACGCGAAGTCGATGTCGGGCGCGTCCGCGTCCGTCGTGCTCTTCGGCCCGCCGGAAAGAATGATCGCGCCGGGATTCTCGATCTGCGCGAGATCTTCGAGCGCGTAGAGTTTCGCCATGAAGCCCAGCTCGCGGACGCGCCGGACGATGAGCTGCGTGTATTGGGAACCGAAATCGATGACGGCAGTGATTTTAGACATGGGCGCAGAGCTTAGCCGTTCCGCCGCCCGTTTTCAAACCGCAAAACGCGCGGACGCCGCGCAACCCCAAGCTGCGTTCCGCCGCATGGGGTTATTCTTGTTCCGCATTTCATGCGGATCCGTCGCGCAAGCCGACGGAAGACAGGCGAAAGAGCACTATTCGCGGAAACGCTTTGGGGAAGCGACATTCCTGTCGCTTTGCAGAATTCTTAAAAAGAAAATTTCCTTAAAAAAAACTTCAACAAGCGACAGGAATGTCGCTTCCCCAAAAGGCTGCGGGGCTCGCAGATTGCGGATTCGGCACGGGAACGCCCCGGAGGGGCGGAACAAACATAACCCCATGCGCGCCGCGAAGCGCGCGCTTGGGGAAAGTCCGGCGCATCGACCGCGCCTGAAAGGCGCAACCGCCCGGAGCATCCGAGGTCGCGCGGCGAGCCGTCCCCGCAATAGAAGTTGCGCCTTTCAGGCGCGTGTTCCTTTTGTGCCGCAGCCCCAAGCGGCGCCCGCCGCATGGGGTTATTCTTGTTCCGCATTTCATGCGGATCCGTCGCGCAAGCCGACGGAAGACAGCGCGAAAGTGCCCTATCCGCGGGAACGCTTTTGGAGAAGCGGATCCCGACGGCTCCGCGAAAATTCCGCGAGCGCAAATTTTTGCCGCGGATGAGCGCAGATGCTTTCGCGGGAACGCTTCCCCGCGAAACTACTTCCCGGCGAGGACGGCGGCGAGGTCGCGCCAGTGCGCGTCGAAGGCGGAGGGATCGTAGCGCTTTGAAATCGGAGTGCGGAACCGCAGAAAATCAGAGTCTTCGTATTAAGGCGTCCCAGTTCTTTTTGGGATTTCGGAAGAACAGAAACATCAGCGAAACCGCGTACGCCGCGCGTGCTCCGAAGCGCCGCTTCGTCCAATAATAAATCCGTTCCCGACGCGAATGCCAAGACGCAGCAAAATGGTGAATCGTGTACGTATTCGCCGTCAGACGAATTTCTCCCGTCTCCCACGACTTCGGGCAGAAGAAATCTTTCGGAAACATCGTGACCATTCCTTGGAAATCCTGCTTCGTATTGTCGAAGCGAAAACCTCCTCCCCGCATCATGTTCGTGATAATCATGACGTTCGTCGTCATGTCCATGCGTCCGTCCTGCAAAATGAAATGGCGTCCCTCGTAATATCCGAGCAGATCCTTTACCCATATGCCATTTTTTTCGCTCGCCATGATGCCTGTCGGCACCGATGATTCCGTCTCGAATCCCGAAAACGCGGGAAGCGACAAAAATTCGTCCAGCGGCTTCAGCACCTCCACGTCCGTGTCCATGTAAATTCCGCCTTCTTTGACCAACGCCCAAAGCCGGACGTAATCCGTCACGAACGCGAACTTCCGCGCTTCGTAAGCCTCTTTCACGAACGGATGAGAATTCACGTCGAATGAATCTTCGTTCCAAAGGCGCAGTTCGTAATCCGGGCAGAATTTCTTCCACGAAGCGATGCATTTTTTCGCCAGCGTCGGCATTTCGCCGCGTCCGAACCAGCAGTAATGAATGATTTTAGGAATCATAAAAAGTTTTCAGAAGGTTTCGAGGATTCTTCGGCAGGCGTTGCCGTCGCCGTAGGGATTCTGCGCTTCGGACATCGACGCGTAGTGCGCCGCATCGTCCAGCAGGCGCGAGACTTCCGCGACGATTTTTTCGCGGCTCGTGCCGACGAGCTTCACCGTTCCCGCCGCGAGCGCTTCGGGGCGTTCCGTCGTGTCGCGCATCACCAGCACCGGTTTGCCCAGCCCGGGCGCTTCCTCCTGAATGCCGCCGCTGTCCGTCAGCACGATCGAGGAAAGCTCCATCAGCCGAACGAACGGCAGGTATTCCTGCGGCTCGGCGAAGAACATGTTCGCGGGAACGTCCGCGCCGAAGACTTCTCGGATCGGCTTGCGCACGTTCGGGTTCAGGTGCATCGGATAGACGAAATCGACGCCCGGATATTTCAGATTCAGGTCTCGGATGCCCGTGCACATGCGGATGAAGCCTTCGCCGAAGTTTTCCCGGCGGTGGCCCGTGATGAGCACCATGCGGCGCGTTCCCGCGCTCCACGCGTCGAGCCGTTCCCGCGGAATGCCCGCCGCGCATAGCGTCGCGGCGACGCGTTCCCGCAGCGCGGCATCCTCGCCGAGCTTGGCGACGACGGAGCGGAGCGCGTCGATCACGGTGTTGCCCGTCACGAAAATGCGCTCGGCGGGAACGTTCTCCTTGATCAGATTTTCGCGGGAAAGGGGCGTCGGCGCGAAATGTCGCGTCGCGATGCGCCCCGTGATCTGGCGGTTCATTTCCTCGGGCCAGGGGCTGTAGACGTCGTGCGTGCGCAGACCCGCCTCGACGTGCGCCACGGGAACGCGCGCGTAAAACGCGGCGAGCGCGGCGGCGGCGGAAGTCGTGGTGTCTCCGTGGACGAAGACGAAGTCGGGCTTCGCTTCGGCGAGCACGTCGCGCATGCCCGTGAGCACGCGCGCGGTGACGTCGTAGAGATCCTGCCCGGCCTTCATGATGTTGAGGTCGTAGTCGGGAACGATCTCGAAGAGATGCAGCACCTGGTCGAGCATCTCGCGGTGCTGCCCCGTCACGCAGACGAGCGTTTCGAATTTCTCGGGAACGGCGCGGAACGCCTTCACCAACGGCGCCATCTTGATGGCCTCCGGGCGCGTCCCGAACACGAGCATGATACGTTTTAGGTTCATGCAGCGCTCCTTTCCTCCGCAATCGAATACGCAAAAAGAGCCGCTTCGCGAAAACGTGAAGCAACTCTTTCCCCGCGTGTGAAATGAATTCTTTGCGAAAATGAGACAGCGTTCCCGTCAACGAGACCCGCTATACCCCCCCCCCCCGTTTATTTCCGCCAATCCGACGTACGAGAGCATTCCAGTTTTTCTTTGGATTTCGGAAGAGTATAAAAGCCAATGAAAGCGCCAGAGCCGCGCGTGCACCGAAGCGTCGTTTCGTCCAGTAATAAATCCGTTCTCGCCGAGAGTGCCACGATGCCGCGAAATGGTGAATCGTGTATGTGTTCGCCGTCAGACGAATTTCTCCCGTTTCCCATGACTTCGGACTGAAATATTCCGTGGGATAAATGAATACGCCGTCGATTTCCATGATTCCGGGCTTCGGTTTCAGTCCGCGCCGCAGAAGAATTTCGGACGTGTATTGAACCACCGTCTTGAAATTATAGACGCCCGGCGAAAGCTCGAAATGAAGCTCATGGTAGGCGTTTAATATGTCTTTATAGAGCCCGAGACCGGGCGCACACGCGAGCCCGAGACCGGGATTCACGCTGTTTTCGGCGGGAACGTTCCGCTCCAAGCCCATAAATGCGCCTCGCTCCAGAATTTCGTCCATCGGCCGCAGCACTTCCACGTCTGTGTCAAAATAAACACCGCCCTGTTCGTAGAGAATTTTGAAACGCGCGTAGTCGCTAACGAACGCGTATTTTTTCGCCGCATATGCTTCGCGCGTGTAAGCGATTGCGTTGACGTCGAAGTTGTCTTCGTTCCATTCCCGAATTTCCCAGCCCGGGAAAAAACGTTCCCACGAAGCGATGCACTTTTTCGCCAACGCGGGCAGTTCTCCGCGCCCGAACCAACAGTAATGAATGATTTTGGGTATGCTCATGATTTGCCTTTCCGAATTTCCTCTTCGCATTTTGCTAATGCCGTTCTCAGAAATTCCAATGATCGTTCCCGTAACGCGGACAGTTTCTCGCGGACGGACGCCCAATCAATCGGCGCGTCCATTGCCGCCGAAAAATCTCCCCCTTTGTAAATCCGATCGCTCAGTCCCAAAGAGAAAAGAAATGAATTCGGACGGGCGTTCAGCACCGCGTAGCGTCCTTTGAGAGGCAGGAGCAAAAATTGTTTTTCGAACAGAACCGCAAAAACCACACCGTGAAACGAATTTGTGACGACGTATTCCGAATCGCGGTAATGCGCCAGCCATTCTGGAATCGAGTCAAAGGCGTATTCAGCGCCTGGAAGCCTGTCGTAGGCGAGATTCATGCCGTCGGAAAGAGTCGCAACAAAACGGCATCCGCGGGAACGGCAAAAATCTTTTTGCGCCGCATAATGCACGTCATCTGCTTCGTCGAAATTCAAACCATAGAAGAAAAAGCATTTCTGTTCCCGCATGGAGGGAACGGCGGCTGCGACTTCCAAATATGCATCCATGTCCAAAAGACAAGTCGGGTCCAAGACGTGGGCGGCGTCCGTCCTTCCGGCTTTTCTGCAAATTTCAACGCCTGTGTTTTCACGAACGGACACGGCGGAAAATTTTTTCAGATGCGGTGCAATCGCCGACAAATATTCTTTTCCGAAATCTGAGGCTCCGAAACTCGCCGCGTAAGAAATGCGCGGCGTTCCCGCAGAGCCGAAATCTAGGAACATCGCTCGATGCCAGTCTCCGAACACATTGTTCTCCGTACTCCAAACGACATCGGAGCCGACGGCGTAGATGTCTGCGACGGGCGGATCAGAGAGCAGTTCTTCCAATGACTTGTATCGGCGCTCGCTGACTCGGATGTTCGTTGCTCTGAATCCGTCGAAGTCCCTCCGGTCCTCAGATTCGAATGCTAGCGCGCGGGAACGCTCAATTTTTGCGAAATTCCTCGCTCGCCTGGAGCGAAGATATTTGGTCAATGCCATCGGATTCAGGCATTTCAACATTCTCCGGAAAAGCGAAATGCAGACATCTGCCTTCGTCCGTTTTTTCGGCACCGAATTTCCGCCGAAACGAATGAGGAACGGATCATGCCCTTCTCTCTGAAAAATTTTTTGAAGAGCATAGCACTGCAAGACCTGACCGTAATTATTTTTTGACCACCAGAATGTGATTCCGCCGATTTTCATTTTTTCCCTTTCTTTCCGAGAATCTTTTTTGCAATTTCCAAAAGCCGGAGCGCCCGCAAAGTGCGGACGACAATCGAAAAGCACACCTGCTTTCCGTTTCGACGAATGCGCGTCAGATACGGCAAAGGTCTGAATTTCCTGACGGCGACGTCCAATGGGACCCCACGCTCAATTGACGCGAAAAATGCTTTCCGCTTAGGATGCGGAAGCAACGATTCTTCGAGCGACCGGATACCGCGAGCCTGGGCGTACGCCTTGGGTATCAGCTCGACGGAATCTGACGCCCGTATAGCCGCCAGACCGCGCTCTGTATTGGCGAGAACGAGGGAACAGCCGAGATCGTCGTCCAATTCCGCTTCGATTCCCCAAAAATCTCCGAGAACCAGATCCGATCCGGATTTCTGAAATTTAGCGGGACATGTGGCGCATGAAGGACGATTTGCCAAGTCGCTCAGAAACGCGTTCATGTAGGTGTTTTCCGCCCAATAGTGGCATGGCTCTAAAAAGCTCAACTTCGTATTTTTGTCTCCGCTTTGCGGCGACCACGTAAGCGCAAGACTGTATTTCTTCCATCCGCCCGGAGGAGATTTGCTTCGCAGGCTTAGAGTGCGGATTTCGACATGGTCTTCATTGCTTCCGCAATCAGTCGTACGCGAAGAACGCGCCCCTAAATCTTTCCCGTCAGATTTCCCGTCGGGTTTACTTCCTAGCTTCTTTTTGAGATCCCGAAGATAAATTCTCCAAATCTTTGGAGAAGGAACGCCGTGACAGACCACTTCTACGGCGAGCAGGTTCGGAAAATCCGCGCGCAGCGCGCGCCGCAGCCCCGCAATCTGGCACGGCGTTCCCGTGAACATCACTTCGCGTCCGGCTCGCAGAAATTCGCGCGCCTTGCGGAACGTGTCGCCGACGCGCGACTGCAGATACTTGCTCCCGCGAAACGCCGCGAGCCCTTCGAGCGTTTCCGTGAAATCGTGCACGACCTCGGTGAAATCCGAGTTCCAGCGCGCGCCGAACACGACGCCGCCATTCCTTATCACGCGTTCGGCCAACGCGGAAAAAACGCCTCCGGAAGAGCTCTGAAAGCGGATTGCTTCGTCGAGATTTTTCGCAGCGAAAACGACGGGGTCACACCCTCCATTCGGAAAATTTCGCGGGCGCTCGCCGCGATTGATCATCGGACAGACGTTCTCGCAGAGATGGCACTCGATGCATCGCGATGCGTCCGTTTCCGGATAGAGGAAGCCTTCGTTGTCTTCCTGCATTTTTATGCAGTTTTTCGGACAGACGGTTTCGCAGGCGTGACAGCCGCAACAATCTTCTTTTCGTCGGAGAACTATCATTTGTCTTTCGAAAATTTATTGATGAAAAATTGCTTGAAGAACGTTCGCTCTTCCTTGTTGAATCCGATGAAAAATGTGATTACGGGAACGCAGATGCCCGTCGCAGCTCCTGAAATCGCGAGTTTCGCCCATCCGTCATTCATCGCGAAAACGAGAGGAAGAGAAATGCAGAGGCACGAAAGACTCACTAAGACGGCGCGACCGAAAACGCATCGCAGATATTTGCCCGGAGAAAAATACGGAATCATTCGGCGCAGGTAAAAAATCCGCCAGACGGAAACTGTGAAATTCACGGCGGTGCGAACGACGATGACAGAGACAGGCGAATATCCGCACCATAGAAGCAGAATGCTTACGGGAACATTCGTGAGGATCAGACTGCTGACAATCATCTGGTAATTGCGAATCTTTCCGGTCGCGCTTGCGGAAATGCATAGCGACGACGCAAGCGCATCAATGACAGAAGACACGATGATCCAACGGACAAAACCCGCCGTGTGTTCCGGAACGTTTCCGAGCCAGATTTCCAAAATGAAATCGGCGTTGATGAGGATTGGAGTCGCCAAGAACACCATCAGAAAAAATGAAAACTTCGAGGCTCTGAAAACTAACTTCAAAAACGCGCCTTCGTTTTCCGCCGAGTACAGTTTTGTGATCTGCGGCGAGAACGCCGTTTGAAAATTCATGACGAACTGATAGACCGCTGCGTAAACCTGATTGGCGATGCCCATCGCGGCGTTCACGGCGACGCCGCAGAAAATGTTCACCACCATGTTGATACCCTGGCTGTTCGCCATGTTCGCGACGCCGCCGAAAAGCCACCACCCGGAAAACGAGACGAGCTCGCGGAAGAGTTTTTTGTCGCGGAAGGGGCGATAGATGGCCGTCCGCGGGAACGCGCGGCGGCAGTATGCGACGTGGACGATCTGCATCAGCACGCCCACGGCGAAGGTCAGCGCCGCGTAGAGTACGAGCTTGTCCGCGTTCCCGATCACGAGCAGATAGACGATGCCGAGCCGCAGAAACGTCGTCGCGATGCTCGCCCAGGCGTAAAACGTCATGCGCTCGTAGGCGATGATCGTCGCGTTGTAGGGCACGAGCATGATGCCCAGAAGCGTGCTCGCGACCGAGAACTGATAGACCCAGTTCGCCGCCGCCATGCGCTCGGCGGGAATGTTCAGCTGCGCGTTCAGAAACCACAGTCCGAGCGTTTCCGCGAGCAGGAGCACCGCGCCCGCGATGGCGAAATGCACGCTCATCGACATCGAGAATACGCGCCCGACCTGCGCGAAGTCCCTGCGCCCGAGCTCGAAGTTGAGAAAGCGCTGCGTCGCCGAGGACATCGCCGCGTTGAGGAAGGAAAAGAGCACGACCACGCCGCCGACGACGTTGTAGATGCCGAAGTCCTCGACGCCGAGCGTCTGCAGCACGACGCGCGAAGTGAACAGCGACACGATCATCGAAACGCCCATGCGCACGTAGAGCGCGAGCGTGTTCTTGGCGATGCGGCGGTTGTCGGAGGAAATCATTTCAGGCGGGTTCCGAAGATTTCAGCGGGCTTTTTGGGGAAGCGACATTCCTGTCGCTTGGCGAAATCCCTCCGAAGGAAATTTTTTTGAAGAAGGTTTCCGAAAAGCGACTGGAAAGCGAGGCGTGGAGCCAAGTCGCTTCCCCGGAAGGAAGAGGTTTTTGGGGGCGAAGACATTCCTGTCTTCGTTCCCGCGGCGAGCGGTTCCCGAAGGACGAAATTTCGCCGCTCGATTCGCGGGAACGCTTTTGGGGAAGCGACATTCCTGTCGCTTGGCG
This sequence comes from Candidatus Spyradosoma sp. SGI.093, assembly GCF_050314555.1. Taxonomy (NCBI): domain Bacteria; kingdom Pseudomonadati; phylum Verrucomicrobiota; class Opitutia; genus Candidatus Spyradosoma; species Candidatus Spyradosoma sp. SGI.093. The sequence continues at coordinate 41,107 of NZ_JBNPNH010000004.1, read as the reverse complement.
AAGTCCCTCCGAAAGAAATTTCCTTGAAAAAGGTTTCCGAAAAGCGACTGGAAAGTCGCTTCCCCAAAAAGCGCGTTTTCGTTCATCGGAAAAACCTCCGTTTCAAAAACGCGGCGACGACGATCGCCTTCGCGACGGCGAGCACATAAACGAAGCCGAGCGGCGCGGGAAGCAGGTGGTGCAGGTAACGCAGTTTCCCCGCCGCGCCGAGAGCCGCGAAAGTTTTTCGAGAAAATCCGCGGGAACGCACGGCGGAACGATACGTCTCCCACGACGCGCCGTAGGGGCGCGCGTTGAACGTCAGCCCCTCCCGCCACGACGCGACGAAGCGCACGACGTCGGCGTCGCCGAACAGGGTGCGTTCCCGCGCGAACGCGTCCATTTCGTCAGCGATGCGCACGAGCGAATCGAGATTTTTTCGGGACTTCGCGGTCATGATCGAATTGCCGCGGATCGTGTAGACGTAGGTCGGCGCGCGCACGACGCACATCGATTCGGCGACGCACGCGAGCTGGAACGACCAAAGATTGTCCTCGTGGAGCAGCCCCTCGGCGAAACGCAGGTTTTCGCGGACGAGAAATTCGCGCTTCACGAGGCGATTCCACGCCATCATGAACCACTCGCCTCGCAGATAGCGCGCGCGGATTTCGGCGTTCCCGCGGATGAAGCCGTCGGCGGCCTTCACGGGAATGAAGCACGATCGGTCGCCCCCGGAAGCGTAGTTGCCGAGCACGAAATCGACGCGGCGTTCGCGCAGAGGCTCGGCGAGCAGCGCGACGCAGTCGGGCGTGAGGAGGTCGTCGCTGTCGAGAAAATAGACGTATTCCCCGGTCGCGGCGTCGGCGCCGGTGTTGCGGGCGGCGGAGAGGCCGCGGTTGCGTTCGTGGCGCACGACGCGGAAGCGGACGTTCCCGCGGTAGGCGGCGATGCGTTCCCGCAGGACGTCCATGCTCGCGTCCGGCCCGCGGTCGTCCACGAAAACGCATTCGAGGTTCGGATACGTCTGCGCGGCGACGGAATCGAAGCAGCGCCCGACATATTTTTCCACGCCGTACACGGGCACGACGATCGAAACCGCCGGCAGGAGAAGGCTTTTCGCGGAAGCTTTGTTCGTGTCCATTCGCGGTTCCTTTTTTCCGCGTCAGCCGAGGATTTTTTCGACGGCGGGAACGAGTGAGGCGAGCGCGTCCTTCGCCGCGCGCAGCTTCGCGATCTTCGTCTTCGCGGCGTTCCCGCGCGCGAGCTTCGACGCGTGATCCAGGCGCAGCGAAGTCTTTTCCAACGCGGGCAGGAGAATCTCGTGGAGCGCTCCCGCGGCGAATTTTTTCAGGTCCGTCTCCGCCTCGAAGAAGTCCTTGCGTTCGCCGAGCCGGATCACGACGCGGATCGCGCCGAAGCGCCGCAGCAGCTGCGTCGCCTCCACGCACGCGCCGCGCGAGAGCAGGAGCTTTTCCTGCAGGTCGGTGATCGCGAGCGGCTCGTCCGCGCAGTAGAGCGCGCCGTAAACCATGCCGACGCTCTTGCGCAGCCCGAGCATCGCGGCCCCGCGGCAGAACACTTCGACCACGGCGAGCTCCCACGCCTCCAGCGCGGGCAGAGGAGCTTCGGATTTCCTGTCATTCTTCTTTGACATGGCAGGAAACACTGACGGTTTAAAATACCGGTGGCAAGTCCGAAATTTCGACCACGGAAGACACGGGAAAGCACGGAATTCTTCTTTGGCGAAAAATCGCGGGAATGCAGGGGAGAAGCGGCATTCCTGCCGCTTTTTTGAATTTCCCGAAAGCTGATTTCGCCGAAGCGACAGGAATGTCGCTTTCCCTCTGGTTGAAATTCCGCGCGATTTGACCGAGGGGGAAATCCTTTTGTTTATGCGGCTTCGGAGTCGTTTTCCCCTCGGTATTTTAAACCGAGGGGGGGGGCGGGCGGCGCGCGGCGGGCGGGGAAAACGACGAATCCCGTCCGGAAGGCGGGCGGGATTCGCGAAAAATGGCGGAGAGAGAGGGATTCGAACCCCCGGTGCCTTGCGGCACACCTGATTTCGAGTCAGGCACAATCGGCCACTCTGTCATCTCTCCGTAAGGCCGAAAAAGGAGCAAGCATCAAAAAGTTTCGCGCGGAAATAGTCAACCGGAAATTTTGTGGTGGCAAAAGAAGGCGCTTTGCGAGAAAATTTTTCTCCGTCGTGAATACCGCAGAGCCGAGCCGTTCGTCCCGCGCGCTTCGCGCCGTCCGCGAACGTTTTTTCGTGAGCGAGCGGCGCGCGTTCCTCTGCGCGCTCGCGGCGTGCGCGTGCGCGTTTCTCGCGTTTTCGCCGGAGCTGCGTTTCGACGGCGCCGCCGAGGAGCGGGCGTTCCCGCGGATTGGCGTTTCCGACGAGGTGAGCGAGGAGGAGGATCTGCGCGATTCCGCGCCGCTCTTTCTGCCGACGCGCTGGAACGGGGGCGACGAGAATCTGGCGGCGGAGCTGGACGTGGCGCAGGACGAGAACCTTTCCTTCGGCGGCATATTCTTTCTGGATTCGGACGGGAACAGGGCGGTGCTGGAGCCGCGCGATCTTGAGGCGGACGAGAAGGACGTCTTCGTTCCCGCGAAGCGCTGGGATCTTGTCCGCGCGTTCGGGCAGCGGGGCGACGCTGAGGAGGCGGCTCGGGCGGAAGGCGGCGTGAAGATGGCGGTGTTCGATTCGATGCGCGGGACGGCGGTCTTCTTCGGGAAGGCGGTCGCCGACGGCGTTCCCGCGACGGAGTTCGAGGATCCGAAGATGCTGCTGCGCCCGGTGGAGATCTTCTGCTACGGCGAACCGACGCGGCGGCAGTTCTACATCGTGTCCTCGTCGGAGGACAGCAAGACGGACGCGGCGGCGCTGAAGCTCGTGAAATCCTGGGCTCGGGAGCATCTCCGCGGCGCGGGCGAGTACCGTTTCCGGCTGGGGAAATAATTTTTTTGAAAAAAGTGTTGACGATTTCCCCGAAAATGAAAAAATGACCGCTCCTTTTTGTTCCGCTCCGGCGATACGGGAAGGAGACGGTTGCCCTTGTAGCTCAGTCGGTAGAGCGCGTCCTTGGTAAGGACGAGGTCGGCAGTTCAAGTCTGCTCGGGGGCTCCATCCACGAATTTTCAACATAATCATAAACAACTAAAACAAATACAGAATATGGCTAAAGAAACCTACGTTCGCACGAAACCGCACGTCAATGTCGGCACCATCGGTCACATCGACCATGGCAAGACGACGACGACCGCCGCTATCCTCGCCGTCCAGGCCTGCAAAGGTCTCGCGGTCGTCAAGGCTTACGCGGACATCGCGAAAGGCGGAACGGTCCGCGACGCGACCAAGACGGTCACGATCGCCGCTGCGCACGTCGAATATGAATCGGAAAAGCGCCACTACGCGCACGTCGACTGCCCCGGCCACGCCGACTTCGTCAAGAACATGATCACCGGCGCCGCCCAGATGGACGGTGCGATTCTCGTCGTCTCCGCCGCCGACGGACCGATGCCGCAGACGAAGGAACACGTCCTTCTCGCCCGCCAGGTCGGCGTGCCGAAGATCGTCGTTTGGCTGAACAAGTGCGACCTTCTCGACGACCCGGATCTGCTCGAGCTCGTCGAAATGGAAATCCGCGACCTCCTCAATAAGTATGAGTTCGACGGCGACAATGCCAAGATCGTCCGCGGTTCCGCGACGCAGGCTCTCGAAGACGCCGCCGCGAACAACGCCGAAGGCCCGGGCTACAAGGCGATTACGGAACTCATGGAAGTTCTCGACAGCGAAATTCCGGAACCGGAACGCGCGCTCGACCAGCCCTTCATGATGTCCGTCGAAGACGTGTTCTCGATCACGGGCCGCGGCACGGTCGCCACGGGACGTATCGAAAAGGGCGTCATCAAGGTCGGCGAAGAAGTCGAAATCATCGGTCTCGCGGACACGCAGAAGTCCACGGTCACGGGCGTCGAAATGTTCCGTAAGAGCCTCGATCAGGGCCAGGCGGGCGACAACGTCGGCGTGCTCCTCCGCGGCATCGAAAAGGACCAGGTGCAGCGCGGCCAGGTGCTCGCGAAGCCGGGCTCCATCCACCCGCACACGCAGGCCAAGGCTCAGATTTACGTCCTCACGAAGGAAGAAGGCGGCCGCCACACGCCGTTCTTCACGAACTATCGTCCGCAGTTCTTCTTCGGCACGGCTGACGTCACGGGCGTCGTGAAGCTGGCCGCCGGCACGGAAATGGTCATGCCGGGCGACAACGTCGAGATCGAAATCGAACTCGGCAAGCCGGTCGCGATGGAAAAGGGTCAGCGCTTCGCCATCCGCGAAGGCGGCCGCACGATCGGTTCCGGCCGTATCATCGACATCATCAAGTAATCGAGGATAAACGGGATTTCGCGGATGCCGGGACGGAGCGTTATCCGTTCCCGGCTTCCGCACCTAAACTCACAGGGCAGTAGTTCAACGGTAGAACAGCGGTCTCCAAAACCGCATATGAGGGTTCGATTCCTTCCTGCCCTGCCACTTTAAGCAATGTTTTCAAAAATCTTCAGCTTCGTCGGGACCGTTCGGCGTTTCTTCAACGAAACCTGCACGGAGGTCTTCAAGAAGGCGATCTGGCCTAAGCCGAAAGAACTCGCCCAGTACACGGCGGTCGTCTGTGTCGCGGTGATCGTTCTGACGTGCGTCATCTTCGCCTTCGACCTGTCCTTGGGAAGCCTGATTCAATTTTTGACCAAACTTGTGAGCGCCTAAAATTTCTTAGGCGTTTTTCCAGCATAAAACAACTTTCAATAAGACAGACACCATGGAACAGGCGGAAGCGGAAAGCGGCTTTGATTGGTATGCGATTCAGACTCTCTCCAACATGGAGCAGAAGGTGGAGAACTATCTCAAGAAGTTCGTCGAGATCGAAGGACTGCAGGACTACATCAAGGACATCCTGATGCCGACCGAAACTGTCCAGGAGGTCCGCAACGGAAAGAAGACGCAGCGGAAGCGCAAGCTTTATCCGAACTACATCTTCCTGCGCATGCGTCTGTTCGACGAAGAGGGGCGTCTCATCAACAAGCCCTGGTTCTTCGTGCGCAATGTGCAGGGCGTGATCGACTTCATTGGCGGCGAACACCCGGTCAAGCTCAAGAAATCTGAAATCGATCAGATTCTGGAGCAGGTCGAGGCCGCCAAGAACAAGGTCGTCCCGAAGGTGCAGTTCCACGAAGGCGAAGAGGTGAAGATCCTCGAAGGTCCCTTCGTGAATCTGACGGGAGCGATCGATTCCATCGACGTCGAGCGTCAGAAGATGCAGGTCTCCGTTTCGATTTTCGGTCGTCTTACGCCGGTCGAGCTCGAGTTCTGGCAAGTGGAGCGTGTCGTTGAAAGTTGATTCCAACGTTCGAAATCAAACTTTAAAAATACAGACAAATGGCAAAAAAAGTAGTAGGTGAAATCAGACTCCAGCTCCCGGCGGGCGCGGCGAATCCGGCTCCTCCGGTCGGCCCGGCTCTCGGCGCGAAGGGCGTCAACATCATGGCGTTCTGCAAGGAGTACAATGCTCGCACGAAAGACCAGGCGGGAATGATTCTCCCGGTCGTCATCACGGTTTACCAGGACAAGTCCTTCACGTTCATCCTCAAGACGCCGCCGGCGGCGGTGCTCCTGAAGAAGGCCGCCAAGATCGAAAGCGGCTCCGGCGTTCCCAACAAGGACAAGGTCGGCAAGGTGACGCGCAAGCAGATTCTCGAAATCGTCGAGATCAAGAAAAAGGACCTCAACGCCGTCGACGCGAACCAGGCCGCCCGCATGATTGAAGGCACGGCCCGTTCGATGGGCATCGAGGTCGTCGGATAAGAATTCGTACTGCGATCAGGCAGGAGACAAAGAAAGTCGAAAACATGCAGAAAAAAGAATCCAAACGTTATACGGCAACGAAGGCCGTCGGCGATTTGGCGGCGTCCTATTCCGTCGCGGAGGCGGTCGAGATGCTCGCGAAGATGCCGAAGGCCAAGTTTGACGAAACCGTCGAGATTAGCGCCCGTCTGGGCGTCGATCCCAAACAGTCCGACCAGATGGTCCGCGGGACCGTCTCGCTTCCGAACGGCAGCGGCAAGAAGGTCGCCGTCATCGTCTTCACGGAAAATCCGCAGGAGGCGCTCGACGCCGGCGCGGACGCCGCGGGTCTGGCGGATCTCATCGAAAAGGTGAACTCCGGCTGGACCGGCTTCGACGTCGCCATTTCCACGACTTCCGCGATGAAGGACGTGCGCAAGGTGGCCCGCGTGCTCGGTCCCCGCGGACTGATGCCGAACCCGAAGTCGGGAACGGTTTCGGACGACATTCCCGCCACGATCAAGGCGGTCAAGGGCGGCCGCGTCGAGTTCAAGATGGACAAGACGGCCAACATCGCCATCGTCATCGGCAAGCGTTCCTTCGACGCCAAGCAGCTCGCCGAAAACGCGGAAGCCGCGATTCAGGCTCTCGTCAAGGCGGAGCCCGAAGCGCTGAAAGGCACGAAGTTCATCAAGTCGCTGACGGTCAGCTCCACGATGAGCGCCGGCGTCAAGATTGACGTCAAACCCTACATCGCGTAAGAAAGGACCGAGAAAACATGAGATCCGAAAAGAAATTTCTCGTAGACGAAGTCGCGCAGCACCTCGCCAAATCCAACTATCTGCTTTTGGCGGACTTCACGCAGGTCACGGTCGCCGACGCCGCTTCGATCCGTTCGCAGATTCGCGAATTCGGCGCGGAGTATCACGTCGTCAAGAACAGCATTCTCAACATCGCCGCGAAGAGCGCGAATCTTCCGGACATCGCCCAGTACCTGACGGGCCACACGGCCATCGTCACCGGCGGCGACAATCCGAGCGGAGTCGCGAAGGTGCTCTTCAAGTTCTTCAAGGACAAGTCCCGTCTCGAAATCAAGGCGGGCGTCGTCGAAGGGGAACTGCTGAACAAGGACGCCGTCGAAGAGCTCTCCAAGCTCCCGTCCCTCGCGGAAGCGCGCGCGCTCTTCCTCTCGCTCCTCTCGACGCCGGCCGGCTCGTTCGTCCGCGTTCTCGTCGCGAAGAACGACAAGGAGAGCGGAGCCGCCGCGGAGTGAAACCCTTTTTCGGACCGTCGTTCCGGCGTTCCCGTCGGCGCGGCGGTTCGGGAAAAACAATCCAAAGAAATCGGTTAGGGGCGATAACCCCTTAAATGTCCGCAATTCCGCGGACGCTAATCATTCAAGGAAACAAAAACTATGTCAGACATCACCAAAGAACAAGTCATCGAATGGCTGAGCGCCCAGCCCGTCAAGGAAATGGTCGCTCTCGTCAAGGAACTCGAAGAACTCTGGGGCGTTTCCGCCGCTCCGGTCGCCGTCGCCGGCGCCGCCGGTGCCGCCGCCGCTCCGGCTGAAGAGAAGACGGAATTCGACGTCATTCTCGTCAACAAGGGCTCGAGCGCCATCAACGTCATCAAGGAAGTCCGCGCGATCACGGGTCTCGGCCTCAAGGAAGCCAAGGAACTCGTCGAAAGCGCTCCGAAAGCCATTAAGGAAGGCTGCACCAAAGAGGAAGCCAAGCAGATCGAGGAAAAGCTTAAAGCGGCCGGCGCCACGGTCGAAGTCAAGTAATTTCTTGAGCTTCTCCTCACATTCAAATCCGGAGTTGCGGACAGTGTTGCGCTGTCCGCATTTCCGGTTTGAAGAGAAAGGGCGTTTTTCGTCCTTTCTCTTCAACTCCCCTTTTACATACAAAATTTTTAACTGAACCCAACAAGGACACTATCCATGTCAACGCGCAAAAATTTTGGTACTCTCAGCGAGATCATTCCTCCGCCGAATCTTATCGAAAATCAAATCAACTCCTACAACGAGTTCTTGCAACGTGATTTGCCGGCGGCGAGCCGCAGACCGGTTGGGTTGGAAGGCGTCTTCCGCGAAATTTTCCCGATTGAAAGCTACGACGGCCGCTGCCGCGTCGAATACGTGAGCTACAACCTGGAAGCGCCGAAATACACGGAGCTCGAATGCATCCGCGAAGGCATCACGTATTCCGTCAAGCTGTTCCTGAAGCTGCGCCTCTGCGAAGAGGGCGACCGCATCAAGGAAGAAGAAATCTTCATGGGCGAAATCCCGCTGATCACGGACCGCGGTTCGTTCATCGTCAACGGCGCCGAGCGCGTCATCGTCAGCCAGCTGCACCGTTCTCCGGGTCTCTGCTTCGAGCAGAGCGACCACTCCAGCGGCAAAACCCTTTTCGCCTTCCGCATCATTCCCGACCGCGGAACCTGGCTTGAAGTGCAGTTCGACCAGAACGATCTGCTCTACGTCTATCTGGACCGCCGCCGCCGCCGCCGCAAATTTCTCATCACGACGCTCCTGCGCGCCTTCGGCTATTCGACGGACGCGGAAATCATGGAGCTGTTCTACAATTTCGAGACGCTCAAGGTCAAAAAGGCGATCGAAATGGACGGCGTCTCCAAGTACGTTCTCGTCGAGGACATCGTCGATTCCGAAAAAGGGAAGATTCTCGCGCGCGCGTTCGAGCCGATCACGAAGACCATTCTGCGCGAAGTCGAGAAGATCGGCATCGCCTCGGTCCGCGTCATCGACACGTCGATCGACGACGGCGCCATCATCCGCGCGCTGAAGAAGGATCCGACGCGCAACGAGGAAGAAGCGCTGAAGGACATCTACAAAGTGCTCCGCCCGGGCGAGCCCGCGACGGTCGCGAACGCGCGTCTGCTGCTGAAGCGCCTTTTCCAGGATCCGAAACGCTACGATCTCGGGAGCGTCGGCCGCTACAAAATCAATCAGAAGCTGAATCTCAAGACGCCGATCGAAACGCGCATCATTCAGATCGAGGACATCGTCCAGGCGACGAAATACCTCTGCAACCTGAAGCGCGGGGACGGCGTCGTGGACGACATCGACCACCTCGGCGCGCGCCGCATCCGCAACGTCGGCGAGCTGCTTGCGAACCAGTGCCGCATCGGCCTCGCGCGCACGGAGCGCCACGTCCGCGACCGCATGGCGATGTTCGATCCGAGCGTCGAGACCATCACGCCCGGCCGCCTCATCAATCCGAAAGCGCTTTCGACGGTCGTGCGCGACTTCTTCGCGCGCAGCCAGCTCTCGCAGTTCATGGACCAGATCAACCCGCTGTCCGAGCTCACGCACAAGCGCCGCTTGTCCGCTCTCGGGCCGGGAGGTCTCAACCGCGACCGTGCGGGCTTCGAAGTCCGCGACGTGCATCCTTCGCATTACGGCCGCATCTGCCCGATCGAAACGCCTGAAGGCCCGAACATCGGTCTCATCAACTCGCTCGCGACGTATGCGCGCGTGAACGAGTTCGGCTTCATCGAAGCGCCTTACCGCAAGGTCGTGAAGGGACGCGTGACGAACACCGTCGAGTACATGACCGCGGACGACGAAGAGCGCTACAAGGTCGCGCAGGCGAACTCCGAAACGGACGAAAAGGGCAATCTCATCGGCAAGGTGACGGCGCGCTACCGCGACGACGTCCTTTCGCTCGATCCGACGGAAGTTGACTACATCGACGTTTCTCCGAAACAGGTCGTTTCCGTGGCGGCGGGGCTGATTCCGTTCCTCGAACACGACGACGCGAACCGCGCGCTCATGGGCTCGAACATGCAGCGCCAGGGCGTGCCGCTGCTGCAGCCGGAAGCGCCTTACGTCGGCACCGGGCTCGAACAGCGCGTCGCGGAAGACTCGAAGACCGTTTCGCTCGCGCTCGAGGACGGCATCGTCGCCTCCGTGGACGCCCGCAAGATCGTCATTTCCAAGGACGGCAAGGAAAACGGCAAGGACGCGATCACGTACGAACTCCGCAAGTTCCTGCGCTCCAACGCGACGACCTGCTTCAATCAGCGTCCGGTCGTGAAGAAGGGCGAAAAGGTCAAGAAGGGGCAGTGCATCGCCGACGGCGCCGCGACGCAGGACGGCGAGCTCGCGCTCGGCCGCAACGTTCTCGTGGCGTTCATGCCGTGGAACGGCTACAACTTCGAAGACGCGATTCTGCTCAGCGAGCGCGTGCTGAAGGACGACGTCTTCACCTCGATCCACATCGAAGAGTTCGAAGTCACGGCCCGCGACACGAAGCTCGGGCCGGAAGAAATCACCCGCGACATTCCGAATGTCGGCGAGGACGCGCTGCGCAATCTCGACCGCTCCGGCGTCATTCGCGTCGGCGCGGAAGTCGGCCCCGGCGACATTCTCGTCGGCAAGATCACGCCGAAGTCCGAAACCGAACTCGCGCCGGAAGAAAAGCTCCTCCGTGCCATCTTCGGCGAAAAGGCGGCGGACGTTAAGGATTCCTCGCTCAAGGTGCCTTCGGGAACGTACGGCATCATCATGGACGTGAAGGTCTCCTGCCGTTCCGACAAGGAAGCGGAAAAGACGCAGTCGCAGTCCGACATGCGCCGCCAGATCAAGAGCGTGAACGAGACGTTCCGCTCCGAGTCCGAAAAGCTCCGCGACGAGCTCACGGAATCGCTTTCCAACATTCTGCTCGGAGAAAAGATTCCGCTCGACGTCGTCAACAGCGACAACGGCGAAGTCATCATTCCCGCGGGCCGCAAGATCACGAAGACGCTGCTGCGCAAGCTCGCGTCCGTTTCGAAATACATCGAAATGCCGCAGTCTCCCGTCCGCATCAAGATCATGCGCATCGTCGAGGATTACCAGAAGCGTTTCGACGAGCTCGAGGCGGAACGCGACCGCAAGGTCGCCGCGATCGAATCCGGCGAAGACGATTCCGGCGTCATCAAGAACGTCAAGGTCTACATCGCCGCGAAGCGCAAGATTCAGGTCGGCGACAAGATGGCGGGCCGTCACGGGAACAAGGGCGTCGTCGCCCGCATCGTTCCCGTGGAGGACATGCCGTTCCTGCCGGACGGCACACCGGTGGACATCTGCCTGAATCCTCTGGGCGTTCCTTCCCGAATGAACGTCGGGCAGGTTCTCGAAACGCACTTGGGCTGGGCCTGCAAAAAGCTCGGCATCAAGGTCGCGACGCCGATTTTCGACGGCATTCCGGAAGAAAAGATCCGCGGTTATCTCGACGAAGCCGGGCTGCCGCACAGCGGCAAGACGATTCTCTTCGACGGCCGCACCGGCGAGCCGTTCGACCAGGACGTCGTCGTCGGAATCATCTACATGATGAAGCTGAACCACCTCGTCGCGGACAAGATTCACGCCCGCGCGGTCGGTCCCTACAGCCTCATCACGCAGCAGCCTCTCGGCGGCAAGGCGCAGTACGGCGGACAACGACTCGGGGAAATGGAAGTGTGGGCTCTCGAAGGCTACGGCGCCGCGCATACGCTCCAGGAATTCCTCACCGTCAAGTCCGACGACGTCGCCGGCAGAACGAAGATGTACGAAAATCTCGTCAAGGGCGACAACAGCCTCGCGGCGGGAACGCCGCAGTCGTTCAACGTTCTGGTCAAGGAAATGCAGGCCCTGGGGCTGGACGTCCGCATGGGAGATTCGGCGGCGCTCTGAGCGGGTGCCCCGGACTCCTCCAAAAATCAACCATTTAAGGAACATTATCGATGAACCACGCAGAATCCGACATCAGCAACAACGAGCGCGAGCCGTCGTTCGACTACGTTTCCATTTCCATCGCGTCGCCGGACGCGATCCGTCAGTGGTCTCACGGGGAAGTCAAGAACCCGGAAACCATCAACTACCGCACGTTCAAGCCTGAACCGGGAGGACTTTTCTGCCAGCGCATCTTCGGGCCGGTCCGCGACTACGAATGCGCCTGCGGCAAGTACAAGCGCATCAAGTTCAAGGGCGTCGTCTGCGACCGCTGCGGCGTCGAAGTCACGGTCTCGCGGGAACGCCGCCGCCGCATGGGGCACATCGAGCTCGCCGTTCCCGTCGCGCACATCTGGTTTCTGAAGTCGATGCCGTCGCGTCTCGGGCTTCTGCTCGACATGACGGCGCGCCAGCTCGAATCCGTCATCTACTACGAAAAGTATCTGATCGTCGATCCCGGCAAGACGCCGTTCGAGGCGAAGCAGCTGCTCTCCGCCGAAGAATACAATCAGGCGGTGCAGGAATACGGCGACGACGCGTTCGTGGCGAAGATGGGCGCGGAAGCGCTCCGCGACGTGCTCGCGGCGCTCGATCTGCCGCAGGTCGTCCAGGAACTGCAGGAGCAGATGTCGAACACGCGCTCCAAGCAGGCGAAGCTCAAGCTCGCCCGCCGTCTGAAGGTCATTCAGGGCTTCATCGAATCCGGCAATCGTCCGGAATGGATGATTCTCGAAGTCCTGCCCGTGATTCCGCCGGATCTGCGCCCGCTCGTCCCGCTCGACGGCGGCCGCTTCGCGACGTCGGACCTCAACGACCTTTACCGCCGCGTCATCAACCGCAACAACCGTCTCCGCAGCCTGCTGCAGCTGAAGACGCCGGACGTCATCATCAACAACGAAAAGCGCATGCTCCAAGAATCCGTGGACGCGCTCTTCGACAACGGTCGCCACGGCCGCGCCGTCACGGGTGCGGGCAACCGTCCGCTCAAGTCCCTCAGCGACATGCTCAAGGGCAAGCAGGGCCGTTTCCGTCAGAACCTCCTCGGCAAGCGCGTGGACTACTCCGGACGCTCCGTCATCGTCATCGGCCCGGATCTGAAGCTCAACCAGTGCGGTCTGCCGAAGAAGATGGCGCTCGTGCTCTTTGAACCGTTCATCATCCGCCGCCTAAAGGAGCTCGGCTTCGTGCACACCGTCCGCGGCGCGCGCAAGATGATCGAAAAGCGTCCGCCGGAAGTGTGGGACATTCTCGAAGAAGTCACCAAGGGCCACCCGGTCATGCTCAACCGCGCGCCGACGCTGCACCGTCTTTCGATTCAGGCGTTCGAGCCCGTGCTCATCGAAGGCGACGCGATGCGTCTGCACCCGCTGACCTGCACCGCGTACAACGCGGACTTCGACGGCGACCAGATGGCGGTCCACGTTCCGCTCTCGACGGAAGCGATCATGGAGTGCAAGCTCCTCATGCTTTCGACGAACAACATCTTCTCTCCGTCGAGCGGCAAGCCGATCATCACGCCTTCGCAGGACATCATTCTCGGCGCGTACTATCTTACGTTCGAGCCGCCGGCGCAGCCGAAGGAGGGCGAGCACGTTCCGCTCGTCGGTTCCGTCGAGGAAGCGCAGATGGCGGAAATGGACGGCGCGCTGCACTTCCACAGCTGGGTCGATTTCGTCAATCCCGACTTCGGCAAATCGACGTTCTACGGGAACGCCGACAAGAAGATCATCCGCACCACGGTCGGCCGCATCATCTTTAATCAGATCTGGCCGAAGAAGCGTCTCGTCGACGACGCGACCGTTCCCGCGGACGGCATGGGCTTCATCAATTTCTCGGTGAAGAAGGGACAGATCGGCGACCTGATTCTCAATTCCTACAGGCTCGTCGGCAAGGAAGGCGTTCCCGAAGTCGTGGACGGCCTGAAGGCCATGGGCTTCAAGATCGCGACGCGCGCCGGCATCTCCATCGGTATCGGCGACATGATCTTCCCGAAGGAAAAGGCGGACATCGTCAAGAAATCCTCCGCGAAGCGCGACGAAGTCGAGGCGCAGTACAAGAAGGGCATCATCACCGCCGGCGAGCGCTACAACAAGACGGTCAACATCTGGACGGAGGCGACGAACCAGATCGCGTCCGCCGTGTTCAAGACGCTCGAGGCGTCCGCTGTCCCCGCGGTTTCGCTCAAGGGCAAGGCGGCGGAATCCGATCCGCGCAACAAGGGCCGCTGGATTCTCAACCCGGTCTACGTCATGATGGACTCCGGCGCCCGAGGCAACAAGCAGCAGGTGCGCCAGCTCTGCGGCGCCCGCGGCCTCATGGCGAAGCCGAACGGCGAAATCATCGAGCGCCCGATTCTTTCGTCCTTCCGCGACGGTCTGACGATCGGCGAATACTTCATTTCCACCCACGGCGCGCGCAAGGGTCTCGCGGACACCGCGCTCAAGACGGCGGACGCCGGCTACATGACGCGTAAACTCTGCGACGTGGCGATGGACGTCATCGTCACCGTCGACGACGACGGCAACCGCGACGGCATCTGGAAGCGAGCCATCCGAGACGGCGAAGACGAAATCGTCAAGCTCTCCGAGCGCATCGTCGGCCGCTGCTCGTGCGAGGACGTGCGCAATCCGCAGGAACCGGACGAAATTCTCGTCCGCTCCGGCGAAATGATTTCCGCCGCCGCCGCGAAGAAGATCGAGGACTCCGGCATCGAGCGCGTCAAGGTCATGTCGCCGCTCACGCACATGAAGGTGAACAGCATTCCGGCGCTGGCGTACGGGCTCGACCCGTCCACGGGAGCGCTCGTCAAGCGCGGTTCTTCCGTCGGTATCATCGCGGCTCAGTCCATCGGCGAGCCGGGCACGCAGCTCACCATGCGCACGTTCCACATCGGCGGCATCGCGAATCAGATTCTCAAGAATCCGGAAATCCGCGTTCCCGTCGGCGGCGTCGTCCGCTACAAGAATCTGCGTTACGTCGAAATCGGCGAGAACGTCGCGGTCGCGCTCAACAAGACGGGCTCGATCGAAATTCTCGACGAAAAGGATCCTTCGAAAGTCATCGACGAGCACGAAATCGTCATCGGCACGTTCCTTTCGGTGCTCGACGGCGGTGTCATCAAGTCCGGCGAACTGCTCGCGAAATGGGACCCGCACAACATCCCGATTCTCTCCGAAAAGGCGGGAAGCGTGCGTTTCCGCGACATGATTCCGGGCGTCACCGTTTCCGCTGAAATGAACGAGGCGACGGGGCAGGTGCAGACGGTCGTCATCGAACACAGCGACGACCTGAATCCGTCCGTCGAAGTCGTCGTCAACGGTAAGTGCGTCGCGACGCACGCGATTCCGACGGGCGCGCAGGTGGTCGTCTCCGAAGGCGACGACATTCTTCCGGGCGCGATGCTCGCGAAGACGCCGCGTTCGGCGTCCAAGACGCAGGACATCACCGGCGGTCTGCCGCGCGTTGCCGAGCTCTTCGAAGCGCGTCGCCCGAAGGAAGTCGCCGAAATGGCGCGCGCGGACGGCATCGTCTCCTTCGGCGGCACGCTCCGCGGCAAGAAGCGCCTCGTCATCACGCCGGCGGACGGTGTGCCGTTCGAACATCTGATCCCGCACGGCAAGCACATCACCGTGCAGGAAGGCGACCACGTCCACAAAGGCCAGCTGCTCACGGAAGGTTCGCCCGACCCGCACGAAATTCTCGAAGTGCTCGGCCTCGAGGCGATTCAGAATCACATCATCGAAGAGATTCAGCGCGTTTATCGCGCGCAGGGCGTCACGATCAACGACAAGCACATCGAAATCATCGTCGCGCGCATGCTCCGCAAGGTGAAGATCGTCGATCCGGGCGACACCAAATTCCTCTGGGACGAAAAGGTGGACCGCTCGATGATTCTCGAAGAGAACGCCCGCATCGAAGAAATGGGCGGCGCTCCCGCGACTTACGTTCCCGTGCTGCTCGGCATCACGAAGGCGTCCCTCGAGACGGAATCCTTCATCTCCGCCGCGTCCTTCCAGGAAACGCCGCGCGTCCTCACCGACGCCGCCACGCTTTCGAAGAAGGACATGCTGACGGGCTTCAAGGAAAACGTCATCATGGGTCACTTGATTCCGTCCGGAACCGGCCTGCCGGCCTACCGCAATCTCCGCCTGACGACGCTCGGCGGCGAAGAGGCGAGCGAAATGTGATTTTTCGCTTGCCTCCGGAATCAAATACCGTAAAAGTTTAAGGACATTTAACTTAAATTCTCAGAAATATGAAAACCGTTTTCGCATCTTCCTTCACCGTGGCGGCTCTCTGCGCCGCCGCCGTTCCCGCGTTCGCGGGAGCGCCCCTGTACCAGTTCGACGACGGAACGTCGATTTCTGCGCTCTGCTCGGCGCGCGTGGAATTCAACGACAATATCTACCTGCGTTCTTCGGACAAGGATTCCGACGTCATCCTGCACCTCATTCCCGGCCTTGAGCTTTCCAAAGGCAGCAAGGACGCGCAGTCCTCGATCAAGTTCACGGTCACGGAAGACCTGAGCATGTACATGGACGACGACGAAAACAATTATCAGGCCACGCACGTGAACGCCGCCTACAGCTACGCGGGCGCGCGCCTCAGCGGCACGATCGCCGCCGGCTTCGACATGAATCAGAACACGACGAGCCGCGACATCAAGGCCGGCGACATGATCGAGTACTACACCTACTACGCGAAAGCGATCGGTTCCTACAAGATCGGCGAAAAGGTTTCCGTCACGTCCGGTTTCTCCTGGAACGGAACGGCTTATCAGGATCACCGCGACTCCTACAACGACCGCGAAACTTATTCCGTTCCGGTGAGCGTCTATCACTCCGTTCTCACGGAAAAGCTCCGCGCCGGTCTTTCCTACGAATACCGCTACACGGACCTCGCCGCCAACGGACGTGAACGTTCTCTGGGTACGAATCCCGGCTATCAGCAGGTTCACTTCTTCGGCGTTTCCGCCGTCGGCGAAGTCACCGAAAAGCTCACGGTCGACGGTCGCGTCGGTTACACGACGAGCGACTACAGCCGCCGCACCACGGGCAACAACGACGACCGCGAAAACACGCTCGGCCTGAACGCCGCGTTTAACTGGGCTGCGACGGAAAAGACGTCCGTGCGTCTCGCGCTTTCCCGCGACTTCGAAATCTCCGGCAACGGCGACGACATCACCTCCACGGGCGTCGCGCTCACCGCGAATCACCGCATGGACACGCACTGGTCGTTCAACGCCGGTCTCGACTACCGCAACGACGATTACAATAACCGAGACCGCAAGGACGACGTCTACACCGCCCGCGTTGGATCCAACTACAACGTCAACGAGTATCTGAACATCGCCGCTTCCTACAGCTTCCAGTGGGACGATTCGAACGATTCCGATTCGGAATACACGAAGAACCTCGTGTCGCTCTCGCTCAACTTCCGCTACTGAGCGGAAGCGGGCGAGAGTCAAGCATGATGCTTTTTTTGAAATGAAGAAAAACAGTTTTTTCAAGAGAGTTGCCGCGTCCTGCGCAACTCTTTTTTTTGTCTGCGTTTTCGCCGCCTGCACGCCTGAGGCGACGGATCGGGATTTGCGCGGAGACAAGCCGCTGCTGACTCTCGAGAAGCCCGTCTATCGTATCCGCCCGATGGATATGGTGCGCGTCGAAATCACGATCCAGAAGGACGGCCGCCGCGAGGTCATGCCCGGCGAATACCGCGTTTCCGCGGACGGACACATTCCGCTCATGTATCTGAATCAGGTGCAGGTGGCGGGACTGACGCTCCCGGAGGCCGCGGAAAAGATCAAACGCGCCTACATCGACCAGGGCTACTTCAAGAAGCCCGAAGTCATCCTGCAGATTTCCTCTTACGCCGAACGCCGCGTCTACATCGACGGTTTCGTGGCGGTCGCCGGTCCCGTCAACATGCCGATGGAAGAGGAGCTGACGCTCGTCCGCGCCATCACCGCCGCCCGCGGTCTGCAGCCGCGCGCGTCGCGCACGGATCTGATTCTCATCCGCAACGTGAACGGCGAAGAAAAGAAGTACATCATCAACCTGAAGGAGATTCAGGAAGGCAACGCGCCCGACATTCTCCTGCAGGAAGGCGATAAAATTTACGTTCAAGATTCCAAGATTTGATCAAAATGTCCGAGAACGCATCTCCTAAGGAACCCCAGGAAACGCAGGCGCCCGAGAGCGGGAACGCCGCGACTCCGCCGCCCTCCGGTTATCGCGGCGGTTACGGCTACGGATACGGCTACAGCTACGGTTACGGGGAAGCTCCGAGCCTGGCGGACGTCGCCGGCGGGCTTTCCGAAACGCTGCAGAACCGCACGCTCGGCGACTACATCGCCATTTTCCGGGAACGCATCTGGTACGTCATTCTTTCGGCGTTCATCGTGCTCGCGGGAGCGCTCGTCTACACCTACAACATCGTTCCCGAATACACCGCGTCGGGCCGCGTTCAGGTGCTGCGTCAGGCGATCAATCTCGGCGGCGGACGCGCCGGCGGAGAGCTTCAGGTCGGCGGACAGGACGACTTTCTCACGCAGGTCGAAATCATGACCAGCGGCCAGATCGTGGACCGCGTCGTTCAGCGCCTCACGCAGGCGGAACTTTCCGAGGTCGTCGATCCTTACCGCAACAGCGACTTCTTCTCAGGACCGCTTTCCGCCGAGGAAGTCATCGCGCGTCACCGTTCGGTTTCGCCGAAGAAATCGACGTTCATCGTCACGGTAGAATACACGCACCGCACGAAGGAAATCGCGAAGAAGATGACCGATTACTTCATCGACGAAATCTGCAAATACAACATGGAGATCCGCGCTCTCCGCGCGAATCCCGTGATCGAGACGACGCGTCAGAAAATCGAAAATCTCGAAAAGAAGATCGAGACCGAACGCCAGGAACGCGTCGATCTGGTGCGCCGCGAAAACCTGCTCGAACTCGACATGGGCACGGCCGCCGGCGAGCTTTCCGCCATCAATTCGCAGCGCGACGCCGAAAAGAAGAACTACGACGACCTGCTCGCGATTCTCAACGAAATCGACAAGGTGAAGAAGGAAGGACGCGACCTGCTCAGCCAGCCGTCCATCACGTCGAATCCGCACGTCTCCTCGCTTTTCTCCCGCCGCACCGAGCTGCGCATCAATATCGAGAGCATGCAGGAGGACTTCGGCGAAAAGCATCCGGAGCTGATTCACGCCAAGGAACAGCTCGCCGCGACCGAAGCCGAGCTGAAGAAGGCGGTCGAAAAGGCGGAAGCCGAGTTCAAGGCGAACTTCATCGCGGCGCAGCGCCGTTACGAATCCGCGAACAGGCGTGCCGTCGAAAAGACCGCGCGCCTGCAGAAGATGCGCGAAGCGAGCACGCGTCTCGAAACGCTCACCGCGC
Source organism: Candidatus Spyradosoma sp. SGI.093 (assembly GCF_050314555.1). Lineage (NCBI taxonomy): Bacteria > Pseudomonadati > Verrucomicrobiota > Opitutia > Candidatus Spyradosoma > Candidatus Spyradosoma sp. SGI.093. Next base: position 22,176 of record NZ_JBNPNH010000004.1, on the reverse strand, counting down.
AGCTCCGCAACGACGAAGAAATGCTGCAGCGTCTGCGCCTCAATCTCGAAGACCAGAGCCTAAGCCTCACGACGACGACGACGTCCATCATTCAGCCGCTGGACGCCGCGAGCGTGCCCAACATGCCCTCGAACAAGAACTTCCTGCTGAACGCGATTTTCGCGCTCGTCGCGGGAACGGCGATCGGCGCCGGCATCGTGCTGCTGCTTTCGTTCCTGGACGACCGGATCAAGTCCGTCCGCGACATCGAAGTCTCGCTCGGGCTGCCGCTCCTCGCCTCCGTCATGCGCGTTCGCGGGACGAAGAAGAAAGGCCTCAACGACCGCTCCTCTCTGGCCTCGACCGGATACGACCGTACGGCGCAGGAAGCCTTCATTTCCCTGTATTCCGCGCTGAAGATCGGCGACGAATCCAAGAACGCGAAGCTTGTGGTCGTCACGTCCACGATGCCCTCCGAAGGCAAGACTTTCATCGCCTCCAACGTGGCGCAGACTTACGCGAATCACGGGGAGAAGGTGCTCCTGCTCGATGCCGACCTGCGTCTGCCTAACGTCGCGAATTCGCTCGAAATCGACGTTTCCGCGGGCGGGCTCAAGCGCTACATCGACGGCGAGGCGTCGCTGGACGACGTCATCGTCAAGGACGTCGTTCCCGGCATGGACGTGCTGCCGATCGAAAAATCACTGCCGAATCCGTCTCAGGTCATCAACGGCAAGAAATTCACGGAAATGCTCGCGCAGCTGCGGGATCGCTACGACCGCGTCGTCATCGACACGCCGCCGATCGCCGCCGTGTGCGACATTCTCAACATTCTGCCGAACTGCGACGGCGTCATCTACACGGTCAAATTCAACGCCGTTCAGCGCATGCAGGCGAAGACTTCGCTGCGCCGCCTCGGCGAGGCGAAGGTACCGATCTTCGGCGCCGTGCTCAACATGGTGCCCTCGCACTCCGCGCATTTCTACACGGACAAGGCCTACACCGGCGAGTACTCGCGCTACTACCGCAAAGACTGACGCGGCCTTTTCGCGCACGCAAAAAACGGACGTTCCCGCGGGAACGTCCGTTTTTTTGCTGCACGCGGATTCGGATTCTCAGGCCCGCGAGATTTTTCCCTTAAAATTTTCTTTACCGGCCTTCCGTTTCGGCGGCGGCGCGGATCGCTGCGGCGAGCTGCGGAATCGCCTCGACGAGCGTCGGCGCCGGGTAGAGCAGACGCGAATTTTCGTCGAGCACGAAGACGTTCCCGCGGCGGACCGCCGGCATGCGCCCGTAAACGGGGTCGCCCGCGAGCGAGCGCGCGAGCTCCGGCGCGGGCGTGAGGCGGGCAGGGCCGTCGGGACCGACGCGGATCAGCAGGTCGGCGTTCGCGGCGACGAGCGTCTCCTTCGAAAGCGTCGGCCAGGCTCGCGCGGAGGCGGGCGCGGCGTTTTCGCCGCCGCAGATGCGGACGAGCGCGTCGAGATAGGACGCCCTTCCCGCGAAGACTTCGCCCCAGGCGATCAGCACGCGCGGCGCACGCGGGAGCGGCCGGCGGGCTAGCGCGTCGGCGACGGCGCGTTCAGCTTCGTCCCAGCGCCGAAGAATCGCCTCGGCGCGTTCTTGCCGACCCGTCTTTTCGCCGAGAAGGGCGACGTCGCGCTTGAGATTTTCGTAGGATTCGGGGAAAAGCTCGACGCAGGGAATGCCGTAGCGCGCCATGCGTTCCGGGAACGATTTGTCGCGCACGGCGGCGCGGACGAGCAGGTCCGGTCGGAGCGCGAGCACGGCTTCGGCTGACGGATCGAGCAGCCCGCCGACGACCGTCGGCGTCGAACCCGCGGGAACGCGGCAGTAGCGCGTGACGCCGACGAGCTCGCGCGAGACGCCGAGGGTTTCGAGCACCGCCGTCGCGTTGGGGCTGAGGCTGACGATGCGGCGCGGTGCCGGCGTTTCCTCCGTTGCGAAGGCGGAGAACGCGGCGGCGAGCGCGAAGAGGATGATCGTGAAGATGCGCGTCATGACTTGAAGAATGAACCCTACACTTTGCGTCGTCGCGCCGCAAGCGCGCGACTCGCGCAGACGCAAAAAACGCCTCGGGAAACCGAGGCGTTTTTGAGCGGGCGAGCGCTTCCGATCAGCGTTTCGAGAACTGGAAGTGCTTGCGCGCGCCGGGCTGACCGCTTTTCTTGCGCTCCTTGGCGCGACCGTCGCGCGTGAGCAGACCCGCCTTCTTGAGGACGGAGCGGAGTTCCGGATTGTATTTTTCGATCGCGCGGGCGATGCCGTGCGAAATCGCGCCGGCCTGGCTGTTGCAGCCGCCGCCGTTGACGCGGACGAAGATGTCGAGCGAACCATCGAGACCCGCGACGCCGACCGGAAGCGTGGCCGCCTTCGCGAGCGCTTCCGTGAAGCAGTAGGTTTCAAGCGGCTTGTCGTTGATCACGACCTGGCCGGACCCGGACGCGAGGCGAACGCGGGCGGTGGAGGTTTTGCGGCGCCCGACGGCGACAAAAACAGGAACGTCTTTTTTCATTTTCAAAATCTCCCGCAATTATTTCGCGTCGATGATGGCGACCGGATTCTGCGCCGCGTGCGGATGTTCCGCGCCCGCGTAGATCTTCAGCTTCTTGAGCATCGCGGAGGCGAGGCGGTTCTTCGGCAGCATGCCCTTGACGGCGTGCATGATGAGGAATTCCGGACGGCGCGCGCGCATGTCGGCGACGCTGCGGCGATAGGCGGTTCCCACCCAGCCGGTGTAGAACATGTAGCTCTTGTTTTCTTCCTTGGCGCCGGTGACGACGACCTTGTCCGCGTTGACGACGATGACGAAGTCGCCCGTGTCCACGTGCGGCGTGTAGGTGGGTTTATGGCGCCCGCGGAGAATCGCCGCGATCTGCACGGAAAGGCGACCGAGCGTTTTGCCCGTCGCGTCGACGATGTACCATTTCTTTTCGGTATCGTTCGGAGTCTTTGCTAAAGTTGTTTTCATTGAATCTTGAATGGCGGAAGCTTCGGGCCGCGGATCGGGAACCGCTTTCCGTCGCTTTCGGGTTTGAATTTCAAAAAAGGAAAGACGATTAAAGCGCGTGAAAAAAAATCTTGCAAGAAAAAATTTGCATTTTCGCGAAAAAACATTCGGCGGGAACGCTCAGGGCAGTTTTTTCGCGAGCGCGTCGACGGCGGAAGCGTTGTCGAGCAGGTCCGCGATCGGATCCCAGCGGCCCTCGAGCAACGCGTCGCGCACGGCGTCGGGCAGCTCCACGGGAACGCTCGCGTCGCCGAAACGGGCGAGGCGAGCCTCGACGTCGACTTCCATCGGCTCGCCGGGATGCGCGGCGGCCCAGGTCTCGATCGCGGCGAGCGCTTCGCGGGAGGCACGGACGCAGGCGACGCCGAGCGTCGTTGCGTTGCCGAAGAAGATTTCGGCGAAGCTTCCGGCGACGATTGCGCGGATGCCGCGGCGCCAGAGCGCCTGCGGGGCGTGCTCGCGGGAGCTGCCGCAGCCGAAGTTCATGCCGGAGACGAGAATGCCGGCGCCGCGCGCGGCGGGAGCGTTCATCGGGTGCGGCTTGTCGGAGCCGTCGGCGTTCTTGCGTTCGTCGTAAAAGGCGAATTCTCCCAAGCCGTCGAAGGTAACGCTTTTCAGGAAGCGCGCGGGAATGATGCGGTCGGTGTCGATGTCGTCGCCGGAAACGACGACGGGAACGGCGCGGACGCGGGAAATTTTTTCGAGTGCCATTGCTGTTTATTTTCTGAAGGGCGAGCGCGTCATTTCCGGACGCAGTCAAGGTGCTCCGCGATGTGTTCGTGGACGCCGCCGTCGCGCAGTTTTCTGCAGAAGCATTCAAGCACGTCGTGCACTTCTTTGCGGAAATCCTCGTGCATGCAGTAGAACACGACGCCGCACAGAAGCGTCGCGGAAACGATGCAGGAAATGATCAGCTTCACCATATGAAATTTCTTTTAGAACCGTAATCGGCGGTTGCCAACAAAAAAGCGTTCCCGCGCGCATTCGGCGGGAACGCTCTTCGCGGCGAACGCGCTCAGGCGCCGATCTGGAAGCGCGAGAAACGGGAGATGACGATGTTTTCGCCCGTCTTCGTGATCTGTTCGGTGATGAGGTCGTTGATCGTCTTCTTGTCGTCCTTGACGAACGGCTGGTCGAGCAGGCAGATCTCGGAATAGAACTTCTCGAGCTTGCCGGCGACGATTTTTTCGATCGCCTGCGCGGGCTTGCCTTCGCACTGCGCCTTGACGATTTCGGTTTCCTTCGCGATTTCCTCCGCGGGAACTTCTTCGCGCTTCAGGAAGCGCGGAGCCGCCGCCGCGATGTGCATCGCGACGTCGCGCGCGAAGCCCTGGAAGAGCTCGTTCTTCGCGACGAAGTCGGATTCGCAGTTGATTTCGACGAGAACGCCGATCTTGCCGCCCATGTGGATGTAGGAAGCGACCGTGCCCTGCGAGGCGGTGCGGCCCGCCTTCTTGTCGCGCGTGGCGACGCCTTTCTTGCGGAGGATTTCCGCCGCGGCGTCCATGTCGCCGTTGGTTTCGACGAGCGCCTTTTTGCAGTCCATCAGACCGGCGCCCGTGCGGGAACGGAGTTCGTTAACGGTTTTTGCGTCAATGTTTGCCATAATGATTTGTCCTTGTTCCGGAGATTATTCGGCGGCCTTCGGGGCGCGCGGCTTGCGCGTCGCGGGGCGGGAACGGCGGGCGGGCTTCTTTTCCGCGAGCTGGTTGTCCTTCAGCAGTTCGGCGGAAATCGTCACGTCGCCGGCGGCGTCGCTGTCCGCGACGACTTCCTGCTTCGCGGGAACGACGGCCTTCTTCGCTTCGGCTTCGACGCTGCGGCGGGAAAGGCCGAGCTGAATCGCGTCCGTGATGACGGAGACGATCAGGCGCACCGACTTCACCGCGTCGTCGTTGCCCGGAATCGGGAACGCGACCTGCGTCGGGTCGGAGTTCGTGTCCACGAGACCGACGCACGGGATGTTGAGGCGCTTCGCTTCCGCGACCGCGATTTCCTCGTTCTTGATGTCGATGACGAAGACGGCGCCCGGCAGCTTGTAGAAGTCGAGCAGGCCTTCGAAGCCGCGGTCCATGCGCTTCATGTGGCGCTTGATGACGGCCGCTTCCTTCTTGTTCATCTTGTCGAGGGAGCCGTCGGCTTCCATGCGCAGATACTTGCGGTATTTCTCAAGCGAGCCCTTGACCGTCTCGAAATTCGTGAGGCAGCCGCCCATCCAGCGGTTCGTCGCGTAGGGCATGTTGCAGGACTTGGCCGCGTCGCGCATCAGATCCTGGGCCTGGCGCTTCGTGGCGACGAAAAGAACGTCTTTCCCGGCAGCCACCGTGTCTTCGATGAATTTCGAAGCCTTTTCGAGGCATTCAAACGTCTTCTCGAGGTCGATGATCGACACGCCGTTCTGGTGCTTGAAGACGAATTCGCGGGATTTCGGATTCCAGCGGCGGGTCTGGTGCCCGAAGTGAACGCCGGCGTCCAAGAGGTCTTTAATCGTGATGTTCATGATGAATTTGGCTCCGTATCTCGCCGCGCACCGGAATCGCGGGAAACATTGGATAGTATGGTTTTTTTTCTGGTTTTCTTGTGATTGAAGAATTCCGTTCCGGTAGTCCGAAATTCGAAAATGAGACAGCGATTCAACCGAAAAGCGCTCGCGTCCGCAAGCGCAAATTCCCGCCTCCGCGAAAAAAATCGCGTTCCCGCGAAAAAAAGCTTGCGCCTCGGGAAAAGAAAGCTCATGATTGCGTCTCCTTTTTGGTGAGATATCCAAGTGGCTAAAGGGCGTGGACTGTAAATCCATTCGGTTTCACCGTTCGGGGGTTCGAATCCCTCTCTCACCACCACTTCAAAAAAGCCTGCAATTCCGCATAAACAAAGGGATTGCGGGCTTTTTCGTGGAATTTTTGGAAGGGCGGAAATTGAGACAAAAACGACAAAAACCGCCAAAATACGACAGCAAAAAACACACTTTTTTCACACAGGGCGAAAAATGCGTTCATGCGAGCATTTAAGCGGCTTCGAGGGCGGCTGGGGCGAAAAATTCCGCTTGCGGGAGCGCGGCGTTCCCGCAAGCGCCGCCGCGGAATTTTCCGCGACGTTTCAAGAGCGGATTTTTTCGAGCACGTCGAAAAAGTCCGGAAACGTCTTGCCGCAGCAGGCGGGATCCTCGATTTCGATCCACGTAGAGCAGTCCCCGCGCAGGTCGAAGGTGCCCAGCACGCCGAAGCTCATCGCGACGCGGTGGTCGCGGTAGGTCGCGACGCGGAAGCGCCCGCCCGGCGCCGCATCGGCGCGCGCGCGCAGGCGTTCCCGCGTAATCGGCGTCAGCGTGAGCGAATCTTCCGTCTGCGCGACGTTCTCCGCGCCGAGAATCTTCGAGAGCTCCGTCGCCATCGCGGCGACGCGGTCCGTCTCCTGCCGGCGCGTGTGCGCGACGCCGCGTATCGTGAGCGGCGTTCCCGCGTCGAGCAGCGGCGCGACGGCGGCGAGCGTCAGAAACGTGTCCGAAATCGCGTTGAAGTCGACGTCGAAGCCGCGCGTCGCCGTTCCCGCGCGCACGACGCAGGCGGGAGTTCCCGCGGCGTCCGCGGTCGTCGCGGCGGCGAGCAGGTCGCGCGGCGGCGTCGAAAGCTCCGTCGCGAACGCGGCGTCGCCCTGCAGCCCGTCCGTATCCAGTCCGTCGATACGGACTTCGCCCGCGCGGTGCACGAAGGGAAGAATCAGGAAATAGGACGCGGCGGTCGCGTCCGGCTCGATCGCGTAGTCGAAGTCGCCCGAGCCGTAGCCGCCGCCGCAGACGAACGTGTTCCCGCGACCCTCGACCGCGCCGCCGAAGCTCGCGATCATCTTCGCCGTCATCTCGACGAACGGCCGCGAGACCGTCTCGCCCTTGAGATGCACGTCGAACGTGCCCGCGCCGTTGCGCGTTCCCGCGACGGGCGCGATCTGCATCAGCGCGGAAAGAATCTGGCTCGACGCGCTCGCGTCCGCGACGACGTCGCGCGCGGAAACGCCGCCCGTGCGCATCGTGAACGGAAAATGCCCGGGCTCGCCGCCGAACTCGAACGCGCAGCCGAGCCGCGCCAGCGCGTCGAGCAGCCCCGACATCGGCCGCCGCCGCATCGCCTCGCTCCCGTCGAGCCGGTATTCGCCGCCGCGCTTCAGCGCGAGAATCGCGGTGAGAAAGCGCGCCGCCGTGCCCGCGTTCGCGACGAAGAGCTCCGCGCGCGCTTCGGGAATCTCCCCGCCGAGCCCGACGATCTCGACCGTCCGCGCTGCTTCGTCCGCATCTACGCGGAAGCCGAGCCTCCGCAGACATTCGATCATCGTGCGCGTGTCTTCGGAGAAAAGCGCGCCGGAAAGCCGCGTCGTTCCCGTGCGCAGCGCGGCGAGCGCGAGCGCGCGGTTGGTGATGCTCTTCGAGCCGGGCGGCGTCACGCGCGCGCTCCGAAAATCGCGGAAGGGTCTGATCGGCAAAATCTCCATCGGACAGAAAAACTTTTTCGCGTTTATACCTTATCGCTCCCGCCGCGGCAAAACGATTTCCGCGTTCCCGCGACGCGCGGAAAAAATGTTTGACGCTTCGGGGGCGCGAAATAAGCTCGCGGATTCAGTTGGTCTCGCCGCGCGCACGCGAACGTCCGCGCGGAATTTCCCCGAAGAAAAACGAAATTCGAATCGAAATCATGAGCAAAAATCACCTTCTTATGCTTTCCGCGCTCGCGTTCGCGTGCGCGGCGTTCCCGGCGGTCGGCGTGCCCGCCTTCGCGCAGAGCGTTCCCGCGCGCGCGGGAGCGAACGAAAAGCCGGACGTCGTCGTCTCCGCCGCCGAGTTCAAGCGCGGCGCGTCGTTCGCGGCGTTCATGCCCAAGGACGCCAAGGGCGCGAAAATCCTCGCGACGGACTTCGAGCAGCTCGTCGCGCCGAACGGCTCGATGCGTTTTCCGCTTTCGGACAAGACCTGCCTCGTGACCGTCGGCGACAAGGACGGGAAGAACGCGCGCACGCTGACGGTGCTTTTTTCCACGGGCAACACGGGCGCGGGCAAGCCGGCGATCGTTCCCGCGATTCAGGAATGGGAGGGCAAGACGGGCGAGTTCCAGCTCGATTCGGGCGTCTCGCTCTGGTGCGATCCCGCGCTGATGAAGAAGCACCCGCTCCTCGCCGAGCACGTGAACAATTTCCGCAGGGACCTTTTCGCGCTCACGGGCGTGAAGCTCAAGACCGCGAAGGAAAAGCCCGCCGCGCGTGCGATCGTGTTCGAGCTCGGCGCGGACGCGCGGCTCGGCGAGGAAGGCTATGAGCTTGCCGTGACGCGCAACGGCGTCGTCGTCTCCGGCGTCGCTCCCGTCGGCGCGAACTGGGCGGCGCAGACGCTGCTGCAGGGCTTCAAGAACTCCATGGGCGGCAAAAAAGGCGCGAAGCCCTCGTTCCCGTGCGGGAACGCCGCGGACTACCCGCAGTACCCGCTGCGCGGATTTTCCTACGACGTCGGGCGCAAGCCGGCGACGAAGGAGGCCGTCGCGAACGTCGCGCGCACGATGGCGTTCTACAAGCTCAACGACCTGCAGCTGCACCTGAACGACAACTTCATCTGGCTGCACGACTACACGAAGATTCCCTGCGGCAAAAACGCGTCCGCCGAGGACAAGAAGCGCGCGCTCGACGAAGTCATGGCCGCCGCGCCGACCGCATTCCGCCTCGAATCCAAGGTGCCCGGGCTCACGAGCACGGATTATTTCTACACGAAGAAAGACTTCATCGCGCTGCAGAAGACCGCCGAGGGCTACGGCGTGCGCATCGTTCCCGAAATCGACGTTCCCGGGCACGCGATGAGCTTCGTCAAGGCGCGCCCCGACCTGATGTACCGCGGCGGCGTGCACAAGGAGCACGACGTCGAGCGCGCCGCGATGCTCGACGCCTCGTCCGCGCCCTACCCGAAGGGCGGCAAGCGCACCTACCGCGACGAGACGCTGAAATACGTGCAGAGCGTCATGGACGAATACCTCAAGCCCTCGGGCAAGGAGGGAAAAGTCTTCCGCGGCGGCGTCGTCCACATCGGCACGGACGAGTATTACGGCTCCTCGGAGGACTACCGCGCGTTCGCGGACGCGATGCTCAAATACGTGAAGTCGCGCGGATACACGCCGCGGCTGTGGGGCTCGCTCAGCTACAAGCGCGGCGGCACGCCCGTCGTCTCCGAAGGCGTGCAGATGGACATCTGGTCGCTCCACTGGCAGGACCCGCAGGAGGCGCTCGACCTCGGCTACGACATCATCAACATTCTCGACGGCGACACCTACATCGTGCCGAGCGGCACCGGAAGCGTCGGCGGCTACGGCGACCTGCTCAACCTGCAGAAGCTCTACGGCCCGACCTGGGCGCCGCACGTGATGGGCAGCAAGAAAGTCGCGCCCGGACACCCGAAGCTCCTCGGCGCGCAGTTCGCGCTCTGGAACGACAACAGCTGGCGGCGCGACACCGGGCTGACCGACTACGACCTCTTCGACCGCATTCAGAAAAGCTCCGCCGTCATCGCGGAAAAGACCTGGGCGACGGGAACGGACCGCCCGTTCGCGGATTTCGAAAAGGTGCTCGCCGAAATCGACGTGCCGCCGGGAATCAACCCGCGCTTCAGGATGGCGGCGCACGTTCCCGCGAGCGCGGACGAGCTCAAGCGCGCCGAACGCGAGAACGCGGACGTCTCCGGCGGCGGCAAAGTCTTCAAGCTCAAGGGCGGACACTCCTTCGTGCGGCTCCCGCGCGACAATTCGTTCGCGCCGAACTACCGGATCACGTTCACCGTGCGTCGCGCGGCGGCGGGCAAAGGCGAGGAAATCCTCTTTTCGGCGCCCTGCGGCGCGTTCAAGGCGGTGCAGAAGGAAACGGGAAAAGTCGGCTTCACGCGCGACGCGTGGGACTTCTCGTTCGACTACGTCCTGCCCGTCGGCAAGACCGTCGAGCTCGCCGTCGAGGCGCGCGGGCGCGACGTGACGCTCTACGCGGACGGCAAGAAGATCGGCGGCCCCGTGCGGCACAAGTTCCCCGAGTCGCACAAGATCTCCACGCTCGTCTTCCCGATGCGCACGATCGGCGCTCCCGAAAACGCCTTCAACGGCGAAGTGAAGATCAAGAGCGTCGAGCAGCTCTGAGCAATCCGCGTTCCCGCCGAAGTCTTTTTACCTCCATTCCCTTCGCGGTTTTTCTTCGCGCCGAAGGAGAATGGCAGACAATGAACAATTGCGCACTCAAAGTTTTTGCTCGGGCAAAAACCTTGGAGCGCACTGTTCATTATTCATTGTCAATTATTCATTGACGAAGCGGCGGGACGCGGCCGGAGAAGTCGTGCGCGGTTTCGAAGGCGTGCGCGGCGGCGAGGACGGAGGCGTCGTCGAGCGCCTTGCCGAGAATCTGCAGGCCGATCGGCATTCCCGCCGCGTCGAAGCCGCACGGGAGCGACACCGCGGGAATGCCCGCGAGATTCGCGGGAACGGTGCAGATGTCGCCGAGGTACATTTTGAGCGGGTCGGAAGTCTTGCCGCCCTGCGGGAACGCGGTTTCGGGCGTCGTCGGCGCGAGGAGCAGATCGACGTCGGCGAACGCGGCGTCGAACTCGTTGCGGATGAGCGTGCGGAGCTTCTGCGCGCGCAGGTAGTAGGCGTCGTAGTAGCCGGCGGAAAGCACGTAGGTGCCGAGCAGGACGCGGCGCTTCACTTCCTCGCCGAAGCCTTCGCCGCGGCTTTTCGCGAAGATGTCGATCGCGTCGGTCGCGCGCGCGCTGCGGTGCGTGTAGCGGATGCCGTCGAAGCGCGCGAGGTTGGAGGAGGCCTCCGCCGTCGCGATGATGTAGTAGGTCGGGATCGCGAGGTCGATCGACGGGAGCGAGACTTCGCGGAGCTCGCAGCCCTGCGCCTCGAACCACGCGGCGGCGCTCTTCACGGCGTCGTCGATCGCGGCGTCGCCGCCGAAAAATTCCTTGGGCAGGCCGATTCTGAGTTTTTTCGCGGGAGCGGAAAGGGCGGGAAGCGTCGGCGTGCGCGGACCCGGGAGCGCGGTGGAATCGTGCGCGCAGGGCGAGGCGAGCACGTCGTAGAGCGCGGCGACGTCGGCGACGCTGCGCGCCATCGGTCCGACCTGTTCGAGCGAGGACGCGAACGCGACCGCGCCGTAGCGCGAGACGGTGCCGTAGGTCGGCTTGAGCCCGACGACGCCGCAGAAACTCGCCGGCTGGCGGATCGAGCCGCCCGTGTCGGAGCCGAGCGCGAGCGGCGTCATTCCCGCGGCGACGGCGGCGGCGCTCCCGCCGGAGGAGCCGCCGGGAACGCGCGAGAGGTCCCATGGGTTCGCGGTCTTCGCGAACGCGGAGTTTTCCGTCGAGGACCCCATCGCGAACTCGTCCATGTTGAGGCGGCCGAAGACGACGGCGCCGGCCTTCTTCAGGTTGGCGACGACGGTCGCGTCGTAGGGCGAGACGAAATTTTCGAGCATCTTCGAGGCGCAGGAGCAGCGCTGCCCGGCGACGGCGATGTTGTCCTTGATCGCGACGGGCACGCCGTCGAGCGCGGAAAGCGGCGTTCCCGCGGCGCGGCGCGCGTCGGAGGCGTCGGCCTGGGCGAGCGCGTCGGCCTCGTCGATCGCGAGGAACGCGCGGACGTTCCCGTCGATTTCGCGGACGCGGTCGAGCTGCGCGCTCATGAGTTCCCGCGCGGAGATTTTTTTCTCGGCGAGCAGTGCGGCGAGTTCGCTCGCCGTTTTGAAAATCAGATTTTCCATTGAAAAAAGAAATTAAAATTTAACCACGAATCTGCACGAATGAACGCGAACGATTTTTGAAGCGCGAGGCGCGACGGTCGAAAAAGTCTTTGCGTTCTCTGCGTTGAAATCGCGAAGCCTCGCTCATTCGCCGTCGTCGACGACGCGGGGGACGACGATCTGATCCTCGCGGGCGGTGGGCGCGTTGCGCAGCAGGGCTTCGACGGGGAGCGTCTCGCCAGGAACGTCGTCGCGGAGCACGTTGTACACCGGGAACGCGTGGGCGCAGGGCTCGAGCGCGGAGACGTCCGCGGCGTTCAGTTTTTCGAAAAAGCCGAGAATGGTCTGAAAATCGCCGGCGAATTTTGTCTTTTCCGCGTCGGAGAGTTCGATGCGCGCGAGCGCGGAAACGTGGTCGAGATCGATCTTTGAATCGTTCATGGGAAAGGCGTCATTTGATTTTGAACACGAGCTTGACGTAGAACGTCGAATCCAGGTGGCGGTTGCCTTCGGCGACGATGCTGTTGTAGACGTTGCTCATGCCGATGCGGATGCCCACCTTGTTCTCGTAGTAGGCGGTTTCGAAGTAGGATTCGTGCGTGAGGACGTAGTTGCCGCGCGGATCGTCGAGCGAAGGCGAGTAATTGATCTTGTTGTAGAGCGTGCCGAAGTCCGCCTCGTAGCGGTTGTTCAGCTCGACGTCGCCCGTCGGCGTGCTGACGTCCTCGATCATCGCGTCTTCCTCGTAGCTCTCGTAACGGAAACCGGCGCCGAGACGGAAGTTCACCGCCCAGTTTTTCCGGTCCACGATGCCGTAGCCGAGACCGAGCGCCGAAGTAGTGAAGAAATTCTGCCGCGCGATTTTGTCGTAGCCATTGTCGGTGCGCGCGTACCATTGCATCGGCGCGTAGAACTTGTCTTCGTAGTCGGCGATGAGGTGAAGGTTGTCCTGGGATTTTTCGCCGTTGGTCTCGCTGTAGCGGAAGCTCGCCGCGAGCACGAGCTTGTCGTAGGGCCCGGAATTGTAGGCGTTGAAGCCGAAGAGCATCTGCGCGAAGTCCGTCGTGCCCGACGTTCCCGTGAAGCCGGCGTCGATGGTGAAGTTCCAGCGGCGTTCCTTGGATTTGAGCGCGCGCTCCGCCGGGCTCGGGTCGCCTTCGCGCCAGAGCTCCGCGACTTCCGGCGTTCCCGCGGCGGCGATCCCGTGCAGCGAACTGATGCTGACCGAACTGCCGAAGCCGGGAACGACGACGCCGTGAAACGTCGCGCCGGAGCTCGTCGTCATGAAGATCGCCTCGTCCGTCGAGAAGTTTTCGACTTTCGCCATGTCGATCTTGAAGGCGCCTTTGGCGAAATCCGGCTCGACCGTCAGCACGTTTTCGGTGATGCCCCGAATCTTTCCGCGGATCAGCGAGCCGTCTTCGAGGCGCACCTCGTCCGCGCGCGCGAACGCGCCCCCCGCCGCGAAAAGGGCGAGAACCGTCGGGACGCACAAGGACTTCATGGAAAGAGCGGACATGAATAAACTGCGCGCGAGCATAATTCTTTTCCCCGAACGGGTAAAGGCGAGAAACGGCTCGGAGACGATCGCGCGATGCCTCAATAAAAAAGTGCACCGAAGGCAAAAAAATTTTCAGGGTGATGCCTCATAAAGAAGTGCACCCAAGAAGTGAGGATTCCGGAGAGGTTTTCGCAAGCGGGGGACGGGGATTCCCCGAAGGAGGAGGCGAAGCCGAATCCGAAGGGGAAGCCCCGGCCCCCGCCGCGCGAACAAGGGATTTTTCGGAAAGCTGCTGGACTTTCTGAAGCGGCTCGTGAACGCGGTGCGCGGCACGAAGTTCGAGCGCGAGGTGAGCGAGGCGGTCGAGCTTTACCGCAAGGCGGCGTTCGAGGCGCGGCGCGCGGAAGGAACAGAGACAAAGACAGAGACAGAGACAAAGACGGCTGGAACAGAGACTGCGGGAAAGCGGGAAGAAGGGACGCGAGAGACTGAAAGGACGGAAGGGACTGAAAGCGGGACGCAGGAAGCGAAGCCGGAAAATGAAAAGAAGTCCGTTCGCGACATGACGAACGAAGAGCTGATCCGCGAGTGGCAGGAAGGCAAAAGGCTTGCAGCTGTAAAACTCGACGAAGCGGACACTCCGGAAGCAGAAGCGAGAAAGATGGAAGGAGCACGTCGCCGCGCCGCGGCGGAGTTCGAGCTGCTTCGCCGGGAGAGCGAGGAAATCGACGCGCTCGTGCAGAAATGGCTTGCCGACCTCCGTGCCGGAAAGAACCCGGACTGGCGAGGGATCGAGCCCGAGTTTCAAGAGATTTGGAAACGGTATGCGCGGATGTTCGGATACGTCAAAGACGGCGTCGAGATGTATCATACCCTTGGCGATTTCAAGCTCACGATTAGTTTGATGGGCGCGCTTCAAGATTTGGTCAACGTGCCGAGGACTGAAAAGGAAAAAGCCTACGCCGAAGAGGATTTCAAGGAAAGCTACGAGAAGTTCCGTGCGTGGCACGCGGAAAAGAGCAAGCTGGTGGATGCGCATGAACGAAAGCTCGGGCGGGAACGCGCGGTTTCGAGGGACACGCAAGGGAATCCCGTGGACGAGCGCGGCGCGCTCATTTTCGATAACATCGAAAAGATGGAGGATCTGAGCGATGCGGACTTCACGAATCCGTCGCGAAGCATCGCGCTTCCGGCGCTTCCTCAAAACGTGTCCGACGCGATCGGCTCGGGCGGGAAGCGCGTCGTCATCAAGAAAAACGTTTTCGAGAAAAACGCGCGGGCGCATGCGGAGCTTTCTCCGGAAGCGAGCCGAGCGATTTTGAAAAGCGCGCTTTATTCGACGGACATAGTCGGGCAGACGCGCGCGATCACGCGTCCGAATTACTGGGTCGCGATTTCGACGAAAGACAAAAATTCCGTCGTTGTTCTCGAAGTGAATCGCGGGAAAGAGAACACGGAAATCGTCGGATGGCGTCTCGTCGATTCTCGGGGGCTTGAGAAAATGAAGCGGCAAGCTCAACGCGAGGACGGGCAACTCCTCATACTGACTTCCGAGAAGGAAGCGGCAGCAGCCCTTTCTGCTCTTCCGTCGAACTTGCCGACGCCTAGAGATGCTTCGGAAAACGGCTCGGAAGTCAAGCCGATTTTCGACGAGAAGGGGAAGGTTTCCTTCGGCGGGAGCGCGGCGGTGAGCGTCACGGAGGACAAGTGGGGAATTTACCGCGCCTACGCGGACGAGGCGGGCGAGAAGCACAAGTTTCCGAGCGCGTATCCGTCGTTTCGCGAGCTGCTCGTGCGCGTCGCGAAGAAGCGCGGCGTCGCCGCGGAAGAGGTTTTCCGCGAGGCGAGCGAGCGGCTGACGCGCGCGATGCAGGAGGCGGACAACGGACAGCGGGCAACGGACAGCGGGAACGCTTCGGGCGGTTTTTCGGGCGAAAACGGGCGCGGAAGCGAGTATTCAAGCGGAAATCCTGCGGGAACACGCAACGCGTGGAGCGCGCGGACTCCGAGCGCGGAGAACTCCGTCGTGGTGAGCGGCGAATACCGCGTGGTCGATGCGGACGAGCTGACGTTCGTCGATGTGAGCGACAAGGCTCAGCAGGACGAGCAGGAGCGCAACCGCGAAGGGCGTCGGACGAAGCTTCAGACGCACGGCATGCTCGAAGACTTCGTCGCGGAGCGGCTTCTCGAAGACGCGCACACCGATCGAGGCGCTCCGATTTACCGCGAGCTTGAGGACGGGACGCTGCGTTCCGTGTCCGGCGAGGGGCGTTCTCGCCTGCTCAAAGATGTTTACGAGTGGGGCGGAGAGCCGGAGGCGCAGTATCGCGCGGCGCTCGAAAAGTTCGCGCGGGAACACGGCGTCGCCGTCCCGGAAGGCGTGAGGAAGCCCGTGCTCGTGCGCGTCGCGAAGGACGCTGGCGGCATGAGCTGGGCGGCGCTCGCGAAGGCGAGCAACATGGACATGAAGAGCGCCTACTCGACGGCGGAACGCGCCCACGCGGACGCGCGCGAGCTGGGGAAATGCCTGCCGCTGCTGAACGCGCGCAGCGAAGACGACCTGCTCGGCGAGAAGAACCACGCGTTCGTGGTCGCGTTCGTGCAGGCGGTGAACGCGGGAACGGAATACGTGCAGGACCGCAAGGAGGGCTTCAAGGAGACGCTCGCGACGCGCATTCAGGAGGCGCTCGTCGCCTACGTGATCGGCGACCGCGAGGCGGCGACGGATCTGTTCGATTCGCCCTATTCGCTGAAGAACGCGCTGAACACGCTGATGGACCTTGCCGTCGATCTGGCTCGGCTCAAGGAGAACGAGCGCTACGACGTTTCGCGTGAGCTCGCCGCGGCGCTGAAGGCCGCTCTCGCCGTGCGCGAGCTGAAGCGCAAGGGAGACGCGCGGACGACGGAGCAGCTGATCGAGACGCATTTCGAGGGCAACGCGCTGGAGGGCATCGGCGAAAACGTGCGCGCCGGGCTGGACTTGGGCGCGGCGAAGATGCTCGCGAATCTGATGCTCGACAGGAAGACGGGGCTTTTCGGGCGGACGCTGATCGGCTACGTCTCGGAGGTCGAGCGCGAGAACGGGCTGGAGGGCAACGACATGGGACTCTTCGGCGCAGAGACGGACTGGGGCTCGAAGAGCGAGCTGATGAAGCGCGCGCTGGACAAGGCGAACGGCGAGAAGAACGCGCGTTATTCGCTTTCGGAGCAGGACGCGGAGACCATCGAGGAGAGACGCAGGCTTTTCGAGGCGGCGACGCCGAAGATGATCGCGCGGAGAAACGCGGAAGTGAACGAAGAGCTGCTGAAGCTCAAGGACGTCGAAATCGAAAACGCGGAAACCGGAATCCGCGCGAAGATTGCGAAAAATCAGCGCGACAAGCTCGTTTCCAACAAGGCGGCGGCGAAATCCGAGGCGAACGGCTTTACGCGCGAGCAGCACAACACGGCGGCGGCAAACATCGCCGACCTGTTCCGTCGCGCTTACCTTTTCGAAGAACGAGGAGACGCGGACGGAGACCCAAACCTTAAATCAATCAGACGCTTCGCCGCGCTGATTGTCTTCAACGGCGTTCCCGCGGAGGCGGACATTCTCGTGAAGGAGGGCACTTCCTACGGGAGCCGCATCTACACCGTCGAGCTTCAGGAAATAAAAAAGCCGTCGGCACGAGGAACTGAATCCATAAATGCGGACAATGGGAAAACCCAAGGCACCCCGCCCACTACCGACGGCAAGGAAAAGGTCGCACAGGAGGCGGAGAAAGTCAACGCCTATCTGGAGAGCCGCAGAAAGTATTCGCTCGCCGGATACGAGGCAGAACAGAGCGGACTGGCGCGGAAGTATTCTATCGACGCGGAAACGGCAAGCTTAGTGGGATTGCACGAGATTTCGGAGGAGAAGCTTCGCAAGGCGATCGCGCTCGGCGGGCTGGCTAATCCCTCGCTCGGCGTCGTGGATCTGAACGCGCGCGCGGGAACGGGCTTCGGAGCGATCACTCTGATCGCGCCGCGGACTCTCATCGACAAGAAAACGGGGCGCAACGCGGGAACGTATGCCGGCGACGCGTGGACGCCCATGGTGCCGCCGGTAAAGCTGATAGGGAACGAAAAGACGATGAAGGCTGCAGATGTCTACATCGACGGACGCGTCGGCAATCCGGAAATCGCGCAGCACGTCAAGACGGACACGCGCGCGATCTTGAGCGGACGCGGGAACAACCAGTATCTGCGCTACGTGTTTCTGAAGGAGCGCGGAATCCCCGTTCCAGAAAGAGTGACGCCGATCCACTTCCCGGAAGGAACGGCTCTGAAAGTCATCGACATTCTCGGGAACGAATCGTTTTTCGCCTTCGAGAGCGAGCTGAGCGACGCGCAGAAACGCGCGCTGACGGATCTTTATTTCGAGGTTTCGGAGAAGCCGGACGCGTCGGAGAAGATAAAGAACGTCCTCAAAAAAATGCTCACCGACGAGAAAGGGCTGCTCAACTACAACGTGATCCGCGATTTCCTGGCTCGGGCACGCTCGGACTACCGCGAAGGCGGAAAGCTCGACGCGGTCGGGACGGTTTCGGACGCGGTGCGCGAGGTTTCGGCGATGAGGCTCGAAGACGAATACGTGCAGTGGCGCGACGAGCTGCTCAAATCGTTCGGCGCGCGCGAGCAGATCTATGCCGGAGAGACGCGCACGGGGCGTTCGCGCTACATCGACGCGACGCTCGAAAACATCTCGAAGGAGATGAACAAGAAGGCGGTAAAGGATTCGGGCGACGACACGAATTTCGGCTCGATCAAGGCGAGCCTGCTCAAGAGCATGACTTCGCTGAAGCAGATACGCTCGAAGAAGGAGCTGCTGAATCTGAGCGACGCGGACGCGGAAGCCGCCGTCGAGGAGACGAAGGACCGGCTCGTCGGCGTCTTCAACGCGATCAACGCGAAAAAGAAGCTCGTCGAAAACCCGTTCATGAATTTCGACTACTCGGTGCGCCGCTTGAAGGAGGCGTTCGCCGAGGAAGACCCGAAATCGTATCTTGAAAACGAATACGGCTACGAGATCGAAGAGAAGCTCGCGCAGGAACTGAGCGCGGTGAAGGAGCTGATGCAGAATCTGCCGGCGAAATATTTCGAGACGAAGTTCCGGCGCCCGGTCGGGCTGGACGAGTTCCGTGCCGCCGTCGTTCCCGCGGGAACGGACGCCGCTGTCGTGAGCGCGCTGAAGGACGCGGGCGTGAGCGTTGAGGAATACGCCGCCGACGACGCGGAAGACCGCGCGGCGAAGGTGCGCGGCGTCGCCGCGAAGGCGTCGGACGTGCGGTTTTCGCTGGCGATGGAGGCGAGCGCGGAATATCTTGAGCCGAGCGACTTCGGCGAAGATGGACGCGCAAAGCCCGAGATCTTGGCGGAAATCGAGGCGGAGAAGGCGAAAATCCGCGAAGATGCGCAGAAAAACGGCACATTCGGGAAAGCTCCGAACGGCTCGCCGTCGAATCTGAACGCGGAGCAGTGGGTGCTGGTGCGGACAAAGCGCTTCAAGCGGTGGTTCGGGGATTGGGAATTTGCCCGTCAGGTCGAGCAGATTTTTAAGATGTCGCCGATTCACAGTCTTACGGGAACGGAGTTCCAGAAAGACAGCGTTCCGCTTACTGAAAAAGTGACTGCGTTTTGGAAAGAAAAGCACAACGGCTTCGCCGTGAATCCGACGCTCGGAACCGTGCGGCTCGATCGGGAGGGCGTCAAAGATTCGCTCGGGCACGGCATCGGAAGCCTGAAGAGCGCTGCTTACGCGGCAGTTCCGAGCGTCATTGAGCACGGGATCATTTTCGACCGGCAGACGAACTGGAAGAATCGCGGCTACGACACGGCGGTTCTCGCCGCTCCGATTACAATCGGAGGCAAGGAGTATATCTGCGAAGTGGTCGTTGAAACGCGACCGAATCGGCAAGGTTTTTACCTGCATGAAGTTGAGTTAAAAGAAAAAGTCGAGAACGCGTTCAAGACTCCCACTAAAGGAAGCGCGTTTCCGACTTCGCGGCTGATACTCGCCAAAAAGGCGTATAAAGTCAACGAAGAAGGCGTCTCTAAGGTGGTTGACGAGAACGGGGAACCGAGAGTGGTTTACCATCAGACTGGCGACGACTTTACGGCGTTCGACACGAACGCGCGCAAAAATTCGGCGGGCGACTCCGAGATGCCGGTGGGCGTGTTTCTGAAGCCGGACGACAGAGACATCGGGCTTCGCGGCAAGAAGCAGATGGGCCTCTTTGCCAAGGCGTCGAACATCAAGCGATTCAAGAATCGCGCGGAAGTTAGAGAGTTTGTCCGCAACAACGAAGCCTATGATTCGGCGCAGAAGACGATTCACTCAAACGACGTGCAGTTCGGCAAGGAGTTTGAGGAAGTCGAAAAAAAGATAGACGCGCTCTATTCGTCGTTGTGGCACATGCGCGGCTCCATCAAGATTTCCGAAAACAAAGAGTATCAGGCGCTCCAAGAAAAATCTTCCGCGATTCTCAAGAAATGGACGAACGCGAACGACGCGCTCGGCGAGAAAGCGAGAAACATTCTGACGGGCGAGCTGAAGCGGCTTGGCTTTGACGGCGTTTACGTGGATGAGGATTCCGGATCTTTCGGGAGAAAGACTGCGACGTATGTCGTCTTCAATCCTGCCGGCGTGAAGAGCGCGACGGAGAACGTCGGGACGTATGCGCGGGAGAATCCGGACATAAGGTATTCGCTGGGGCAGCAGTATTTCAACTTCGAAGGGACGGAAGGTTTGCCGCTGTTCGACGCTATGCGGGAACAGGTTGAGAGCGCGGAGGACGTCGCGAAGCTCGACGAAGCGGAGCGCGCGCTGAAGCGGCGCGTGGACATGGAGCCTTGGCGCGCGAAGAGCGACGCGCTGAAGAACAGCACGGCGTTCATCGCGAACACGTTCGGGTTCAAGAAGGTGAACGTCGGAAAGCGCAAGGGCGAAGCATGGACGACGCCGAAGGAAGTTTACGACGCGCTGCTGGACTTGGCGGAAATCGTGGACGTGCCGCCGAGCGCCGTGGGATTCGGCGACTTGGATCTCGACGTTTCCGGGCGAGCGACGACGAGGAGAAAAGGCACCTACATTCACGGAGGCGATCACAAGATCCATGTTTACGACCACGGCTCGCTCGCGCACGAGTGGATGCACGCGCTGCACGACTGGTTCGGCGGACTTTCTCAAGCATGGCGCGACAATCGCTACGAGACGCGCAGGTCTTTACCGATGGGAGATCCCGTCCGCGCGGAAATCGCCGACGCGTTCAAGGCGATTGAGGACGCTGTTGAAAAAAGCGATTTCGCGAGACGTTCCCGCGAAGCCGAGAAGGGCGCGGCGTATCTTTCGAAAAACATAGAACTGGTCGCGAGAGCGTTCGAGACCTACGTTTTAAGTCGCGTCAAAAACGGCTCGGAGGCGATATCCCGCGTGCGCGAGCTGAACGACGCGATTTCGGAGAAGCGGAACGAGTTTCTGAAATCGGAAGAGGCGGAGCGGCAACGCGTCCGCTCGGAACTGCTCGCGCTGAAGACCGAGCTGGACAAAGTGGGAAGAAACCTGCTCGTCAAGTTCGACGACCGCATGATGAGAGCCTACTATCCGACGATCGAGGAGCTGGACGCGGATGGCGTCAGCGCGGCGTTCGACCGACTGTTCTCGACGCTGAAGTGGAAGGAAACCGATGAAAACGGACGCAAGGTTTCGCGGCTTTATTCGATTTCGATGGAAGAGCAGGACGCGTGGAACGGCGTGCTGGACGCGTATGAGGCGGGAAAGCTTCGAGGAGACGCGGAATACAAAGTTTTGGAAAGAGTTCCGACGGTATGGAAGGCGTGCGGAATCGACGATTTGCCGATTGTGATTTCCGGGAACGCGCTGAACAAGATCACGAAGGAAAAGCACGGAATCGCCGTCGGCGACCTGCGCGACCTGCTGACCAACATCGACGACCCGATGGCTGTGTTCACTTCAAAGACGCGACCGGAAGATTCCGTCGTCGTGCTTGTAGAAATCATGGACGCGAACACCGGAGAAAAATCCGTCGTGTCCGTCGCCGTAGATCAAAGCTCTCAAGAACGCGGAAAACGCGTAAACAAAATCACAAGCATCTACGGGAGACCTGCAAGGCAGATCCTCGGATTCATGAACGACGGCCTCGCGCTCTACGTGAACCAACAAAAATCCCGCGCTTATCTGCGGTCGAACAGGCTGCAATTGCCAGCGGCGGCTTCAAAGCGCGGGAATCCTTCGCTCCTTACGGAGGAAGATTTTTCCAATGATGCACTCGGCGAAGTAATCGGCAAGCGAAAATTTTCTCTTTCGGAGATGGAGGAGAGCGAGGAGACGATTCGGGCTCGTGCGCGGGAACGGGCGCGGGAACGGGCGAAGCAGGAGCGGGCGAAGAAGAAGCGCGACGCCTACGGAAGCCTGAAGGACATCGGCGCGGAATCGCGGAGAATGATTCAGGACTTCATCCGCGAGCACAACGAGCTTTATTCGGACCCGGCGGCGATCCGCAAGCTGAAGGTGAAGGGGATCGCGCTTGCGAAGCTGCTGCTGGAACGCGGGCTGGACAAGGCGGACGCCGCGCTGCTGGACGCGGTGTGCGGCGGCGAGCCGGAGATGCTGCGCAGGGACGTGAAGGCGCGCGGCGAGCTGCTGGCGCGGCTGATGCGCGAGAATCTGGACAACACCGCGGCGGTGAAGGCGACGGTGGCGCAGATCACGGCGATGAGCAACCGAATCGGCAGAATGCGCGCCTACGCGAGGCTTTCGTCGATGCTCAGCTTCGGGAGCGCGGAAGCCTACGACGCTCTGGACGCGATCGAGCGCGAGCGCCGGGCGCGGGACGACGCGATGCCTCAATAAAAAAGTGCACCGAAGGCAAAAGAT